>JAIXZV010000239.1 GCA_027489365.1 Sphingomonadales bacterium
CAGCGCGCCTTGCGCCAGGATCGAAAAGGCGATCGACAGCAGACCGGCGACCACCGAGAACAGCACCGTGGCGGCGCTGAACGGCGCTTCGGGGGAGGGCCGCACCCCTTGCAGGCCGAAATTGAGCAGCAAGCCGGGCAGCGCACCGAACAGGAAGGAAATGCCGAACATCAGCGCGGGATGCGCGCCGAGCGTCCCGAAGGCGCGGCCGAATACGCGCCCGATCGACATGCGGCGATCCGCCACGTCTGCAATGCTGACCATGATCTCGCCCCCGCTCTTTGGAATGAAGTGTGCCGGGGCGTCGCGTGGCTGTCCAGCGCATTTTGGCAATTGCGTCGCCCCCGACTTGCTTTAATCTCAGGTCGCTAGCGCCATATGCTGCAGGGGACATTCACGTGAGCGGGGGGACAGCGCAGCAGGTGGCAACCGCCACCGACCGGTTCACCGCCGCCCATGCCGCGCTCAAGGCCGATCCGACCGTGCAGTTCACGCTGCAACGCGCGCCGCCCCCGCCGCGACCACCCGAATGGCTGCTGCAGTTTATCAAATGGCTCGGGCACGCGCTGGAGCCGATCGGGCGTTTCTTCCGCTGGATCGACGCCTTCATGCCAAACTGGCCGTTTGCCCGGATCTTTCTGTGGGGATTGGTCGCGGTCGTCGTCGTGCTGATCCTGTGGGGTGTCTATCAGCGCATCCGCTACGGCGAATGGCGGATGCCGACGCGGATCGGCTTGCGCGCCACGGCGGTCGCGGAAGAAGAAGCATGGGCGCCCGAGGCAGCGCCGGCGCGCGAGTGGCTGCGTGAGGCCGATGCGATGGCGGCGGCGGGGCGCTATGCCGAGGCGGTGCACCATCTGCTGTTCCGATCGATCGACGACATTGCACGGCGCCGCCCGCGCCTGGTGCGGCCCGCACTCACCAGCCGTGAATTGAGCGCGTCCGAAGCGCTGCCGCCGCCCGCGCGCGACCTGTTCGCCGGGATCGCGCGGTTGGTCGAGCGTAGCCTCTTCGGCGGGCGACCGGTGGATGCGCAGGATTGGGCCGGTGCGCGCGCCGCTTACAGCGATTTCGCACTGCCGGGTACGTGGCGCGCATGAGCGACGTCGCGATCGGTACAGCATCAGGAGCAAGTGGCGGGGGCGCTTTCACGACCCGCACCATTGCGATCCTGATCGCGGTCGGCATCGCCACTTTCGTCGCCATGCTCGTGCTCGGGGCGTACGCGCCCGATTTGCGTTCGGGCCGCAATGGGGGCGCGCACGCGCTGTCGAATGCGGCGGTGGGCTATAGCGGGATCGTGCGGCTGGCTGCGGCGACCGGACGCAATCCCCAGATCGTGCGCAATCCGCGCAAGCTTGATACCGAGGATCTGGTCGTGCTGACCCCCGAAGCCGGCGCGACCGACATGACCAAGGCGATCCTGGCGCGGCAAGGCAAGCCGACGCTGGTGATCCTGCCGAAATGGGAAACCGTCCCCGATCCCGCCCACCGGGGCTGGGTGCGGTTTGCCGGTTTGAAGAGCACGCTCGAAGACGATCAAGTGCTCGCGCCGCGCAACCAGTTGAAGACGCGGCGCTATTCGAGCGGGGGGCGGCCGTTGGTGGCGCTGTCTTGGATGCCCGCAGCGTTGCGCTTTCGCGGGCCTAAGCCGGTGCAGACGATCAGCGGCGCCGATCTGAAGCCGCTGATTACCGATGACCAGGGGCATATCGTACTCGGCCAGATCGGTGAGCAGCCGTTCTACGTGCTGGCCGACCCGGACCTGCTGTCGAATATCGGGATGCGCGATGCCGATCAGGCGCGCGCGGCGCTGGAGCTGCTCGATTTCCTGAATTCGACCGGTGCGAAGGCGATCTGGTTCGACGTGACGCTCAACGGCCTCGGTCATGCGCCCAGCCCGTTGAAATTGGCGTTCGACCCGCCGTTCCTGGCAATGACGCTGGCGATCGCGATCGCGGTGCTGCTGGCGGGTGTGCAGGCGACCGCGCGGTTCGGGGCAACCCGGCGGCGCGCGCGCGCGATCGCCTTCGGCAAGACTGCGCTGATCGACAATACCGCCGCGCTGGTGCGCAAGGCTGGGCGGCACCGCGCGCTCGGCCCGCGCTATGCCGATCTGGTGCGCGAGCGGGCGAAGGGCGTGTTCGGCGTGCCCGGACGGCTGCGCGATCAGGCGCTCGATCGCTATCTCGATGCTTTGAACGGCCGCGCGCGCTTTACCGAACTGGCCGAACAGGCGCGGGCCGCCACCGATCCGCGCGCGATGCTGCAAGCGGCGCAAGCGCTGCACCAATGGTTATGGGAGAAGTCACGGTGAATGTAGCAGACGTCAAGGCGCTCGCCGTGGATATCCGTGGCGAGATCGGCAAGGCCGTTGTCGGGCAGGAGGCGACGGTCGATATCCTGCTGGTCGCGCTGTTCGCGGGTGGGCATGTGCTGCTCGAAGGGCCGCCGGGCACCGCCAAGACGCTGCTCGCGCGGAGTTTTGCGCGCGTGATCGGGCTCGATTTCGGGCGCATCCAGTTCACCCCCGATCTGATGCCGGGCGATATCATCGGCGCGAACCTGTTCAACTTCCAGACCAGCACCTTCACGCTGACGCGCGGGCCGATCTTCACCGATTTGCTGCTCGCCGACGAAATCAACCGCACGCCGCCCAAGACGCAAGCCGCGCTGCTTGAGGCG
>JAIXZV010000144.1 GCA_027489365.1 Sphingomonadales bacterium
GCCCTGCGCGCACCAATGGCCGAATGAGCGCAAGGAACCCGGTGGGATAGCAACCGGGATTGCTGACGCGCTTGGCGTCCGCGATCGCCGC
Organism: Sphingomonadales bacterium; assembly: GCA_027489365.1. Classification (GTDB taxonomy): domain Bacteria; phylum Pseudomonadota; class Alphaproteobacteria; order Sphingomonadales; family Sphingomonadaceae; genus Sphingomonas. The sequence continues at coordinate 92 of JAIXZV010000144.1, forward strand.
CGTCTGGAACGGCTCAAGCTCGGGGAACCCATAGGTCCAGCCATCGGCGGTGCGGTGCGCGGTGGATGCGTCGATCACGCGCGTGCGATCATTGGTGATCAGCGAGACCGCCTCACGCGCGGCATCGTCGGGCAAGCACAGAATCACGAAATCGCTGTCGTTGAGCGCCTCGGCGCGAGCGGCGCTATCCTTGCGCCGCGAATCGTCGAGTTCGATCAGCGTGACATCGCTGCGACCCGCCATCCGTTCGCCGATTTCGAGGCCGGTCGTGCCCGCGGCACCATCGATGAAGAGTGTGACGCTCATTTGCCGGGCCAGGAAAGCGCGTCGGCATCGACATAGCCGACCAGATCGTGCCCCGGAGCGCGCCCCCAAGCGCGGCCCTTGGCGAATTCGAGCACTTCGAACACGTCGCCGACCACCAACTCCGCCAACGCATTCGACGCCATGTCGGAGCCCTGCCGCAACGGGGTTGCCGCGACGACGATGCGCGGCACGGAGGCAGCATAATGCGGCGCGAACACGCGGTCGGCCAAGCGCACATCGGCGAGATCGGGCCGTACCGCATTGTGCAACGGGTCGAGCGGAACCGACGCCCCCATCAATGCAAAGCTGTTACGCGGCGGCGCTGCCGACGGCGCGTGCGGGTGCGCTGCGCCCTTTTGCTGGGGCATGAGGCGTGCTGTCGCCGATGAACTGTCCGAAGTCGTCAAGAAATTCTGCCCCCTCGGCGGTACGCGCGACGAAGATGTTACGCTTGTCGTTATCGTCGCGTTGGCGGCGCAGATAGCCCAGGGTGCCGAGCCTGTTCAAGGCGCGCGTGACAACCGGCTTCGATACGTTGAGCATCGCGGCCAATCCGCGTACCGTATGCGGGCCCGGTTTGAGATAGACGACGAGCAGCAGCGCCATTTGGCGATTGGTCAGATCGGGTTCACCCGACCGGACATAATCCACTAGAGTTCGCATCCATTCGGAAAGGGCGTGATCGGAGGTTAAAGCCACGGTCGGTGTCCGTAAATAACGCGGTAAATCCCCACAATCAGGGATATTCCTGAAGCCCTAACGCGCCGAATGCCGTCAGGTTTCAAAACGCTGGCGAAATGTCGATTGGCCCGTCCGACCGTTGCGGCGGTTGATCGCACGCGGCACCTCGCCTATGTGCCCGGCGTCGCTGCACGCAGCATCAAGGAATCAGCCCGCTTCATGTTTCTTTTTCAGTTCCTTCTCGTCGTCCATGCCGTGATCGCGGCAGCGCTCGTCGGCGTCATCCTCGTGCAGAAGTCCGAAGGTGGCGGGTTGGGCATGGGCGGGAGCCCGGCGGGCCTGATGTCGGCGCGCGGTGCGGCCGATTTCCTGACGCGCGCGACCTCGATCCTGGGGGCGTCGTTCATCATCCTCAGCATCGTGCTGGCGGTGCTGGCGGCGCAGGGGCGCAGCACGAAGATCGACACCTCGCTTGCACGCGGTGCCGCCGCGACTGCACCGGTCGTACCGGCGGCGCCGGCGGGTGATCCCAATGCCGCGCCGTTCTCGGCCGGTGCGCAGAGCGCGTTGCAGAATCAGGCGGCACCCGCTGCCGACAATGGTTCGGTGCCGCTCGCTCAATAATCCGCGCGCGGCCATCAGCGCCGCGTAGTTTTCCACAATTGACGGAGTCGCACGCTTGCCGTGCCACCCCGCTTGACGCTAGGCCTTTGCTCCCATGGCGCGGTTCATTTTCATCACCGGCGGCGTGGTTTCCTCGCTCGGCAAGGGTCTTATGGCGGCGAGCCTCGCGGCTTTGTTGCAAGCGCGTGGCTATCGCGTCCGAATTCGCAAGTTCGATCCGTATCTTAACGTCGATCCCGGCACGATGTCGCCGTATCAGCATGGCGAAGTCTATGTGACTGACGATGGAGCGGAAACCGATCTCGATCTCGGCCATTACGAACGCTTCACCGGCGTCGCCTCGCGGCAATCCGACAATATCACCTCGGGCCGAATCTATCAGCAGATCATCACGCGCGAGCGGCGCGGCGATTATCTCGGCGCAACGGTGCAGGTGATCCCGCACGTTACCGACGCGATCAAGGAATTCGCGCAGGCGGAAACCGACGATCTCGATTTCGTGCTGTGCGAAATCGGCGGGACGGTCGGCGATATCGAATCGCTGCCCTTCATCGAAGCGATCCGGCAGCTCCGCAATGATCTCGGCCGCGGTAATTCGATCAGCATTCACGTCACGCTGGTGCCATACATTGCGGCTGCGGGCGAATTGAAGACCAAGCCGACACAGCATTCGGTCCGCGAACTCGCCGCGCTGGGCGTGCAGCCCGACGTGCTGGTGTGCCGCTGCGAACAACCGCTGCCCGAGAGCGACCGCGCCAAGATTGCCTTGTTCTGCAACGTGCCGAAGGAAGCGGTGATCCCCGCGCTCGACGCCAAGAGCATCTACGCGGTGCCAGTGCAGTATCACGAACAGGGGCTCGACGATGCGGTCCTGAACGCCTTCGGTATCCTGCCCGGCGGCGCGCCGGATCTGTCGCGCTGGACCGACATCATGGACCGGCTGACCAATCCGGAGGGCGAGGTGACGATCGGTGTGGTCGGCAAATATGTCGGCCTGCAGGACGCCTACAAGTCGCTCAACGAAGCGCTGGTGCACGGCGGCATCGCCAACAAGGTGAAGGTCAACGTCGAATGGATCGACGCCGAGTTGTTCGAAGGCCCCGATAGCGACATTGCCGCGCGGCTCGAGCCGATGCACGCCATCCTGGTCCCCGGTGCGTTCGGGGAACGCGGTGCCGAGGGCAAGATCGCCAGCGTCCGCTTCGCGCGCGAACGCGACATTCCCTATTTCGGCATCTGTTTCGGGATGCAGATGGCGTGCGTCGAAGGCGCGCGAGACCTGGCCGGCATCCCCGCCGCCTCTTCGACCGAATTCGGCCCGACCGATGAACCGGTCGTCGGCATGATCACGGAGTGGATGACCGCCGAGGGCGTCCAGACGCGCGAAGCCGGTGGCGATTTGGGCGGCACGATGCGGCTCGGTGCCTATGCCGCCAAGCTCGACGGCAATTCGGTCGTCTCCAGCATCTACGGCAGCACCGAGATTTCCGAGCGTCACCGCCACCGCTACGAGGTGAACACAGCGTATCGCGAAGCATTGGAAAAAGGCGGCCTGGTATTCAGCGGCATGTCGCCCGATGGAATGCTGCCCGAAATCGTCGAGCGGCCCGATCATCCGTGGTTCGTCGGCGTGCAATTCCATCCGGAATTGAAGAGCAAGCCGTTCGATCCACACCCGTTGTTCGCCAGCTTTATTGGGGCGGCAGTACGGCAATCGCGGCTCGTATAATTTACGACATTTCGATCAAGTAACGAAAAACCCACGGAATGATCCGTTTGTGCCGACAGACGGAATATGAGAAGTTGATGTCGATTAGGGCAGGACATCATGCGTGGGTGAAAAACCGGTACAAGACGAAGCGAGCGAAGTCGCAGCAGGCGACAATGCCGTCCACGTCCAGGGGCCTGCCGATGTCGATGTATCGCTGACCCCGCGCGCTGCTTTGGAAACGGCGCGGCGATTGGGCGATGCGGCGGTCGAATCGATCATCAACAGCGCGATCGACGATAAAGCGGACGATAAGAAGGACTGATCGCCCACGCGCGTCGCGCAAAATAAAAGGACGCCCGGATCGCTCCGGGCGCCCCAGCAAGCGTGCGGTTACGCCGCTTGTGCTTCCGTCGCATCCTCGACCGCAACCAGCGGCGCGCCGGTCTTGATCGGGATCGTCTTCGGCTTCATCGCCTCGGGCACTTCGCGCACCAGATCGATGGTCAGCAGCCCGTCGTTCAGCCGCGCGTCCTCAACACGGACGAAATCGGCGAGTTCGAACCGGCGTTCGAAGTTGCGATTCGCGATGCCGATATGGAGGAAGGAACCGGTGTTATTCTCCGGCGTGTCCTTGCGGCCTTTCACCTGGAGCAGGTTCTGCTGCGCCACGATCTCGATCTCGTCGCGCGAGAATCCGGCGACGGCGAGGGTGATGCGGAAATGCTCGCCATCCAGCCGTTCGAGGTTGAACGGCGGATAATTGTCCGCACTCGATTGGCGCGCATTGGCCTCGAGCATATCGAACAAGCGGTCGAAACCGACGGTCGAGCGGCGGTAGGGGGTCAAATCGACCTGACGCATGGATAGTCTCCTCATTCACAAGCGAGTCTGCATCTTCGGGCCATGATCCGCTGCTGCGCGATCGGCCCGGTGCGGCCCGTCATGGCACCGCACACCGTGAATCTGGTTCATTTTGCCGCCTGTTCAAGAGGTGAAACGGCGGTTTTTCGTGCCGGTAAAGGCGACCTTTCGCACCCCCAAGAAACACTGGCAGTGATAATCCCCCAATTTGATAGGCATTATGCGGCGACTCGGGGAGCCAGCCCCGGACAAGGGGATCTTCATGCTCGCGCATCTGCCTGCACTGCTACTCGCTTCCACGACGCTCGCCGGATCCCCGGTGCCGTCCGAGCCACCTGCGGCCGAAGCGGCACCGCCGACCGCCGACGCCAAAGTCGAGTCCGCTCCGCCGCCGCCCGGCGATATCGTGGTCACCGCGCGGCGGCGTAGCGAGAATGTTCA
>JAIXZV010000360.1 GCA_027489365.1 Sphingomonadales bacterium
GGACCGTCCTGTTCGCGGCGCATTGCGTCAACTCGCGTCCGGCCACCGATTATGGTTCCGGCTCGGGCGGCGTCGCAATCGCCTTCGGCTTCAACGCGTCGAACAATTCGACCCTGCCCGGCGCACCTGCCGGGACCAGCCCGCTGCGCAACTGGCTGTTCGGGGTGACGGGCCGCGCAGCCAATACCACCAGCATCGCCGAAAATTTTTATACGGTGAACAGCGTCGTCTATAATCCGTTGTCGACCCAGCCGGGCAATGGTTTCCTGTACGGCGATGTTGCGGTTGCCTCGCTCGATACGCCCACTCGCGGCATCCCAACCTGGGCGCTGCTGTTCTCGGCGCTCCCCGCGCCCACTACGGCTGGGGCGAGCGGCACTGGCTATCACGTCGCGATCACGGGGTATGGCAACAACGGCACCGGTGAGACGGGCGCGAATGGCGGGATCGATTATCGCCGTCGCGTCGCCGAGAATTTCTTGGGCGGGCTGGCCTCGCTGGATGATTTCCAGAATTTCATTTTCGGCACGGCGCCCGGTGCTCTCCCGCAAAATCTCTACTGGATCGATTTCGACGATCCACGCCGCGGAACCGCAGCAGCCAGTCCGTACGATTTCAACAGCTTCCGCGACAACGCACTGCCCAACGAAGGTGGCACCGCTCCTGGCGATTCAGGCGGACCGCTGATCCTTGACGCAGCCTTCTCCAGAAAGGTCATTCTGGGCGTGCTGTCGGGTGGATTCAGTCGCTTCTACAATGCGGCGCCAGCCAATGGCTATGGCTCGAACAGCTTCTATCAGCCGCTGTATCTGTATTGGGACTACATCGCGGCGAACAATCCGTATCGCTATGTCAGCGCGCTGGCCGGCGACGGAAACTGGACCGATGCGAGCCGCTGGGTCACGAACATCGATCCCAATTACACGATCATCGGGCCCAATGGTCAGTTGGTGAATGGCGTCCCCACCAGCCCCGGCGGCACGACGACCGATGTGAGTGGCAAGTTCGGCCAGATCTGCTTCCAGAACCCGACGTTGAGCGACTGCCTGAACGTCGCGACCGGGGTGGAGACCTTGAACACCAATCCGATCGGGACGGCTGGGCTTGGCAACGACGCCGCGACGGCGACGATGACGCGGCCCGACGGCGGTGCGCTCGGCACCGAGACGGGCGTCGCCGCCGAGTTGCAAAGTCAGGCGACGGCAGGCGCACAGGCGCTTCCCGCTGCCACAATTGCCAACGGCTTGCCCGGTGCGACCAATTTCGTACCCAACAATATCGATCCGGTGCGCACGACCGGCGCGATCGGGCGCTATTTCGACGTGACACTGGCCGCCACCGGCGCGACCACGCTCAATTCGACGGTCACGATCGACCGGCTTACGCTTGCGGGTGCCGGCGCACGTCTGAACATCGACTCGACCGGGTCGCTGACCAGCCTGATCGACATCATGCAGATGACCGGCACGATGCAGGTCAACGGGCGGTTGACCACGCCGGGTGACTATCTGCTGCAGGCCGGCGGCCTAAACGGCACCGGTACGATCAGCACGCCGTTCTTCACCAGCGTGCTCGGCACGATCTCGCCCGGTGCCTCGGGCAATGCCGGATCGATCGGCACGCTGACCTTCAACGGCAATGTGATTCTGGCCTCTGGCAGCCGCTATCTGGTCGACCTCGGCGCCAATGGCGTGTCGGACCGTATCGTTGCCACTGCCGGAACCGGCGGCAGCACGGGCACGGCGAATGTCGGTGGCGTGATCGGCTTCAGCTTCTCGCCCGACACGCTCCGCGCAGGCAATGTCTACACGATCCTGACTGCAGCCGGCGGCGTAACCGGCGCTTTCGCGACACCAGGCGCGTTCAGCGCGATCCTGACGCCGCGCCTGACCTACACCGCAAATGCCATCACCGCTACGATCGACGCCGGGCTCTATGCCAATGTCGTCGGTAGTTCGCCGGTGCAGCGCGCTTATGCGCAATTGCTCGATCAGAACCGCGCGAGCGGGGGCTATCTCGACATCTACGGCCCGCTCGATCTGCAGAACGCAGCGACGATCCAGTCGACGCTCGACGGCCTCGCCCCGCGCAACCAGACGTTGCAGCGCGCTCTCGGTACGCTCGTCATGGACAATTCCTTGCGCTTTACCGAACAACGGCTCACCGCACTTCAACCGGGCAACCTCGACGGCACGCTCGCGATTATCGGAAATCCGCTGCAGGTCGCCACGGCTCGCGCGTCGGGGATGGACGTGACACGCGGGACCAACGGGATCGCCAGCGCCGAAGTCAGCCAGACCACCCGCCTGCCCGAAGGCACCGGAGCCTTCATCGCCGCCGGCTATCTTGACGGCGACAGCCGCCCGATGGCGACCGCCGTCCCGCTTGGCGGCCGCGACCAGTTCAACGGCTATTATGTCGCAGGTGGCATCGAAACCGAGGTCGGCAATAACGCCGCGCTCGGGTTCGCTTTGTCCTACACCAATGTCGACGGGACCACGACGGCCGCGCAAACTGCCAAGGGTGAACTCTATCAGGGCACCGTCTACGGCAAGGTGAAGGTCAGCCGCGGCGTCGTGCTCGACGGGCAGGCCAGCATCGGCATTTTCTACACCAACACGCGTCGCAACGTCAGCATCGTGGGGTCGACGTTCACGCTGACCGGGCAAAACGAATCGCAGGCGCTGGCCGGCGAATTCGGGGTCAGCACGCCGCTCGCCCTCCACAGCCTGTCGGTGGCGCCACGCTTTGCGCTCCGCGCCAGCCGCCTTGCGTTCGGCGGTTACAGTGAAAGCGGCGGCGGCCCGGCCCTGCGGTATGACCGTCGCAATTATGGCAGCGTTCAGGGTCTGGCCGGTTTGGTCGTCAGCGGCGGCAAGAAGATCAAGCCCTACCTGTCGGCTTATTACGTCCACGAGTTCCACGATCGCGCGGGCGTGTTCGGAGCGAATTTCGCAGGCGGCAACGGTCCGAATGCGATCTTCGCACTGACGAACCAGGACCTTAACTGGGCCGAAGTCGCCGGTGGCATCTCGTACGGCACGCGCAAGTTGAGCGTCTCGCTCGGGGCCGATACCACGATCGGCCGCGGCGACGTGTCGAACCAGAGCTATCGCGCGTCGATCAAGATCGGTTTCTGATCGATTCGACACGGTACGAAAGGGCCGTCCGGGCAACCGGGCGGCCTTTTTGCTGTGCGCCCCGTGCGCTCCGCCAAAAATAGCATTTCTATCGGCCGCCATCTCCCGATAACGCATGGGCAATGTCCGGTTTAGAGATCGCCGCCTTCCTGCTGGGCATCGCCAACGTCACGCTGGTCGTGCGGCGCAGCATCTGGAATTACCCGTTCGGGCTGGCGATGGTCGCGCTCTATAGCCGGATCTTCCTCGATGCGCGGTTGTATAGCGACGCAATCCTGCAGCTCTTTTTCTTCGTCGTGCAGCTTTACGGCTGGTGGAACTGGTCGCGAAATCGCGCACAGGCCGGAGCAATCACCGTCGTCCGGTTGAGCAACCGGGACCGCGCCTGGTGGGCAATCGGTTGCCTCACCGCATCGGCCCTATGGGGTTACGGCATGAACCGCTTCACCGACGCGGCCTTTCCCTGGGCCGATGCAACACTCGCCATCACCAGCGTCGCCGCGCAAATCCTGATGTCGCGGCGCGCGATCGAGAATTGGTGGCTGTGGATCGCGGTCGATATCGGGTCGGTCGGGCTATATGCGGCAAAGGGACTGTGGCTGACGATGCTGCTCTACGCGATCTTCCTCGGCCTCGCGATCTGGGGGCTGCTCGACTGGCGGGCGGCGGAGCGGCGGCAGGCGGCGGCTGCGTGACCACGATCTGCCTCCACGGACCCGAAAGCACGGGTAAATCGACGCTGATCGAACGCCTCGCCGCGCATTGCGATACGGTCTTCGTCCCCGAATACGGCCGCACCTTCGCCGAGACGCACGGCACCGATTTCACGATGGCCGATCTGGTCGAGATCGCGCGCACCCACGACCAGATGACGCGCGCGGCGCTGGCGCGCGGTGCCGACCCGCTGTTCCTCGATACCGACCCACTGATGACGGCGGTATGGGCCGACATGCTGTTCGGCACGCGCGATGCGTGGTTCGATACGTGGCACGGCACGGCGGACCTGTATCTGCTGCTCGATATCGATCTGCCGTGGATCGACGACGGCACGCGGATGTTCGGCAGTGCGGCCGAGCGCCAGCGCTTCTTCGATCTGTCGCGCGGCGAACTCGATCGGCGCGGCGTGCGCTATGCCGTCGTCGGCGGCCAAGGCCCCGCCCGCCTCGCCGCCGCACTGGCGGCGATCGAGGCGGCGGGGTTGCTAGGCTGAATCAGCCCTTCGCCTTCAGCGCCTTCACCGCCGCGAGGGTGCCGGTGATATGCCCGGCGGGCTGCATCTCGGACAGGACATAGGCGATCTTGCCATTCTTGCCGATCACGTAAGAGGTGCGGTTGGTCCACCCCGCCTTTTGCGGCAACGCGACGTCATAGCCCGAGATCGTCGCGGGCGTCGCGAGCCCGACCGGGAACTTGTCGCGGCATTCGACCGAGGAAAACTCCTTGATCCGCTCGGCATTGCCTGCGGTCAGGCCGATCAGCGTCGCACCCTGCTTGGCGAAATCGTCGGCAGCTTCGGCAAAGGCGTGCGCCTCGGCGGTGCAGCCCGAGGTAAAGGCAGCGGGGAAGAAGTACAGCACCACCGGCCCCTTCTTGAGCGCCGCGGCGAGCGAGAAGGGATGCGTCTTGCCGGCAAGCGCAGCTTCGGTGGTGAAGTTGGGTGCCTTGTCGCCGACCTTCAGCGCGGCATTGGCAGGGACAGCCGCCAAGAGCGCGACGGCGGCAGCGGCAAGCGGGGCGGTGAACTTCATGGCAATTTCTCCTGAAAGAATGACGCCACACTACCCCGCCGACCGCGTCGCCGCCAGTGCCCTCGCCGCTCCGGTCAGCGCGACGGCGCGAGCTTGGTGTTGATCACCCAGCCGACATTGTCGTTTTCGTCGGCGACTTCCCACCACAGGCCGTTCTTGTTGCCGGTCGGATAGACGATCGATCCGGCGGCCAAGGTGCGTAGCACGCGGCCCGAAGCACTCGCGCTGGAGCGCAGCGCAAGCGGCCCCTGCGCGGTGAAGGTCTTGGCCGGCGCGGCCTCGGCGGTGCCGGTGTCGCCCGGGGTCACGTAACCGAGCTCGTTGACCAGCTTGGAATAGGCCTGGATGAACGCCAGCGTCACGATCCGGCCGATGTCGGTATTGTCGTAACCGCCACCGATCGCGCCGCCGCCCGCGACACCGGCGAACACGCCGCCGCCGCCGCCAAAGCTGAGGCTGTTCTTCGCGGCATAGCCATCCTGCGTTGCCAGCGTCTCGGTCGTACGGACGTTGGTGATCGACAGGACGACATTCGCCTCCATCTTGCGACTGCGGATGCCGCCGACGATCCCGCCGATCGGTCCGCCGATCAAACCGCCGAGCCCGCCAGCCACGCCGCTGCCGCTGGCATTGCTGTTCGCACCCTGCACTTCGGCCTGCAGCACATAATCGGCTGCCTTGATCTGGCCCTGACCGACATTCGAGCCGCGCTGCAATCCAAGGTTGCCGCCGATGTCGCGCTCGCGCTGCGCCGCCTGCAGCCCGCTGCCGCGATCGACCAGGTTGAAGCAGCCCGAGCGCGCAACGAGCACCTTCAGCAGCTTCTGCGGCGGTGCCAGATTATATTGCGTCCAGCCGCGCGAATCATCGCCATCGACGATCGAAATCGTGCCGTGCTTGCGCGCGCAGCGCGGCACGTCGTTCATCGTCGCCTCCTGCAGCTTCTGTGCGCCCGACGGCTTGGCGAGACGCTGTGCCTGCGCTTCCGTCGAAACCAGTGCCAAGACGATGGCCGTCGTTGCCCCAAACCGTAGTTTCGCCACTATTACTGCCCCCTGCCTGTGAATCGTTGTTCGCGTTGATTACGCGATTCGCGGTTTCAGGAACAGGACCCTTTGCATCGGTGCGGGCGGGCTTTGTGCGGGCGGGCGTGCGATGCTATGGCGACGCGCATCCTCTTCAGCACGAACCCGGGCGAATACGTGACCCCTCTTCAGAACATCCGCAATTTCAGCATCATCGCCCATATCGACCATGGCAAATCGACGCTCGCCGATCGCTTGATCCAGGCGACCGGCGGTCTCTCCGACCGCGAGATGTCCGAACAAGTCCTCGATAACATGGATATCGAGAAGGAACGCGGGATCACGATCAAGGCGCAGACCGTGCGCCTGCGCTATGTGGCGAAGGACGGGATCGAATATACGCTGAACCTGATGGACACGCCGGGCCACGTCGATTTCGCCTATGAAGTCAGCCGGAGTTTGGCCGCGTGCGAAGGCGCACTGCTCGTGGTGGACGCCGCACAGGGCGTCGAGGCGCAGACGCTCGCCAACGTCTATCAGTCGATCGAGCATGACCATGAAATTGTGCCGGTCATCAACAAGATCGACCTCCCCTCCGCTGACCCCGACAAGGTTAAGGCCGAGATCGAGGAAGTCATCGGCCTCGACGCGAGCCAGGCGGTGCTGACCAGCGCCAAAGCCGGGATCGGCATCGCCGAAGTTTTGGAGGCCGTCGTCACACGGATTCCGCCGCCCAAGGGCGATGCCGAAGCCCCGCTCAAGGCGATGCTGGTCGACAGCTGGTACGACCCTTATCTTGGCGTCGTCATCCTCGTCCGCGTGATGGCGGGTGTCCTCAAAAAGGGCCAGCAGATCAAGTTCATGCAGGCCGGCACCGTCCATCTGGTCGATCGCGTCGGCTGTTTCCGCCCGAAGATCGAGCAACTGACCGATCTCGGCCCCGGCGAAATCGGCTTCATCACCGCGCAAATCAAGGAAGTCGCGCAGACCCGCGTCGGCGATACGATCACCGACGCCAAACGCCCCGCCGCCGAGGCGCTGCCCGGCTTCAAGGAAGTTCAGCCGGTGGTGTTCTGCGGCCTGTTCCCGGTCGATGCCGCCGATTTCGAGAAATTGCGCGAGAGCATCAGCAAGCTGCGGCTCAACGATGCGAGCTTCTCATTCGAGATGGAAACCTCGGCTGCCCTCGGATTCGGCTTCCGCTGCGGGTTCCTCGGGCTGCTGCATCTGGAGATCATCCAGGAGCGGCTGATGCGCGAATATGACCTCGACCTCATCACCACCGCGCCGAGCGTGGTGTATGAGATCGAACTCACCCATCCCGATCCTGCGGGCACGACGCATATAGAGTTGCACAACCCCGCCGACATGCCCGAGCCCAACAAGATCAAGGTGATCAGCGAGCCGTGGATTGAGGCGGTCATTTACGTGCCCGACGAATATCTCGGCAGCATCCTGAAGCTGTGCCAAGACCGGCGCGGCATCCAGAAGAATTTGACCTATGTCGGCGGCCGCGCACAGGCGACCTATGAACTGCCGCTCAACGAAGTGGTGTTCGATTTCTACGACCGGCTGAAATCGCTGTCGAAGGGTTATGCCAGCTTCGATTACACCCAGATCGGCAATCGCGAAGGCGATCTCGTCAAAATGAGCATTCTCGTCAACGAAGAGCCAGTCGATGCGCTGTCGATGATCGTCCATCGCGGCACCGCCGAGACGCGCGGGCGCGGGATGGTCGAGCGGCTCAAAGAGCTGATCCCGCGCCATCTGTTCAAGATCCCGATCCAGGCGGCGATCGGCGGCAAGGTGATCGCGCGCGAGACGATCGCCGCGATGCGCAAGGACGTGACCGCGAAATGCTATGGCGGCGACGCCAGCCGCAAGCGCAAGCTGCTGGACAAGCAGAAGGAAGGCAAGAAGCGGATGCGCGA
>JAIXZV010000089.1 GCA_027489365.1 Sphingomonadales bacterium
CTATCGGCCTCGCTGATCGTGCGGCTGGCCGAGAGCTTCGACTTCGATCCGCGCGCGCTGGCGGCGGGGGAGCCGGGTGGGGGCGAGGCGGCGCTGCGGCGGCGGCTGGCCGACCCGATGTTCGCCGATCTGGAAATCGACCGCAACGAACTCGCGGAGTGGCTGGCAGGAGCGCCCGGCGGCGCCGAGGCGTTCGCGCGCGCCTTTGACCGGATCGGGGTAGGGGGCACCGATACGAGCACAACCAGCGACCCGATCAGCGAAGTCCGCCGCGAAATCGAGCGCTGGCGCGGGCATTTCGCCGATCTCGACGCGATGGCCGAGACGCTCGCCGACGAACTCCGCCTCGGCGCGGGTGATCTCTACGGCGCAATCGCCGAGCGGCTGCGTGTGAAGCACCAACTGACGATCCGCGTCCTGCCCGTCGACGTGATGCCCGACATGCTCCGCCGCACCGATCTCCACGCGCGGCAATTGCAACTCTCGGAGACGCTCGACCCCGCCTCGCGCACCTTCGCGGTCGCGTTCCAGCTCGCGCAGATCGAGGCGCGCGGCGAGATCGACGGCCTGGCCAAGGGGGCGGGCTTCACCGACCGCGCTTCCGAACGGCTCTATCGCCGTCACCTCGCCAGCTATTTCGCCGCCGCCGTGATGATGCCCTACGCCCGCTTCCTGCGCGCGTGCGAGGCGACGGGATACGACATCGAATTGCTCCAGCGCCGCTTCGGTGCCGGGTTCGAACAGGTCGCGCATCGGCTGACCACGCTCCAGCGCGTCGGCGCGCGCGGGCTTCCCTTCTTCATGGTGCGGATCGACCGGGCCGGGCAGGCGTCGAAGCGCTTCTCGGGCGCGAGCGGATCGCCGCTGGCCGAGGCCGAGGGGCGCTGCCCGTTGTGGCGGCTGCACGCGGCGTTCGATCGTCCGGGCACGCTCGCGGTGCAGATGGTGGAACTCGAGGACGAGACGCGCTGGCTGACGATTGCGCGCACCGTGACTCCGCAGGGGCGGCGCTATGGTGCGGTTCCGGCGGAATTCGCGGTCGGGCTGGGCGTATCGGCCGCGCTCGGCGGTGCGATGGCGGCGGCACGCGGGCTTGATTTGAAGGGCGAAGCGACGCCGATCGGCCTCGGCTGCCGCGCGTGTGGCCGCGGCAACTGTCCGCAACGCTCGCTCCCGCCCGCGGGGCGCGCGCTGGTGCTCAACGAACGCGAGCGCGGCGTTAGCGCTTTCACCTTCGGCGGCGATTGACCGTGCTGTCCTACTCGCTTTCGCGATGGCATATCATGGCTATTAGAGTTGTAAATAAATGACAGCAACACATCGTGCGGGCCCGCCACACTGACAGCTAAACGCTACGATGGTGCGACTCTTGTGACTTTAGCGTGTAAATCAGTGTACGGATTCGCCATTCCATACAGACGGGGCAATCCGATGACCTACCAGACCGATATCGCGCAGACCGCCAGCCTGATCAGCAGCTACAAGGGCAGTTGGGACGGCATCGATGCCGAGAGCGTTGCGCGGATGCGCGTGCAGAACCGCTTCCAGACCGGTCTCGACATCGCACGCTACACCGCCGCGATTATGCGCCGCGACATGGCGGCGTACGATGCCGATCCGGCGAAATACACCCAGTCGCTGGGGTGCTGGCACGGCTTCATCGCCCAGCAGAAGATGATCAGCATAAAGAAGCATTTCGGGTCGACCGAGCGCCGCTATCTCTATCTGTCGGGCTGGATGGTTGCGGCACTGCGCAGCGAATTCGGCCCGCTGCCCGATCGGTCGATGCACGAAAAGACCAGCGTTCCCGCACTGATCGAGGAGCTCTACACCTTCCTGCGTCAGGCTGATGCCCGCGAACTCGGCATGATGTTCCGCGATCTCGACGCTGCACGCGCTGCGGGCAACCAACTCGAAGAGCAGCGCTTGCTCAACGCGATCGACGGCTATCAGACCCACGTCGTGCCGATCATCGCCGACATCGATGCCGGCTTCGGCAATGCCGAGGCGACCTATCTGCTCGCCAAGAAGATGATCGAGGCGGGCGCTTGCGCGCTCCAGATCGAGAATCAGGTTTCGGATGAGAAGCAGTGCGGGCATCAGGACGGCAAGGTGACCGTGCCGCATGAGGACTTCCTCGCAAAGGTCCGCGCCTGCCGCTACGCCTTCCTCGAACTCGGTGTGGAGGACGGCATTATCGTCACCCGCACCGACTCCCTCGGGGCCGGCTTGACCAAGCAAATTGCAGTGTCGAAGGAAGCGGGTGACCTCGGCGACCAGTACAATTCCTTCTTGGATTGCGAGGAGGTGACCGACTTGTCGACAATCAACGGCGATGTCGTGATCAACCGCGGCGGCAAGCTGATGAAGCCCAAGCGTCTGCCGTCGAACCTGTTTCAGTTCCGCGCTGGCACGGGCGAGGACCGCTGCGTGTTGGACTGCATCGCGTCGCTGCAGAATGGGGCCGACCTGTTGTGGATAGAGACTGAGAAGCCGCATATCGAGCAGATCGCGGGCATGGTCGACCGCATTCGCGAAGTGATCCCCAACGCCAAGCTGGTCTACAACAATTCGCCCAGCTTCAACTGGACGCTCAACTTCCGTCAGCAGGTCTATGACGCGATGGTCAAGGAAGGTCTGGACGTGTCCGAATATGACCGCGCCCAGCTGATGGACGCCAAGTATGACGATACCGAACTCGGCATCGCCGCCGACAAGCGCATCCGCACCTTCCAGGCCGATGGTGCCAAGCGCGCAGGCATCTTCCACCACCTGATCACGCTGCCGACCTATCACACCGCAGCACTCTCGACCGACAACCTGGCCAAGGAGTATTTCGGCGAAGCGGGCATGCTGGGTTATGTACTCGGCGTCCAGCGGCAGGAGATCCGTCAGGGAATCGCATGCGTGAAGCACCAGAACATGTCTGGCAGCGACATCGGCGATGCTCACAAGGAATATTTCGCTGGCGAGGCGGCGCTGAAGGCAGGCGGCGTCAACAACACGATGAACCAGTTCTCGTAAGAGCGCGGTTCATGGTGATCGGTACTGCGTTGAAAAGAATGTTTGACCGATAAAGTTTTCCTGGGGAGGAAAAAGGTTACCCCGCCGGTGGCAACATCGGCGGGTTTCCTTTTTTCATGGTTCGACTTCGTGGTATTTTGTCGGCCGACTCGTTTGATGGAGGCGGCATATGGGCAAGGTCATCGGGCTGGGCGGGCTGTTCTTGAAATCGCCGGACCCGGATGCGCTGCGCGCATGGTATGCGCGCGTTCTCGGTCTCGCCTTCGACGACTGGGGTGGGCTTGTCTTCCTGCCGCAGGACGCCGCGAATCACCCCGGCGCGGGCACGGTCTTTTCGCCCTTCGCGCAGAGCAGCGAATATTTCGCGCCGTCCACCAAGGAGTTCATGTTCAACCTGATGGTCGACGATCTCGAGTCCGTGCTTGCCCGCTGCGCTGCCGAAGGGGTGGAGCCGGTCAAGACCTTCCCCGCCGAGGCGAACGGGCTGTTCGCGCACATCATGGACCCCGAAGGCCGCAAGATCGAATTGTGGCAGCCCAAGCCGATGGCGTGATCCCGGCGCATCTGCGCAGGCGATGGTCGCGTATCTGGCCCAGCAACACACAAAAGGGGGCCATGATGTTCCGATATGCCTTGCTTGCGCTCAGTCTTGTTTCCGTTTCTGCGGCAAGTGCCCAGCCAGCGTCCTCTTCCGCTCCTAATGCCACAGCGGCCCGTGCAAGCCTGGTGGGATCGTGGGAAGGCGAGCTCGGCTATCTCGAC
The DNA here is from genome assembly GCA_027489365.1 of Sphingomonadales bacterium. Taxonomy (GTDB): domain Bacteria; phylum Pseudomonadota; class Alphaproteobacteria; order Sphingomonadales; family Sphingomonadaceae; genus Sphingomonas. The sequence continues at coordinate 3,787 of JAIXZV010000089.1, forward strand.
TATTCGGCCAACCGCTGGTTCGGCATTCCGGTCAAAACGCGCATCATCGACCAGGGCGATGGCGCGACGATGCTGCGTGTTTCCGATTTCGA
>JAIXZV010000136.1 GCA_027489365.1 Sphingomonadales bacterium
CGCGCGCCTGTTGATCGGCGATCGAGTTCGGCTTTGGCCGCGCCTTGGCCTTCAGCTTCGGCTTGTAGCTCGCCGCTCGGACCGGCGTGCTCGGCGCTACCGCCCGCGCCGCGCTGGCGTGACGGGCAGGGGGCGCGTCGCTCACCCGGAAATAGGCGATGCTGGTCTGCAAATGTTCGGCCTGGGTGGCGAGCAGCTCGGAGGTCGTCGAAATCTGCTCCGAGGCATTGGCGTTCTGCTGCGTGACCTGGTCAAGCTGCTGGATCGCCTCATTGATCTGCGAGGTGCCGATGTCCTGCTCGCGACACGCCGAACTGATCTCCAGCACGAGTTCGGCGGTCCGGCGGATATCGGGCACCAGCCGCGCCAGCATCTCGCCCGCATCGGCCGCCGCCTTTACCGTCTCGGACGAAACCAGGCTGATCTCCGCCGCCGCGCTCTGGCTGCGCTCGGCGAGCTTGCGGACTTCGGATGCGACGACCGCAAAGCCCCGGCCATGTTCCCCTGCGCGCGCCGCCTCGACTGCGGCATTCAGTGCCAGCAAATCAGTCTGCCGCGCGATTTCCTGGACGATGCCGATCTTCTCGGCGATCGTCCGCATCGCGCCGACCGCTTTCTCGACCGCCACGCCACTCGCTTCGGCATCGCGGGCCGACTGGCGCGCCATCTTTTCGGTCTGCGCGGCGTTATCGGCATTCTGGCGGATGTTCGAGGCCATTTCCTCCATCGAGGCCGAGGCCTGTTCGGTCGCCGCCGCTTGCTCGGTCGCGCCTTGCGACACTTGCTCCGAGCTCGCCGACAGTTCCTGGCTGCCTGACGAAACGCTGTTCGCGGCGATCGTCGCATCACCGACCACCCCGCGCAGCCGCTCGACCATGCGCACCAGCGCTTGCCCGAGCATGTCATTGTCGGAGAGCGGGCGATGCGTGACGGTCAGATCGCCATCGGCGATCTTGTCGGCCAGATTGGCGCTCGTGCGCAGGCTCTCGACCAGCGCGTTGATCGCATCCCGCATCCGCCGATGATCGCCCTCGCAGCGGATTTCGACGCGCTCGGTCAGGTCGCCCATGCTGACCAGGTCGAGCACGCGATTGCCCTCCAGGATCGGCTGCAGGATCGCATCGAGCATCCCGTTGATGCCCGACACCAGCGCCGCGAAATCGCCGACGAAGCGCTTCTGGTCGCCGCGCTCGTTCAGGTGACCGGCGGTGGAGGCGTCGATCAGCCGCTGAATCTCCTCGGTAATGTCGCGCAGATTGCGCCGCAGCGTCTCGACCGTGTCGTTGATAAAGGCTTTCTTGCCCGGAAACTGTTCCAGCGGGGCGTTGAAATTGCCCTCGCCGAATTGCTTGATGCAGGCCATCGCCTTCTTCTTCACCGCGATATGCGCGGCGACCATGTCGTTCACGCCGTGCGCCATCAGGCCGAAGTCGCCCTTGAACTTCTCGGCAGGCACGAAGACGTCGATATCGCCCTTGTCATGCTCGGCCGACATGTGGCGCATCTCGGCAATCAGGCCTTTCAGATTGCCGCGCAGCGTCTCGACGGTATCGTTGATGAAGGCCTTCTTGCCGGGAAATGGTTCGAGCGGCGCTTCGAAGTCGCCCTCGCCAAACGCCTTCACACACGCCATCGCCTTCTTCTTCACGGCGATATGGGCGGCGACCATGTCGTTGACGCCGTGCGCCATCAGGCCGAAGTCGCCCTTGAACTTCGCGGCGGGCACGAAGACGTCGATGTCGCCCTTGTCGTGCTCGGCCGACATGTGGCGCATTTCCGAAATCAGGCCTTTCAGATTGCCACGCAGCGTTTCGACGGTATCATTGATGAAGGCTTTCTTGCCCGGAAAGGACTCGAGCGGGGCCTCGAAATTGCCCTCACCAAACTCCTTCACGCAGGCCATTGCCTTCTTCTTGGTCGCGATATGGGCGGCCACCATGTCGTTCACGCGCCTTGCCATGACGGCATAGTCGCCGTGATAGCGCTCGACCGGCAGGGTGACATCGATGTCGCCTTTGTCATGCTCCCTGGACATCGTCTCGATGCCTTCGCCCAGCGCAGCGATCGGCCGCATCGCCGTGTCGAGAAGGTCGTTCAGCGCATCCAGAATCTGTCGCGTCTGGCCCTTGGCAAGCGAAGTATCCGCGCGTTCCGACGTGTTGCCGTTCGCCATCGCCTTGCCGATCCGGGCGAATTCGGCCGCGAGGGTGTCGGAGGAAACACCGCTGAAGAGATTGAGTGACATCATATTCTTTCCTGTGAAGCAGCGTCGCGCCTCCCGGACCTAACGGGCGGTCGGTCGGCTAGGCGGCCTGTGTCGCGAAATCGGCGTCTTCCATGTCCGGGCCGCCGCGGCTGAGATCGAGCGCAAAGCCGCTGGCGCGCGCCTGTTGATCGGCGATCGAGTTCGGCTTTGGCCGCGCCTTGGCCTTCAGCTTCGGCTTGTAGCTCGCCGCTCGGACCGGCGTGCTCGGCGCTACCGCCCGCGCCGCGCTGCCGGGCCGGGCAGGCGCTTCCTCCTTCAGGCGGAAATAGGCGATGC
>JAIXZV010000132.1 GCA_027489365.1 Sphingomonadales bacterium
ATCGTTGCCCGGATCGGCGTCGATCATGTCGAGGAAGCGGTCGAACGGCATCGCCCGCTTGTGATTGTCCTTGTAGCGTTCGAAATCGCCGCTGGCCGACCGTCCGCCTTGATATTCGATCGGCGCATCGCCGACCTTCGCGCGCAGATATGCCGGGTTCCATAATTGCCGAGCCGGCCAATCCTCGATTGCATCGGCGATCACCACCGCGCGACCCGGCGCATAATAGCCATCGAGGAACGCGTCGCTGGTCAGACTGGCACGACGGACGATCCCGCTTGCGGCGGGCGAGAGCGCGCGTTGTTGCTCAAGCGTATCGAGCAGCCATTCATATTTAGCGCACGGGCTGTCGGATGCGGCATCGACCGGATCGGCACGCAGCACCGGGTCGATCATCGGCCGGGCCATCGCCGCCACCGCGCCACCGCACAGATCGCCGCGCGCAAACGCACGCGGCTGAAGCTTGCTTTCATGGTCGGCGATCGGACAGGTGCCGTCGGGATTTTGTCCACGATAGTAGAATTTCTGCCATCGATCGGACGGCTTTCCGGCCGGGTGCACGCGCTGCTCGTGATGGAACGCATCGCGCGCGCGCGACCAATCCTCGAACGTCGCCTTGAGCTCAGGCGCATCGTCGATCGCGACGAACGTCGGCGCAACGCTCTCCACCAGCCCGCGCTGCACCGGAAAGATGTGCGCGATCGGTTCATTCTCTTCGAAGCGCACCCGCTGGTTGGGCCGGGTCAGCCGCCAGTTCATCGTAAAGCTATAGGGCGACCAATCGGTTTCGATGATCGCGGTGAGCGGCGCGGCACCATCCTTGAACCGATTGGGTGGCCCGGACACGTACAGGTTCCAGCCGGGCGACGTTCGCATCAAGCCTTCGATATGGATCGTGACGATGCCTTGCCCGAACAGCGCGACCGGCACCATGCCCGGCCTGTCGCTATGATCGACGCTGACCACGACATCCTCCGCCGCAGCGCCGCCGTTCCAGACTACCTCGAAGCCGCAGGGACTGAGGATTTCCCAGCCATGACTGTTGGCGATCCCCAGCGGCAAGCACCGATAGGGAAAGGCTTCGACCGCCTCATCCATCCAGCGCCGCTTCGCCACGCCAGGGCGGATGCGGGGTTCCCAGCCGGGAAACACGAAACAGGACAATTCCATCGACTGGTTTCCTTCACAGCGGACGATCCGCCGGTCGAATGCGCGCGCCACTCTTGATACGCTTGCGCTTCGCGGCGTTTCTAGATCCCGGTCAATAAAATTCAAAATTATTCAAAATATTTTGGCCCGATTGCGCCATTTTCTGAAATTATCGTAACATTTCATAGCTATTAACGATTGAATAATATTTCGAGCTTGATTGTATTTTTATTTTATTTTTTGGCAATGGAACTTGCCTTTGCAAGTAATGTTTCTGACTTTGAACGGAATTGATTTAGATTTCCAGATGTCAACGTCGGCGAAAGCGGCGTTCGCTTCTTCGAGTCCGCTCAACGTGTGCTCTCCACCGCTGCGTGGAAGGCGTCGCGGCCCGACGGTCTGCCAGCAAGCGAGAAATTACAATGAAGTTCCGTTACTTAACACTCGCGCTGTTGGCTCCGGCCGGCGCGCACGCCCAGCAACTTCCCAATGCAGGCACGCAGCTCCAGCAATTGCCGCAAGCAAAGATCCCGACACCGCCGCTCCCCGATCTGGACCTGGGGCAGCGCGCATCGACAGACAATACCGGCCCAGCCGGGCCGGCGGTCCGTGTCACCACGCTCCACATCACCGGGCAGAGCGCCTTTTCCGAAGCAGCTTTACTGTCGGCATCGGGGTTCGTGCCCGGCGCGGACCTGACACTGCAGCAACTCCGAGTGCTCGCCGCGCGGATTTCGGACTTCTACCATCGTCGCGGGTACATTCTGGCGCAGGCCTATCTGCCGCAGCAGGACGTGCGGGACGGCAGCGTCACGATCGACGTGGTCGAAGGCCGGTATGGCAAAGTCGAAATCCGCAACCAGGCGCGCATCGCCGAGCGTGTTCCGGCGGGCATCCTGCGCGGCCTCACGCCCGGCGACATTGTAACCAATGCGCGGCTCGAGCGACGCCTACTCTTGCTCTCCGACATCCCCGGCGTCCGCGTCAAGGGCACGCTGACACCGGGTGCGGCACCCGGCACGTCTGACCTGATCGTCGATCTCACGCGCGGACCGTGGATCAGCGGCGATGTCGAGGTCGATAATGGCGGCAGCCGCTACACTGGCGCCTATCGCTTCGGCGGTACCGTCAACATCAACAATCCGCTCGGCATCGGCGACCAGCTCAGCGTGCGCGGCTTCGGATCGGATGGCGGGCTCGCCTATGTCCGCGCGTCATATCAGGCGCCGGTCGGCAACCTCACGCTGGGGGTCGCGTACGCCCATCTCGACTATTCGCTCGGCCGCGAATTCTCCGCGCTCGACGGCACCGGCACTGCGGACATCTTCAGCGGGTACGCCAGCTATCCGCTCGTGCGCTCGCGCCGCGCGAATCTCTACGTGCTCGCCAATGTCGACTATAAGCTGCTGCACGACCGGCTCGGCGTGGTGTCGACCCATCTCGATCGGCAGATCACCGCCGGCACGCTCGGCCTCGCCGGGGATTCGCGCGACACGCTGTTTGGCGGCGGATCGAACGTCTATGCGTTCGGCTGGACGATCGGCAATCTGAACATCCGCAGCCCGATCGACCGCGCGATCGATGCAACGACCGCGCGCAGCCAAGGGACGTATAACAAGCTGCAGGGGAGCTTCTCCCGAATCCAGTCGATCGCGGGGCCGGTCTCTGTCTTTGCTTCGGTGCGCGGGCAGGTCGCACTCAAGAATCTCGACAGTTCGGAGCAGATGGAGCTCGGCGGTGCGTACGGCGTGCGCGCCTATCCCGAGGGCGAGGCGTTTGGCGACACCGGCTATATCGCGACGTTCGAGCCACGGATCGCGCTCGGCGGCGATTCACGACGGCTGCCCGGGCGCTTCGAGCTGATCGGCTTCGTCGAGACCGGCGAGGTCCGCTATGCCTACGATCCGTGGTTCACCGGATCGAACCATGCGCGCCGCTCCGGCTATGGCGGCGGGGTGAATTGGGCGGGCCCGGAGGGCTTGCTGGTGCGGGCGAGCTACGCGCGCAAATTGGGCACCGGTCCCGCAACCTCCGCCCCCGACCGCGCCGGTCGCTTCTGGTTTCAGGTCGTGAAGCAGTTCTGACGCCCCCGAAGACTGCTTTCCGGGACCCGTTCCCGACCGCGAAAAGGATTACAACATGAATACCCTCCCCTTCAGCAAGCGCGCTCTCTTCGGATCGAGCGCGCTGGTGCGCATCCTCGGCCTGGGCGTGCTCGGTTCCACTATGCCGATCGCCCTTATCGTGCCGGCGCAGGCGCAATCGCGCGGCGACTTAAACCCGGTGCTTGAAGCGCGCGCGCCGACGCCGCCGATGGTCTTGCCAACCGGCGGATCGGTCGTCGCGGGCAATGCCACGATCGTCACCACCGCCGATACCGTCGCCGTCCAGCAGACCAGCCAGAACGCCGTGCTCAACTGGCAGAGCTTCTCGATCGGCGCGGCCGGCACGGTCGTGTTCAACCAGCCCAACAGCAGCGCGGTCGCGCTCAACCGCGTGCTCGGCCCGGAAGCGTCGAACATCCTCGGCACGCTCCGCGGCAACGGTACGGTGTTTCTGGTCAACCCCAATGGCGTGGTGTTCGGCAAGGGCGCCGCAGTCAATGTCGGTGGCCTGGTGGCATCGACGCTCAACCTGTCGGACAGTGATTTCATGGCAGGCCGCTACGCCTTTTCAGGCAGCGGCGGCGAGGTGCGCAACGACGGTACGATCATCGCCGATGGCGGCTATGTCGCGCTGCTCGGTGCGCGCATCGACAACCAAGGCACGATCCGCGCGAATTTGGGAACGGTCGCGCTGGCGGCAGGCGAAGCGATCACGCTCGACGTGGCGGGCGACGGGCTGCTGAACGTCACGGTCAATACGGGATCGATCAATGCGCTCGTCCAGAACGGCGGCCTGCTCAAGGCCGATGGCGGGCAAGTCGTGATGACCGCGCAAGCGGCCGGCAATTTGCTCGGCACCGTGGTCAACAACAGCGGGATCATCGAAGCGCAGACGCTCGGCACACGCGACGGCCGCATCGTCCTGCTCGGCGACATGACGTCGGGGACCGTGAACCTGGACGGCACGCTCGACGCCAGCGCGCCCAAGGGCGGCAATGGCGGCTTCATCGAAACCTCGGCCGCGCGGGTGAATATCGCCGCAGCCGCGCGGGTTACGACCGCCGCGCCATTGGGCACGACCGGCACCTGGCTGATCGATCCGGCCGATTTCATCGTCGGTTCGGGCGGCAACATCTCGGGCGCGACGCTGTCGGCGCAGTTGGTGACCAACAACGTCGTCATCACCACGGTCCCGGCAGCGGGCGACACATCGACCGGCAATGGCGACATTATCATCAACGATGCGATCGCCTGGACCGCATCGGGAACGCCGACGACGCTGACGATGAACGCCTTTCGCGATCTCGTGATCAATTCCGCGATCAGCGCGACCAAGGGCAATATCGTTGCCTGTTGCGGCCGCGACGTCATCGTCAATGCGCCGCTGACCACGGTGAACGGCAGTATCTCGCTCAACGCCGGTCAGACGATCAGCGTGTTCCACGCGCTCACCACCACCGACGGCAATATCCGGCTGTGCGCGGGGCACGATGTGCATATCGACGCGGCGATCACGCTGACGCGCGGCACCACCATCCCGGCACAAAGCCTTGGCCTGCCGATCGGCCTCACGCTGATCGCCGGAGCCGATGGCAGCGGGCCGGGGACGGCGGGCGGGACGATCATTTTCGCCGCGCTCGCACCGCCCACCACCGTAACGGTCGCGCCGGTCAACATCTTCTACAACCCGCCCTCTTACGCCGCGCCGACCGATTTCCGCACGCATTTCGTGCTGACCGAAGGCGCGACCGTGACGCAGAAGATGTTGCTCTTCCCCAAGGGCGACAAGGTGTTCGACGGCACCAATACGGCCGATCTCGCGGGGTTCAACACCACCGCCGCCTCGGGGCTACCGGTCGGCGTGACGCTCGTCAAAGGGCCGGGAGCAGTAGCGGTGTTCGACACGACCGGCGTCGGGACTGGCGTCGGGATCACCTATTCCGGGTATAGCCTAGGCGGGCCGAATGCCGACCAATATGCGCTGGTCGATCAGTGCTGCATCGCCGGGGCGAGGACGCGGGGCAACATCTCGGCAGCCCCGACACCGACACCGACACCTACTCCAACGCCGACGCCGACGCCAACTCCGACCCCAACTCCAACTCCAACTCCAACTCCAACTCCAACTCCAACGCCAACGCCAACGCCAACGCCAACGCCAACGCCAACCCCGACCCCAACTCC
>JAIXZV010000105.1 GCA_027489365.1 Sphingomonadales bacterium
CCGCTCGGCGATGTAATGCGCGGTGGTCTGGCCTTCGAGCGTGGCGTTCATCGCCAGCACAACCTCGTCAATCCCGCCGTCCGCGATCCGCCGCACCAGCGAATCGATCGCGAGATCCTCGGGCCGCACGCCCTCCAGCGCCGAAAGCCGCCCGCCCAGCACATGGAAGCGCCCCGGAAACAGCCGCGATCGATCGAGCGCCCACAGATCCGCGACTTCCTCCACCACGCACAGCGCGCGCGCATCGCGGCGCTGATCGGCGCAGATGCCGCACGGATTGGTCGTATCGATATTGCCGCAAATCGAGCAGGTTGAGAGCCGTTCCTCCACCGCCATCAATGCATTGAGCAACGGCCCCAGCGCCGCCTCGCGCTTTTTCAGCAAATGCAGCACCGCGCGCCTGGCCGATCGCGGGCCGAGACCGGGGAGCCGGGCCAGCGCGGTGGTGAGCGCTTCGATTTCGGGAGAGGCCATAGGGAACAGATAGGGGGTTGCGTTGCGCCTCCGCAAGCGGCCAGAGCAGCGCCCATGCGGATCATTTTCATGGGAACGCCCGAATTCTCGGTGCCGGTGCTGCAGGCTCTCGTCGATGCCGGGCATGACGTCGTGGCGTCATACAGCCAGCCACCACGCCGGGCCGGGCGTGGCAAGGCTTTGACGCCATCGCCGGTGCAGGCGCGTGCCGAGGCTTTGGGCATTGTCGTGCGCACGCCCGTGTCGCTGCGCGAGCCGCAAGCGCAGGCCGAATTCGCCGCGTTCGAGGCCGATGTTGCGGTGGTGGCCGCCTACGGCCTGATCCTGCCGCGCGCCGTACTTGATGCGCCGGTGCGCGGGTGCCTGAACGTCCATGCCTCGCTGCTGCCGCGCTGGCGTGGCGCCGCGCCGATCCAGCGCGCGATCCTCGCCGGGGATACCGAGACGGGCGTCTGCATCATGCAGATGGAGGCGGGGCTGGATACCGGGCCGGTGCTGTTGCGCGAGGCGACTGCGGTGGCGGGCAAGGCGGCTGGCGCGCTGACCGACGAGTTGAGCGCGATGGGTGCGCGGTTGATGGTGCGCGTGCTGGCGGATTTCGCTGGATATCCGCCGGTTGTGCAGCCCGAGGATGGCGTCACCTATGCCGCCAAGATCGACAAGGCCGAGGCGCGGCTGGATTTCTCGCAGGATGCGGAGGCGGTCGAGCGGCAGGTCCGCGCGTTCAATCCGGTGCCGGGGGCGTTTTTCGAGGTGGCCGGGGAGCGGGTGAAGGTGCTGTCCGCCAAAGTCCGTCATCCCAGCGAACGCTGGGATCTTTCGGCCACGGGCATCGCGTCGGAATCACAAGACCCCAGCCTTCGCTGGGGTGACGGTTTGGTGGTCGACGACACGCTCACTATCGCCTGCTCAACCGGCGCGATCCGCCCGACCCTCCTCCAACGCGCAGGACGCGGCGTCATGACTGCCGCCGAACTCCTGCGCGGCTTCCCGATCCCGCCCGGAACGCAGCTTTGACGCGTTTTGCGCTCACGGTCGAATATGACGGCCGCCCGTTCGTCGGCTGGCAGCGGCAGGACAATGGGCCGAGCGTGCAGGCCGCGATCGAGCGTGCCGTCCACGCGATCACCGGAGAGAGCGTCGCGGTGCACGCCGCTGGGCGGACCGATGCGGGAGTCCATGCGCTGGGGATGCGCGCGCATGTCGATATCGTGCGGGAGATCATGCCGTTCCGGCTGATGGAAGCGCTCAACGCGAAGCTCCGGCCCGATCCGGTCGCGATCGTCGATTGCGAGATCGTGGCCGATGACTGGCACGCGCGTTTCTCCTGCGTGGCGCGGCATTACGAATACCGCATCGTCACCCGCCGCGCGCCGCTCACCTGGGAGCGCGGGCTTGCATGGCGCGTCGCGGTGCCGCTGGATGGGGCGGCAATGGCGGCGGGCGCCGCGCGGTTGCTCGGGCGGCATGACTTCACCACTTTCCGCTCGGCACATTGCCAGGCCGATAGTCCCTTACGCACGCTCGACCGGCTCGATGTCGTGCAGGATGGTGAGCGGATCAGCGTGTTCGCCTCGGCGCGGTCGTTCCTGCATCATCAGGTGCGCTCGATGGTCGGGTGCCTGGCTCTGGTTGGGCAGGGCAAATGGTCGCCAGACGACATGGGCGAAGCGCTGGCGGCGCGCGATCGGGCGGCGCTGGGACTGAACGCGCCGTCCGACGGTTTGTATTTTCTGCGGGCGGATTATCCTACCGACTGAAGCGCGCGGCGAGCTCGACATGTGTCGACCAGCGGAACTGCCCTACCGGCTGGACCCAATCGAGCGTGTACCCCCCCTTGCACAAAATATCCGAATCGCGTGCGAAGCTACTGGGATTACACGATACATAGGCAATCACCGGTACCTTCGACGCGGCGAGCTGCCCGATCTGCTCTTTGGCACCCGCGCGCGGCGGATCGAGGATGATCGCCTGGAAGCGATCGCATTCAGCGGCGGTCAGCGGGCGGCGGAACAGGTCGCGATGTTCGGCGAACACTGCGCGTCCGGCGCGAGACGCTCCGGCTTGCAGCGCGAGGATCGCGTCGCGCCCGGCCTCCGCCGCGTAAACCTTGCCGGGCAGCGACAGCGCGAAGGTGCCGAGCCCGGCGAACAGATCGGCGCAGAGCGTCGCCCCGCCGGTCGCCTCCTTCACCGCAGCGACCAGCGCATCCTCGCCCTCGCGCGTGGCTTGCAGGAACGATCCCGAGGGAAACGGCACGGCGACGCCGCCGAGCGTGATCGTCGCGCCTTCGGGCTCCCAGCGCGTTTCGGGGCCGATCCCGTCGTCGATCGCCAGTCGCGCGATGCCGTTGGCTTGGCAGACGGCGGTGATCGCCTCGATTGCCGCCAAGCCGTCGACGATCTTGCCCTCGATCAACACGTCGACGCCCTGATCGAGTTCGGTCAGGTGCAGCCGCGCACGACCTTTCAGCACGCGGGCGAGCAGTTTGCGCAGCGGTACGATGACGGCGAACAGGCTGGGCGTCAGGATCCAGCATTCGCGCAAATCGACGATCGTGTGGCTGGCTCCCTCGCTGAAGCCGAGCGCGACGGCGCCGCCTTTCGCCTCCGCCTGAAGCGCGGCTCGACGGCGTGTGCGGGGCGGCGAGAGCGCGGGCGGGCGGATCGGCGCGGTCAGCCCCTGTGCGGCGAGCGCGCCGGTGATGCGGTCAGTCAGGAACGTGGCGTAGCTCGCGTCGTCGAGATGCTGGAGCTGGCAGCCGCCGCATTGCGGGAAGTGGCGGCATGGCGGTGTCTGGTGATGCGGGCCGGGGATGATGGTGTTGTCTGCACTCAGCGTGTCGCCGGGGGCGGCAAAGGGCGCATGGCGGCCGTCGGCGGTCACCCCCTCCCCACGCGCGGCGACGCGGACGATCAGATCGCTCATAAAGCTGCCCTTACCGCGGAAAGTTCGCGGGCGAGGTCGTCGGCGATGAACGCGCCGCCTAGGCGTCGGGCAGCCTCGGCGTGCATCCAGACGGCCGCATTCACCTCGGCGAGCTCCCCCTTGCCAACGGCCCGAGGTGGAATCGTGAGGAAGGAACGACGTCGCACGGATGCCAGCCCACCGATCACACCCGCGAGGACATCGCCCGTCCCGGCGGTCGAAAGCCATGCCGGTCCGTTCGGCGCAACGGTCAGCCTGCCATTGGTATCGACGATCACCGTATCGGACCCTTTGAAAACAAGGACGCAGCCTAACCGATCAGCCAAATCGCGCGCGGCGTCGAGTTTGCTCCCGGTCCAATCTCCGGCGATTGCCTTGAACTCGCCGCCGTGAGGCGTAAGGATCGTTGCGGCGTCGCGATCGTGAAAGGTGCGACCGTCGAGCAAGTGTAGCGCATCGCCGTCCAACACGACGGTTTTGTCGGTGGCGAGCGCCGCATCGAGCTTGATGCCTGCCGCTTCGTCGCGTCCCAGGCCGGGCCCGACGACAATCGCGCCGATCCGCGCATCATCGAGTTGGTCGGGTGACCACTCGCGCCACACCACGGCATGCGGGAGCAACGGAGGTGCCTTTTCGGCTAGCAGCAGCGCGTAGCCTGCTCCCGCACGCAATGCGGCCTCGGCGGCCAGCGCCGCCGCCCCTGGCATTGTTCCGCCGATGATGGCTACCATTCCACGGTTGTACTTCGTGCTGCCCGACGAAGGTGTCTCGAGCGAGGGGCGTCCCATCACCCAGCAATCGCCATCTGTCGGAATCCAGGCTCCGATATCGAGCACCCTTACAGTTCCGCAAATTGCGGCGGAATCCGCTAGTACATGAACAGGTTTAACCGCTCCCAATGCCAATGTCAGATCGATGTGGCTCAACGTATCGGCTAGCGTTTCACCGCTGTCGGTGTGCAATCCGCTGGGCACATCGATGGCGACCGAAAATTTTGCGTTGGTGAGCAACCTCCACATAGGATCGTTGATTGCAGGATCCAACCGCCGCACGAGACCCGTGCCAAACAGGCCGTCTATGACGACAGGTGCCTGCTCGGTATCGACCAGCATCTCGACCGGACCATTCCAGGCGGCCCGCGCGGTGATTGCTGCTTCGGTCTTCGGTGCGGCAGATGCCGCGATCCGGACGTCGATGCCGTTTGCTTTCAAAATGCGCGCCGCGACATAGCCATCGCCGCCATTATTGCCAGGTCCGCACAGCATTAGCACCCGACTACCAGCCGCTAGCCGACGCACCGCCTCCGCCACGCCAGCACCCGCGCACTCCATCAGACCTTCGACGGTCGACCCGCCCTCAATCGCGCATTCCTCGGCCCACCGCATGTCGCCGGCGGTCAGGATCGGCCGTCCTTCGATGGGGGTCATGACGCTTTCGCAGGCTTGCCCTTGACGGTCGCGGGCAGGCGGTAGCGGTCGCCGCCCAGCGCCACTTCGATCTCGCCCGTGCCGATCACGGTGACCACGGCCTTCTCCGC
>JAIXZV010000209.1 GCA_027489365.1 Sphingomonadales bacterium
CACGCGTGGACCGCGCTCTACGACCACCGCCTGCCCGATGGCGTCGCAGCGCCCGATTATTACCTCGATCATATCCGGGCGATCACCGGGATTGTGCGGGACGAGATCGCCGCGGCACTGCCGCACGCGCATCGCGACCAGGCGGATGCGTTGACGCGCTCCTTGCTGGCAACGGTCCATGGCCATTGTTTCTTCACGCTCAATGGGACGTTCGCGCTGCTCGGCGAAACCACACCGCTCGAAACCGTCCATGCCCGGGTTCGCGAGGCGATAGAGTCGCAGCACTTTACACCTAAATAAACACCGTTCAATATATTGCAATGAACGCGATTCGCGGCTTTGGCTTTCGGTTGGCAGGCAGCGGCATCGCGCTGCCACGAACCGCCATTGCATCGACGGAAATCGACGCGCGGATCAGCCGCGACGAGGGCTGGACCGAAGCCAATTTCAGTATTGCGAACCGCTATTGGGCGCGCGGCGATGAAACCAGCTCCTCGCTCGGGGCAATGGCGGGATCGGCTGCGCTTAAGGCCGCGCACTGGGATGCCGCCGACACCGACGTGCTGATCTCCGCGTGCGGCGTGATGGAACAACCGATCCCCGGCAATGCCGCACTGATCCAGCGACGGCTGGGCATCGGCGGGAGTGGCACAGCCGCGTTCGACGTCAATGCGACATGCCTGTCGTTCCTGGTAGCGCTCGATACGCTACTGACCGGCATGGCCGCCGGGAAATGGCGCCGTGGGCTGATCGTATCGGTCGACATCGCCTCGGCTGCGCTGGACTTCTCCGCACCCGAGGCATCGGTGATCTTCGGTGACGGGGCTGCGGCCGTGGCAATCGAAGCCGGGGGCGAGAGCCATTTGCTGGCGTGCCGCCTGGCGACATATGGCGACCACGCCGCATTGTGTCGGCTTGAATCGGGGGGCACCCGGATGCGGCCCGAGGCGGATCTCGATGCCTTCCTTGCGTCAAGCAAGTTTCGGATGGACGGACCGGCGCTTTTTGCGGCGACGGCCCGACGCTTTCCGCGTTTTCTGCGTGACCTGCTCGCCGAAAGCGGCGTGGCGATCGATGCGATCGACAGCATAGTCCCGCACCAGGCGAGTGCCGCCGCGCTCGAACATCTCAAGCGCTCGATTCCGGCCGGCCATGCCAGAACGCTCGACATCTTCCGCGATCATGGCAATCAGATCGCGGCCAGTATGCCACATGCACTCCATGTCGCGCGCGAGCGCGGCCTGACCGCCCCGGGTCGCCACACCCTTTTGATCGGCAGCTCCGCCGGCGTATCGCTGGGCGGCGCGGTGATCCGGTGGTGAGCCGCGTGGCGCTGATTACCGGCGCGACCGGCGGGCTGGGCCGCGAGCTGGTCGGTCAGTTGCTCGCCGCCGGATACCGCGTCCGCGCCACCGGGCGCGACCGGGCGATAGGCGCGACGCTAGGTGCCGAGTTCGTCGCCGCTGACTTGACGACCGCTCCGCTGACCGCGCTCGTATCGGGCGTGGATGTCGTTTTCCACCTTGCTGCCCTGTCCTCTCCTTGGGGATCGTCCGCAACATTCCAAGCGATCAACGTCACGGCGACCGAGCGCTTGCTGGCGGCTGCGCGCGCGGCGGGATGCGACGGCTTCGTCTATGCCTCCACCCCCTCGATCTACGCCGCGCCGCACGATCGCATCGGACTGACTGAGGACAGCCCGGTCGCGGCGCGCTTCGCCAATGCCTATGCGGCAACCAAATATGCCGCGGAACGGCTGGTCATCGCCGCCGATGCGCCAGGGTTCCGCACGGTCGCAATCCGCCCGCGCGCGATCGTCGGTCCGGATGATACCGTGTTGCTGCCGCGCGTGCTGCGCGCGGCGCGGCGCGGCCGGTTTCCCCTGCCCGGCGGCGGCGCGGCCGTGATCGAACCAACCGACGTGCGCGACGCCGCCGCCGCCTTCGTCGCCGCCGACCGCCATCGCGCCGCAGCGGGCGGGCACGCGATCAACATCTCGGGCGGCGACCCGCGACCGGTGCGCCAACTGCTGGAGCAGTTGTTCGCACGGCTTGGCCGGGCGCCACGGTTCGTCGCGGTGCCAACCGGGCTGGCGATGACGACGGCCGACGCGCTGGAGCGTGTCGCCGCGCTGCTCCCGGGGCGCCCCGAGCCGCCGGTGACGCGCTACAGCGTCATGACATTCGGCTTTTCGCAGACGATGGTGCTCGATCGTGCGCGTGATCTGCTCGGGTGGACGCCGCAGCATCGCATCGAAGAGATGATCGCCTTTGCCCTGCCGGAGCCGACCGGTGCGTGAAGTCGGCGTTCACCTCATCCGCGCCGGGCATTGCGTGCATCCGCTGCGCGCGACGATCCGCGACGGCAGTTGGCGGCCGGCGGTGTTTCCGGCCTTGTCGGTGCTGCTGGTCCATCCGGTCGAAGGACCGATCGTGTTCGACACCGGCTACGACCCGGCCTTCTTCGCCGCGACACAGCCTTTTCCCGAGCGTCTCTATCGCTGGCTCACCCCGGCGACGCTTGCGCCGGGCGCGGATGTCGCCAGTCAGGTCGCGCGGTTCGGCTTTGCCCCGGCCGACGTGCGCCATTTGATCCTGTCGCATTTCCATGCCGACCATATCGCCGGCGCCCATGCCTTTCCGGGCGCGACGATCCATTGCGCGCGGGCCGGTCTCGATGCTGCCTGCTCGAGCGGACGCATCGCCGGTTTGCGGGCCGGGATCTTGCCGGCGCTGTTGCCCGCCGATATCGATCAGCGCGCGCGCTTCTTCGAGGACGCACCGCGCGTGGCGCTGCCAGACGCGCTCCAGCCGTTCGATGCGGGCGCCGATCTTCTCGGCGACGGCAGCTTGCTCGCGGTCGAGCTGCCGGGCCATTGCCCCGGACATTGGGGGATGGTGGTTGCCGACGCCGCGCATGGCGAGCATTTCCTGGTTGCCGACGCGGCATGGTCGAGCGACGCGATCCGCCGCAACATGCCGCCACCGCGCCTGACGAGCAACTTACTCGGCAATGCCGGGCGCGTGGAGGCAACGCTCGCCAAGCTCCACGCCCTGTGGCGCCGCAATCCGGCGATCCGGCTGACCCCGGCGCATTGCCCGGAACGCGCCGCCGAAGCCGAGGCGTGAGCAATGTCCTGATCACCGGTGCCCGCGCGCCGGTGGCAGTCGACCTTGCGCGATCGTTCGCCGCGGCGGGCCATACGGTCCATCTTGCGGATTCGGTGACCGGTTGGGCGGCACGATTGTCGCGCAGCGTGACCGCGACACACCTGCTGCCGCCGCCGCGCGGCGATTTTGCGGGCTTCGCCGCCGCCTTGCGCACGCTTGTCGAACGGCTCGATCCGGTTGCGATCGTGCCCACGTGCGAGGAAGTGTTCTACGTCGCGGCGGCCGGACTGGGCGATCGGGTGCTGGCACCGCCGCTCGCGGCGCTGCGCACGCTGCATTCGAAGATATGCTTCGCCGATCACGCGCGCAGCTTGGGGCTTGCCGCGCCCGAGACGTGGCGGATCGAACGGCGCAGCGATCTCGATGCGTTATCCACCGCTCCAGAAGATCTGGTGCTCAAGCCCGATTTTTCGCGCTTCGCAACGCACACGCTGATCCGCCCGAGGCCCGCCCAACTGGCCGCCATCGACCCCACGCCTGCACGACCATGGGCGGCACAGCGCTTCATTGCCGGGGAGGAGTTGTGCCTATGGTCTTTCGCGCGCACGGGTCGCCTTGTTGCCTCCGTGGTCTATCGTCCGCGCTGGCGGCACGGTCAGGCGGCGGCCTATGCTTTTGAAGCGGTCGAGTGCTCCGGCGCGCTGGCCATTGCTCGTACGATTGCCGAGGCGGGCCACCTGACCGGGCATTTGTCGTTCGATTTGATCCTCACGCCTGACGGAACAGCGGTGCCGATCGAATGTAATCCGCGCGCGGTCAGCGGCTTGCATCTGTTCGACGCACGCCCCGAACTCGCGCGTGCTATGCTCGGCGATAGCGCGGCGAGCCCGGTCGAGGGGTTGCGCTATCTCGGCCCGGCAATGGCGCTGCTGGGTGTTCCGACGGCGATCGCCAGCGCTCGGGTGGCGGACCTCGCCAAGGATGTTCGGCGCGGGCGCGACGCCGTCGGGCGCGCGGGTGATCGCTGGCCTGCGATCGGTGCCGTGATCGATGCGGGTCGCTTCGCGGTCCAGGCCTTGGCGACGAGACGCAGCCCGGCAGGGGAGACCACCGCCGACATCGAATGGAATGGCGAGCCGATCGCATGATGCTGTTCGATCCGCGCGACCCGCCACCCGGCGCCTGGCCGGCAGAGTGCGACGCGCGCGGCTATATCGAAGGTATAGCGCACACGGGTCCGACCGCGATGATCCCCAACGTTACTACGCGCTGGCTGGCGCTGCGCTCGGGTGAGCGGGTGTATCCGGTGACGGTCAACGATGGCGAGATCGGGGGCAGCTACGTCTGCCTGCCGCACAGTGCGTATATCCTCTATGCCCGCGCCGAGCTTGATCTGATCGACACTGGCGGGCTGCGGCCGTTGCTACAGTTGTTGATCGCCACCGCGGATCGGCTGCTGCGTTGGGCCCAGGTCAACCGCGTCGTGCATGTCGACGATTGGCTGTTGTCGACCAATCTGCACGGCGATTGGACG
>JAIXZV010000093.1 GCA_027489365.1 Sphingomonadales bacterium
CGAAAGTCCCCGACAGCGTCAGGAACAACCAATACAACCCGCCCGCCAGCGCCATCGCCGCGGGCAGCGTCAGCACCCAGGCCAGCGCCATCGAACCGATCGTGCGCGGCTGCAACCCAGCCCCGCTCGCGACCGAGGCACCCGCCACGCCCGACGACAGGATGTGCGTCGTCGACACCGGCAGACCGCCAAATTCCGCACCCAGGATCGTCGCCGCAGCGACCAGCTCGGCCGAGGCACCCATGCCGTACGTCATGTGCGTCTTGCCGATCTTCTCGCCGACCGTGACGACGATCCGCCGCCACCCGACCATCGTGCCGAGCCCGAGGGCCAGCGCGACCGTGATCTTCACCCACATGGGGATGTAGCGCGTGCCCTTTTCCAAATTGGTCTGATACGCCTTGATCGACGCGAGTTCGCCCTCGCTGAAGGTCTTGGCGGCCTTTTCCTTGTCCTTGGTCGCCAGCCGCGCGCTGTCCAGCAGCAGATACATGTCGTTGCGCAAATTGGGCGTCGCCGCCGCGGGCACCTTGTCGAGCGAGCCATAGCCGCCGATCCGCTGCGCGACATCACGCGACAGCGCGTTGACGGCGCCATAGACTTGCGGCGTGTCGGCATGGCGCGTCTGCAAAGCGGCCGTCAGCACCGCCCGCGATGCGGCGAGATCGACCGGCTCGGGCGCGGCGTGCGCGGCAAAGGCTGCACCCGCTGCATTCACGCTCGATACGAACGCCGGGGTCGCGCTTTCGGGCATCGTGCGGTTGAGCGCATAAGCGGTCGGCGCGCAGCCGATCAGGATCAGCATGATCAGCCCCATGCCCTTCTGCCCGTCATTGCCGCCATGTGCGAAGCTGACGGCGGTGCAGGTGAAGACCAGCAGCGCGCGAATCCCGGTCGGCGGCGGTGCGTCGGCGGCGGGCGGATTATACAGCGCCGGGTTGCGCATCAGCACCTTCATCAGGCGCAGCAGCAGGAAGGACGCACCGAAGCCGATCAACGGCGCCATCCACAGCCCGGTCAGGATCTTGGTCGCCTGGCTCCAATCGACGCCCGACGTGCCACCGGCACCGCTCGACAGCAATTGGTTGGCGAAACCGACGCCCAGGATCGAGCCGATCAGCGCATGGCTCGACGAATTAGGGAGTCCCACGAACCACGTGCCGAGGTTCCAGATCACCGCCGCCAGCAGCAGCGCGAAGATCATCGCGAACCCGGCATTGCTGCCGACGTGGAGGATGAGATCGACCGGCAACAGCGTGATGATCGAATAGGCGACCGCCCCGCTCGACAGCATCACGCCGAGAAAATTGAAGAAGCCCGACCACACCACGGCGAGCGGGGCCGACATGGAATTGGTGTAGATGACGGTCGCAACCGCATTGGCGGTGTCATGGAACCCATTCACGAACTCGAAGCCGAGCGCGATCAGCAGCGCCAGCCCGAGGAACACGAACGTACCGAGCGCCAGGCCTTCGCCCACCTGCGCGGTGTCGGTGAAGATGCTGTACCCGGCGAAGCCAAGTCCCGCCACAAGGATGGTCAGGAAGATCCAGCGGCTTGCCGGGTGGATTCGTTGGTCGAGCCGTGGCCCGCCAGACGGGCGCTCAACCGGTTCCGGGAGCGCAGAAAAAGTCGTTGCCATGGCTGAAGCGCACATGCCTCGTTTGTGTTACAGTTTGATGACTGACGCGTAACGTCCCGCCCCCGCCGCCCCGTTAGCGGGTCGGCGTTCCGCCCGCAACCGGGGCTTCATCCCCGTTCGTTTAGAGCGCAGTCGAGAAACAGGGACTGGACGCAGCATGGGTTCCTCGACTGAGCTCGAAACGAACGGATCGGGGAATTCGGGTTGAAATCATCGCCGTCTCCGGCATGGTCGCCGCTCGCAACCGGATCCTTCGCCGGTCTACGCCTGAACCCGATTGGCAGAATGTCCCCTCCTCCCTTGCGCGTCCTCACCTTCCTCTACAGCTTTGCCCCCGGCGGCGTCGAACGCGTCGCGGCGCGCCTGCACGCCGCTTTCGTGCGGCACGGCGTGGAGTCGCGGGTCGTGATGGCGGACACGCGAATCGCCCCGCCCTTCCCGCTCCCCGCCGTCACGCAAGTCGCGCCCGAACCTCGGGGCAACACCGTCTCGCGCCTCGTCGCCCTCGTGCGCGGCCTCCCCGCGATCATCGCGCGCGACCGGATCGATCTGCTGTTCTGCGCGGGCAACACCTATACCGCGCCCGCCGTGCTGTTGCGCCTGACGATGGGCCGCGCCTGCCCGCCGATTCTCGCCAAGATCAGCAACGATCTGGTCCGCCCGGACATGCCGTGGCTGGTGCGTGTCTGCTATCGCCGCTGGTTGCGAATCCAGGGCCGCTATATCGACCATTTCGTCGGCATGGCCCCGGCGATGCGCGGCGAAATCGCCACGCTGATCGGTGTGCCGGACGATCGCATCAGCATAATCGAGGACCCCGCGCTGTCCGATGCCGATCTCACCCGGCTCGCGCGGGTGCGCGACACCGCACAGCGCGACCACACGGGCCGCCATTTCCTCGCGATCGGACGGCTCGCCCCGCAAAAGAATTTCCCGCTGCTGCTCGATGCCTTCGCGCGAATCGCGCAACCGGACGATCGCTTGCGCATCCTCGGCGAAGGCCCCGAACGCGCCGCGCTCGAAGCGCAGGCCGCGCGCCTCGGCATCGCCGACAAGGTCGCGCTGCCCGGCCATACCGACCCGCTCGACGTGTGGCTGGGTCAGGCCGACGCCTTCGTCCTGTCCTCCGATTTCGAAGGCGTACCGGCGGTGGTGATCGAAGCGCTCGCCGCCGGGCTGCCGATCGTCGCGACCGATTGCTGCGTCAGCATGGCCGATCTGCTCGGCCACGGCACGCTCGGCAGCTTGGTACCGGTCGGCGATGCAGCGGCGTTAGGCGCAGCAATGGACAGCGTCGCATCCAACGAATCCGCCGAAATCGTCGCCGCCCGCCGCGCCGCCGCCGCGCGCTTCACGATCGAACACGCCACCGGCCGCTATGTCGAATTGATGCAGCGCCTCGTCGCTCAGAGGTACGGCGCGAGGGTATAATTGACCGTGCGCCGCGCACCGTCGCGATCGAGCGCCAGCGTCACCGCCTTGCCCGGCGCACCGTTGATCATTCCCAGCGCAGCCTCCCACGGCATATCGATCAGGACATCGCCCACCGCCACGCCCGCCAGCGCCGCCGGACTGCCGCTGCCAACCGCCTTCACCGCGATCCGCTTCCCCTCGCGATCGATCCACAGCCCCGACAGGCCATACCGCTGCGGCGCCACGGTCTGCGCGCTCGGCTTGACCCACAGCTTGCGCCCGCCCGTATCGACCGACAGGTTGAAGCGCCGGATGAACGACAGGCCCAGAATCCCATCGACGTCGCTGCTCACATCATTGCCGAGCAAAGTCACCAGCGGGCGATCCTGCTTCGCGCCGCCCATTTCGATCGACTGCGTCCGCACGATCCGCGCGAGCGGCGCGGCCCCGCCGATTCCGTTCGGTCGCGTCGGCGCAAACGGCGTGGTTTCATTCCACAAGCCGAGCCGCCGCGCGGCGCTGTTGTAGAGCAGTAACGGGCTCGGCGACCCGGTATCGAG
>JAIXZV010000017.1 GCA_027489365.1 Sphingomonadales bacterium
AACCGAGATATATTTCCGCCCCGCCTCGCGCGCGGCGGCGACAGCGTCGACGATTTTCATCTTCTTGCGCGCCGATTCGAGCCGGATCAGCATCGGCAAATTGATGCCCGCAATCACCTCGATCCGCCCGCGTTCCATCAGCGAGATCGCGAGGTTCGACGGCGTGCCGCCGAACAGATCGGTCAGCAGGATCACCCCGCGCCCGTCATCCACCTGCGCGATTGCCTGCGCGATGTCGTTGCGGCGCGCCTCCATATCGTCCTCGGGGCCGATATTGACCGTCGCGACACGCTCCTGCTTGCCGACGACATGCTCCATCGCGGTGACGAATTCGTCGGCCAACCGGCCATGCGTCACGAGAACCAGCCCGATCATCGTTTGGCCCACATCATGTAGCTTGCGCCCCATCGTCATCTGTCTTGTCGGTTGTCTCGTCCTGCACCCCCTCCAACGAGTCCTGGGGTGCGGCGGCGAGATCGCGGTGCGAGACCGTGGGCGAAAATCCCGCGTCGCGCAACCGCGCTGCGACGCGCTCGGTGACATGGACGGAGCGGTGTCTCCCGCCGGTACAGCCGAACGCGACCGTCACATAGGATTTCCCCTCGGCCCTGTAGCGCGGGAGCAACAGTAGAAGCAGCGACTCGATCTGCCCGACCGCTGCCTCATACGCCTGGTCGCCTGCGATATAGGCGGAGACATCGGCATCGAGCCCGGTGCCGGGCCGCAGATCGGGCACCCAATGCGGATTGCGCAGGAACCGCATGTCAAACACGAGATCGGCGTTGCGCGGCACGCCGCGTGAGAAGCCGAACGACGTCACCGACAGCGTCGGCACACCTAGCCCCTCGCCCGAGAAAGTCGCGCGAATCTGCTGTGCCAGTTCGTTGGCGGTCAGATCGGTCGTGTCGATCAGCCGGTTCGCCCAGCGCCGCAGCGGGCTCAGCAATTCGCGTTCGCGCGCGATCCCGTCCGCCGCTGGACGGTCGAGCGCCAGCGGATGCCGCCGCCGCGTCTCGGAATAGCGCCGCTCCAGCTCGCCGCCGGCGCAATCGAGAAACAGCGTGCCGACGTCATGGCCGTGCTGCTCGCGCAATTGCTTGATCCGCTGCACAATCCGGTCGGGGTCGAAGTCACGCGTGCGCGCGCCGATGCCAAGCGCGAGCGGCTGGCGCGAGCGTTCGGCGCCCTCAGGCAGCGGTGCGCTCAACAGCCGGTCGAGCAGCAGCAGCGGCAGATTGTCGACGACCTCCCAGCCGAGATCCTCAAGCGTCCGCAGCACGGTCGATTTCCCCGCGCCCGACATGCCGGTGACGAGCAGAATGTCCTTCGGATCGCGCTTCATACTTCCGTTGTAGCGCCCCGGAGCGCCAATTCCACCTTGATCGGTGCCGAAGCTTCGAATGCGGTGAGGGCAACCGCAGGTACGGCGATGCCCGCGATGACATGGACGCACCCCTCGGGCGGCATCCGCGCGACCATCTCCCCCAGCCTGACGACCAGTGCGACCGGAACATCGGCGATGCGTGCGCAGTCAATGATGCCCAGCCCGCGCACCTCGATCTTGCCCGCGATCGTCGCGGGGGCAGATGCGATCAGGTCGCCCCCAAGCACGGAAAGCTCAGTCTGATCGTCGCTGATCAGCACGGCACCGCGATCGATCAGGCGCAGCGCGAGATCGGATTTGCCCGCGCCCGATGGCCCGATCAGCAGCACCGCGCGCCCCTCGATCGCCACCGATGTCGCGTGCAACCGCACGGGCGTCACCGCATGTCCCCGGTCGGCAAGCGAATCACGAAGCGCGCGCCGCTCGCGCCATCGGTGCGCGCCGCCGCGAAGATGCTGCCCTGATGCGCCTCGACGATCGTCCGCGCGATCGCGAGGCCCAGGCCCGAATGCTTGCCGAACGCCTCGCCCGCCGGGCGCAGCGACTGGAAGCGGCGGAACACTTGCTCGCGCGCATCATGCGGCACACCCGGACCCTGATCCTCGATCGCCACTGACACCATGTCATGCTCGCGCGTCGCGGTCAGCACGATCAGCCCGCCATCGGGCGAGAACGATATCGCATTCTCGATCAGATTTTCGAACACCCGCTCCAACCGCGCGCCTTCGCCGGCCACAACCAGCGGGAGATCGGTCCGCCGCACGAACTGCAACCGCACGGCGCGCTCGACCCCGCGCGCATCGCGACTGGCGATCAGCGCGGCGATCATCGCGCCGAGGTCGACCGGCTCGAACTTCGTGCGGCTGAGCTGCGCGTCGAGCCGCGATGCCTCGGCAATGTCGGTGATCAGTCGGTCGAGCCGCTGCACGTCGTCGCGCACGATGGCGAGCAACCGCTCCTGCAACGCCGGGTCCTTGACCGTGGTCATCCCCTCGACCGCGGAGCGCAGCGAGGCGAGCGGGTTCTTCATCTCGTGCGTCACATCGGCCGCGAACGCCTCGATCGCGTCGATTCGCGCGCGTAGAGCAAGGCTCATGTCCGACAGCGCGCGCGCCAGCATCCCGATCTCGTCGCGGCGTTCGGGCAGGCGCGGTACGACCACTTCGCGTGCGCGGCCGACCCGTACCCGCACCGCCGCCCGCGCGAGCTTGCGCAGCGGCTGGACGATCGTGCGTGCCAGGAACAGCGACAGCAGCACCGACGCCATCGACACCACCAGCAGCACCACGCCCAATCGAAAGCGCTCGAGCCGCACCGTTTGCGTGATCTCGCGCGCATTGATCGTCGTCATCACCACGCTGCCGCCGCGAAAGGGGGAGGCGGCGGTGATGATCGGCGTGCGATCGGGCGCGCGCCATACCGTCGCCGCGACGGTCGGCGTGTCATGGGCTTCGCGCACGTCGGGCCAGTCGCGGCCATCCTCATGTTCGCGATAGAGCGGCGCGCGCGGCGTGCCGACGACGGTATCGATCACCGCGTCGAGGAAACGCGCCGAGGATTGCCGCCAATCCTGCTTGTCCGGGTCCTGCAGCACGACGTTGCGCAGGCCGAGCCGACGTGTGTCGATCAATGGCTTGCCCGCCGGATCATACACCCGCACCCGCGCACCCATGTCGCGCGCCAGCCGCAGCGCCAGTTCGGGACGTTGCGCCTCTGGCACCGAAACCAGCGCCTCGGCGATCAGCCGCGCCTCGCGGATCGATTGCGTCACCCGCCCGTCGACGATCCGGCTGCGATACGAATCGAGATAGAAGAAACCGCCCGCCAGCAGGCCCAGCGCGAAGACGTTGACGAACAGGATGCGCGGCGTGAGCGAGACCCGCGCCGACCAGCGCAGCGACAGCGCGCGCGCATCCTCGTCGCCGCGCTCCAGCCCGTCGGGCGTCACATCATTCCTCGGAGAATCGATACCCGGCTCCATATAGCGTCTCTATGGCATCGAATGCCGGGTCGATCTGCCGGAACTTGCGGCGGACGCGCTTGATGTGGCTGTCGATCGTGCGGTCGTCGACGTAAATGTCGTCGTGATAGGCTGCATCCATCAACTGGTTACGCGTCTTCACGATGCCGGGGCGCTGCGCCAGCGTTTCCAGGATCAGGAATTCGGTGACGGTCAGCACGACCGTCGCGCCGTTCCACGTCACCCGGTGTCGTGCCGTATCCATCGCCAGCCGCCCGCGCACCAATTCGGTATCGGCCGCCGCCTCGTCCGCGCCGCTGCCGCCAGCAGAAACCTCGGTCCGGCGCAGAATGGCGCGGATGCGCGCGATCAACAGCCGCTGCGAGAAGGGCTTGGCGATATAATCGTCCGCCCCCATCGCCAGCCCGAGCGCCTCGTCGAGCTCGTCATCCTTGGAGGTGAGGAAAATCACCGGCACCATGCTCTTCTCGCGCAGCCGCCGCAGCAGTTCGAGCCCGTCCATCCGCGGCATCTTGATGTCGAGAATCGCAATGTCGGGCGGATTGTCGATCAACGCCTTCAGCGCGGTCTCGCCATCCGAATACAGCCGCGTGACGAAGCCTTCGGCCTGCAGCGCGATCGACACCGAGGTCAGAATGTTGCGGTCATCGTCGACCAAAGCGATCGTTGCCGTCATCGGCCGGGGCAATCCTTATCGTTCGTGGGTCCGGCCTAATCCATTACGCCTGCGTGCTCAATGGAAGCTGAACGAGGAGGTTTGACCGGGGGACAGACGCTCGATATGCGCAGGACATACGTATGCGGAGCGAAATGGCCCGCGTGACAATCCAGGAGAGTCCCTTCCGTGAGCGAACGCATCCCCACCGTCGGCCTTGAAGCGCAAGGCATCGAAACCCGCGCCAATCTGCACTGGAACCTCGTTACGGCACGCCTGATCCAGGCGGCAATCTCGCGCGGAGAGGGCAAATTATCGGCCGACGGTCCGCTCGTCGTCGAAACCGGCGCGCACACCGGCCGCTCGGCACAGGACAAATTCATTGTCCGCGATGCCGAAACCGAGAGCACGGTGTGGTGGGGCAAGACCAACAAGGCGATGTCGCCGGAGCATTTCGCTGTCCTGAAAGCCGATTTCCTGTCCGCGTTGAAGGACAAGGAAGATCTGTTCGTGCAGGATCTGTTCGGCGGGTCGCAGCCCGAGCACCGCGTCAACGTGCGCGTCGTCAACGAACTCGCGTGGCACAACAGCTTCATCCGCACGATGCTGGTGCGTCCCACCGAAAGCGAGCTGCGCGGCTTCGTACCCGATTACACGATCATCGATCTGCCCAGCTTCCGCGCCGATCCGGCACGCCACGGCTGCCGCAGCGAAACCGTGATCGCGGTCAATTTCACCGATCGTCTGATCCTGATCGGCGGCACCAAATATGCCGGCGAAATGAAGAAGTC
>JAIXZV010000230.1 GCA_027489365.1 Sphingomonadales bacterium
GAGCCGTTGCGGCCCGAACAGGGCTTCCCGATGCGCCTGTTATTGCCCGGGATCGAGGGAAACGCCTCGGTGAAATGGCTGCGTCGCCTCAAGGTCATGGCAGCGCCGGCCTTCTCGCGCGAGGAAACGTCGAAATATTCCGATCTGCTGGTGGACGGGCGGGCCGAGCTTTTTTCGCTCCGCATGGGGGTGAAATCGGTCATCCTGAACCCGTCGTTCGGGCTGGACCTGCCCGGACCCGGCGTGTTCGGAATCAGCGGGCTCGCCTGGTCGGGGCGCGGCCGCATTCGCCGGGTGGAGGTGTCGGCGGATGGCGGTGCCTCTTGGGCCGAGGCCGCGCTCGACGGCCCCGTGCTGCCAAAGGCCCTGACGCGCTTCCGCATCCCGTGGCGCTGGGAGGGCGGCGCCCATATTTTGATGAGCCGCGCCGTCGATGAGACCGGGGCGGTGCAACCGCGACGCGCCGACTGGCTCGCGAAATATGCTCCCGGTCAAGGGTATCACAGCAATGCGATCCAGAGCTGGCAGGTCGATCGGCGCGGGCAAATCCACCATGTCTATGCGTAAGCGGACCATCGCCGCCGGCTGCGCTCTGGTGAGCCTGGTCGCCGGCTGTCAGCAACCCGATGCCTCCGACGATCGCCCGCGGCTTGGTCGCGCGGCCCCGCCCGCCGTAATCACGCGGATGGATCTGACGATCGCGCCGGATGGCTTCGGGCTGCCCGCTGGTTCCGGCTCGGTCGATGAGGGACGGGCAACCTTTGCCGCGAAATGTGTGTCCTGTCATGGCCCGGCTGGGGTCGGCGGGGCGGCGGATCGGCTAACCGGCGGGCTTGGGTCGCTTGCCTCGGCAAAACCGGTGCGGACCGTCGCCAGCTATTGGCCGTATCCGACCACGCTCTTCGACTATGTCCGCCGCGCCATGCCACTGGACGCGCCGCAGTCGCTCAGCGATGCGGAGGTCTATGGTGTGGTTGCCTATCTGCTGTCGGTCGATGGGATCGTTGGCCCCGGCACAAGGCTTGATGCCGCCAGCCTGACAAAGGTAAAAATGCCAAATCGCAACGGCTTCGTGAGCCTCGAAGGCGATCGTTTCGACGGCAATGTCGAAAGAGACCGCAAAACCCATTGACCGGCCACACCGCGATCATCGCTCTTGCGTCAGCGCCCTCAGAACACCCGAAGCACCGCCAGTGGAGCACGAAATGACATTGGAACATCGCAATCTTGGCGAGGCGGGTATCGAAGTTGAGCCGCTGTCGTTAGGGCCGATGATTGGAGGCTGGCCACAAAATTCTCGAACGAAATGTCGTCGCGGCTCAACGGGGCCGCGCAATCGCGCAAATGGATCATCAAGAGCGAAGGCGACAGCCCACACCGCCTCGGTACTGCCTTTGTTGAGCTGACCTAGGTCCCCCCTAACGTATGCGAGGCTTCATCAGGTTGGGCGCGGCGCGCGAGCGGCCAATCCACGTCGCAGATGGCGGCAAACTCGGCCGTCCGGTCGGCTCGGCGGATAGCACGAGATCGCCAACGCCACCTGAAGGATCAGGCATTGGTGATTGGCATCTACCTGCGTCGAAGCAGCCTTGCGCTCAAGCTCATGAGAGGCCGAAAAGTGTCCTTGAACGGCGTTCGGCTCTTAACAGCATGATGCTGCGCAGCGCGGCTACCGCAGCGTCCGAATGCGGCTGCCGCACAACGCAGCGACCAGCGCGCCGGCGGCTGCGAACTGCATGACAAAGACCATCGGCATCGCATCGAAGCGGTCTCCGATCACCGCCAACGCCATGATCGGCGAAAGAACGCCGGGCAACGTATTTGTGAGATTCATCACCCCCAGCAGCGTCGCACGACGGGCGTTGGCTGCGATGAGTTGTGCCACCAGCGCGCTGTCGATCGCCAGAAAGCCCGCGAGCCCAGCGGCGAAACAGCCATAAGCCGTCACGGTCAGCCCCCAACCCGGTGCCAGCGACAGAGCGACCATGCTGGCGGCGACCAGCAACGCCGAGACCGTCAACGGCGCGCGACGGCGGCCAAGCCGGTCCGATAGCCACCCAACCGTGACCGCACCCGCAACCGACATCACCGCAAAGACAAAGGCCAGCACGCCCACCGCAGACCCGATCGCGCGCGCGCCACCCGCTGGTCGCACGACATCGGCGACGTAGAAATACAAATAGGGCAGGATTGCCGCAGCGGCGCATTGCACCAGTAATCGCGCCGTCCATGCCAGGACGAAATCGTGCAGGATCACGGCTTGCCTCGGCCGTGCCGTGACCGGTGTGGGTCGCGCAGGGATCAGCACGGGGACCGGCCAGAGCAGGATCAGCGGCAGGGCGAGCAGGACGACAACGCCAACCGCAATGAAGAGCGGTACCGTCGGCCCCGCTGCTGGCGCGACGATGGTCAATGCGGTCACGATCAGCGATCCGAAAGGCAGCGCCAGACCGAGCCATCCCGCCACCCGCCCCTTTTGTTGATCTGGCACGTAATCCACCAACAGCGCGACAAGCGGTGACAGCATCAGGTTGACCGCCAGTTGAAATACCACGATCGCGCCCATCACTTCGGCGAAGGTCCGCGCCATAGCCACTCCCGAAAGCGCAGCGGCGACCGCGGTCGTACCAGCCGCGACCAAGCCGCGTCGGCTTTGCGTCCGGCGGAACAGCGCATCGCTGATGACGCCCGCGACGATATTGCCGCCTCCCGCCGCCACGCCGCCCGCAACCAGGATCCAGCTCAACGCCGCGAGGCCGCTTCGGCCATCCAGGCCCGGCAAGGTTGAGATCTTTTGCGGCAGGATCAGCGCGAACAGCGGCACGAACGCCGAAAAGGCACCGAACATCGCCAGCACATAGCAGATTGCAAAGGCCGCCAGGGTTGCGCGGCGCGGCAGCGTCACGCCGGGCAGCGCGCCGTGCTCTGGCGCTCGATCAAATCGAACGGCAGCACATAGTCCCCATCCAGATCATCGCCCCCGCTCGCGCGAATCAGCTTGGTGCAAAGCGTGGCGGCCAAAGCGGAGATCGGCTGACGGATCGCGGTCAGCGGCGGCATACTGAACCGTACCCCCGGCGTATCGTCGAAGCTGACCACCGACAATTGGCCCGGCACCGCGATCCCGGCATCGGCGGCGACGTGCAGTACCGCAAAGGCCATTTCGTCGTTGCTGACGATCACGGCAGTCGGCAAGTCGGGCAGCTTGAGCAGCCGTTCCATAGCTTGGGCGCCCGACGCGAACGAGAAATCGCCATGCTGGACGTACCCATCCGCCACCGCCAGGCCGGCCGCCGCGAGCCCCTCAATAAAGCCGCGTTCGCGGGCGTCCGAGACGGCGTAGTGCGCGCTGCCGGAAATGAAGGCGATGCGGCGATGATCCAGCCCCACCAAATGCTCCACCGCCGCTACCGCAGCGGCATGATCGCTCATGAACACGTTGATGCCATCGTCGTGCCGAAAGGACGATCCCATACGGCCAAAAGGTATGCCACGCTTGGTCAGCAGAGCGGCGAGCGCTGCATTCTCGCTATGCGGCGGCGTCAGGATCACGCCATCGGGGCGCAGCGACGACAACGCCCCGTCGAGCGCCTTGATCGCCTTGAGCGGATCGGTATCGACCAGTTCGAACAGCAAGTGATAGCCCAAGGCTTCACAGGTCAGCATCCCGCCGTGCAGCATCTGATCGACCCAGTCATTGCCGCGCCCCGCGCTCCAATTTTCGATCGTTCGGGCGCGGTCGTTGATCGCCAGGATCAGGAAGGATTTGCCGCTGCCCATGCGGCGCGCGGCAAGGCTCGGGACATAGCCCAGTTCCTCGATCGCCGCGAGGATGCGTTCGCGCACCACGGGCCGCACGCTCGGCCCGTTGTTCAGGACGCGCGAAACCGTCTGGCGCGATACGCCGGCGGCCAGTGCCACGTCCTCGATCGTCAATCCGCCGCGTTTTGCCATTGCGTGCCAAATATCCTGTCGGCGCGTTCGATCATGTTTCGCCTATCCCGCAATCTACCGTCGGCCTCAAGGCATGTTCAGCGTGGTTTTGCCGGACATTGCAAGACCCTGCCCGACGCGGGGGCGATGCGGATATCCGACACCGCCAACGAGAGGCGACCCGCCGTTTCGATCACGAACGGCGCATCGACCCCGCGCAATGTGGCGCGCGGCGCTAGGCAGCGCAGCGGAATCGCTACGGTGCGCCAGCTTATGGATCCATCGGCGAGCAGCGCGGTGACATCGACCATGAGCGGATCTGCAGGCTTAGCTGTGGCCGGGCCTGCGGGCTTCACGCCGATCATCACCCTGCCCGTCGGCTTTGCCACGACACGCAGATCGATCAAGAGCGCCTGTCCGGGTGCCGACAGGTCGAGCGTCCGGGAGGCGCTCACCATGACCCGGGCACTAACCCCACCGCGCCAAATCGCCAGCCGCGCGTCCTCCTGACGCTCGCGATCGATCCCGCGCAACACCAGAACGCCCGACGGGCTCTGCCCCGCATTGCTGCTGATCGGAACAAGCGCCGATCCCGCCTCAGCCAGCGTCATGCCCCATCCGGCGGGAAGCCCGGTGCGGCCAAGCACCGCGATCCGCGAACTGACGACTTGGCCCGCAGGCGCGGTTTCGCGCAGCGGCCCCACCAAAGTGTGGTCGGCAAGGCGCAAGCCATAGCCGAACGGGAACAGCGTGCCGGGGTCGCGCGGTGTATCAAGCTTCGCCGGCATCGGCCCGTTCGGCCAACTGAAGGACAATGTGCCCCGGAAATCGTGGGCGATCCCGCCATCGGGCTTGGCGAACAGCACGTCCGCAACGCCACCGCCCTCGCTGCCCGGCAGGAAAGCCGCGACGAAGGCATCGGCGGCGTTGATCTCCGGGTTGACCCACATCGGGCGCCCCGAGAGGAATACGGCAACGACCGGCACGCCCGCCGCGCGCAACCGCTGCATGGTCTTGTAGCTCTTGTAATCGTCGTGGAATTCGAGCGTGTCCACATCGCCCATGAATTCGGCATAGGGCTTCTCGCCGAACACCACGATCGCGACGTCGGGCTTGGCGGTGAAGCTGCCGTCTTTCGACAGCATCGCACTTCCCCCCGCAGTACGGACCGCATCTGCGATGCCGTCGTAGATCGACTGCGCCTTTGGAAAATCGGCCTTGGTCAGGTCGCCACCGCCCTGCCAGGTGATCGTCCAGCCACCCGCCTGCATCGCGATATTGTCTGCTCCATCGCCCGCTACCAGCACGCGCTGCGCTGGCTTGAGCGGCAGCAGATTGCCGTTGTTTTTCAGCAGAACGAGCGATTCGCGCACCGCACGACGCGCCAGCGCGCGGTGCTCGGCACTGGCCAACAGCTCCACCTTACCCGCCAAGGGGCGCGACGATGGGCGGCCTTTCTCAAACAAGCCCGCCGCCAGTTTCACCCGCAGGATTCGCCGCACCGCTTCGTCGAGCCGAGCCATGCTGATCTCGCCCGATTTCACCTGCGCTGTAGTCGATGCGAGGAGGCCCTTCCACGCGTCGGGCACCATGAAAATATCCAGCCCGGCGTTAAACGATTCGGCGCAGCTTTCGACCGAGCAGCCCGGCACCTGTCCGTGGCCGTTCCAATCGCCGACCACCAGGCCTTTGAAGCCGAGTACTGTTTCCCCGAACGGCCCGCGAAGGTACCCCGTCAGATGCACTTTATCGCCGTGCTGCTTTACGCCGTTGACGCTGGAGAAGGACGCCATCACCGTTTGCACGCCCGCCGTGATCGCCGGGACATAGCCCGCGGCATGGATGCGCCGCAGGTCGGCCTCCGACGCGACGGTATTTCCCTGATCCTTGCCACCCGTGCCGCCATCGCCCAGGAAGTGCTTGGCCGTCGCGATCACCTTGTCGGGGCCGAGAAAGTCGAGCGTTCCGGGCGTGCCTTGCAACCCTTCGACCATCGCCCCCGCCATCGACGCGACGACATCGGGTCGTTCCGAATAGCTTTCATACGTCCGGCCCCAGCGCGGATCGCGCACCACCGCCAGCGTCGGCGCGAAGGTCCAGTCGATACCCGTCACCGCGATTTCGGCGGCGGTCGCGGCGCCAATCGCGCGGACCAGCTCCGGATCGCGCGTCGCGCCCAGCCCGATGTTATGCGGAAAGAGCGTCGCGCCGACGATGTTGTTGTGGCCGTGCAGCGCATCGATTGCCCAAATCGTCGGGATCGGGGTGCGGCCATCGGCGCGCGGTGCCATCGCCGCATCCCAATTGGCGTCGGCCAGCGCGAGCCAGCGCGCGGGCGGTGCGCGCTCTTCGCCGCCGGGGCCGGAATTGCCGCCGCTCAGATAGCTGCCGAAGCGATACTGCGCCATGTCGGCGGCGCTGAAGCTGGACGTGTCGGGCATCACCACTTGCGCGAGCTTCTGATCAAGCGACATGCCGGCGAGGATCGCCTCGACCCGCGCGTCGATGTCGCTGGGAACCGACTGCGCAATTGCGGGCGCGTTCGGCGAAGGCGCGGCCGCACTCCCAACCGTCAGGATGCCGCAGAGGGCGAGCAGCGGGAGCCGTCGAACCAGTGTTACCTTACGCATCACGACCCCGATTTTTGATACACGCGGACATAGTCGACCTCCATCCGCTGCGGGAATGCCGTGTCATCGACGCCCTTCTGCCCGCCCCAGTCGCCGCCGATCGCGAGGTTGAGCAGGATGTGGAACGGCCCGTCGAACGGCCATTCCGACCGCTTCATGCTCGGCCGCTTGAAGCTGAACCCACGCACGTCATCGACCCCCATCACGATCAGATTAGGCGTCCACGACAGTTGATAGCGGTGCATTTCGGTGCACGCCGTCGGTACCGATTTGAACGCGGTCTTCTCGGTATGCTGGATGAAATTGGCGGCCTTGGTGTGGAGCGAGAAATGCACCTTGCCCGGATCGAAGCCGACATGTTCCATGATGTCGATCTCGCCGCTGTCGGGCCAGGGGATCGTCTTGTCGTCGGGCAGCATCCAGATCGCCGGCCAGCTCCCGACGCCGCACGGCAGCTTCGCGCGGACTTCGACCGCGCCATATGTCCAGCTCGCCTTGCCGAGCGTGCGCAGCCGCGCCGAACTGTAGCGCTGCTTGCCCCAATCGGGCAGCTTGCTGATCTGATCCGCGTCGGCACGCGCCTCGATGATCAGATTGCCCTTCTCGACCCGCGCATTCTCGGCGCGGTGGTCGGCATAATATTGCTTTTCATTGTTGAACCAGCCGACGCGATTGCGGTCCGTATCATACGCCCATTTGCTGTCATCGGGCAGACCGTCGACCGCGAATTCGTCCGCCCAGACGAGCTTATAGTCCGTCGGAATCAGCGTTTCGGCGCGCACGCCGGTGGCCACCACCGTGCCCAGGACGAAAGCGGCGAGCGAGGAAAGGCGCAGGGTTTTCGCCATCAGATACCTCCGAAATGCTGCGTAAGGTCCGGTGTGGCGGGCGGGCAACCGCGACTGGCCGCCCGCCCGCGTAAACCTCAGAACGTGATCCGCACGCGCCCGCCGGCCAGCCGCGGGTTGGTGAAGAAGCGCGTGTTGTTGAACTGGTTTACCAGCAGCCCGGCCGCGACGGTGTTGTCGAACAGGTTGTTCACATACGCTTCGACCCGGAAATTGCCGTGCGTATAGCCGACCGCCATGTTGACCAGATAGTAAGACGGAATGCGGTCGTTGAGCGACTCCCGCGGCCCGGAAGCCGGGGGATTGAAGTCGATCGAATTGAAGATCGTCGCGAAGCTCGACGAGCGCCACGATACGCTGATCAACCCGTCGAATGACCCGCCGAGCGGACCGCTCACCGGAATGATCTTCGCGAGCGACGCGTTCAACTGGAAGCGCGGCGTGTAGGGCAGACGTCGGCCCGCGATCGGCCGCGCCTTCGAATCTTCAGTACCGGCGACATCCGCCTGAAAGCGGAAATCCTGCACCGGTGCAGCCTCCTTGATGCGCCCTTCGAGCCACAGGAAATCGGCACCCAATTTGAACCGCGCCGGCAGGATGATCGATCCGCTGCCCTGGATGCCGTACGTTTCGCTGTTGGCCGCGTTATAGGTGAACGCGACGACCTGGTTCTGGCTGAACCCGTTCGGCACGTTCTGCGGCCCGGTCACGTTGACCAGCGGGCTGTTGGGGTCGTTGGGGTTGCTGCGCAGCTGCGCGACAATCGAGGTGACGCCGAGCAAGGCGGTAAGCTGCTGATCCTTATAGTCATTATAGAAGGCGGAAAGGTTCAGCACCGCCTTGCGCCCGCCGATGGTGAACTCGTTCTTCGTGCCCAGTTCGAACAGCGTAACCTTTTCCGGGCGGAAGAACGGTGCCGGCCCGAGCGACCCGAGATTGTCGTTGAAGCTCGCCGCTTTATGCCCGCTGGAAACCAGCCCGTAGACGAGATTGTCGTCGCTCAGATCGTATTCGAGCCGCGCGCGCCAATCGATGAAGTCGGTGCGGATTTGCGATGCCTGATTGTTGATCGTGTGCGCGACGAAATTGTAGGTGAAGGTCCCGTCCGCGCGACAGACATAACCCGGATTGGTCGCCGAATTGATGCACCCGGCCCCATTGGCAAAACCGAAATTGGGATCATTGGCCAGCGCCGGATTGGCCTTTAGCCGCGCGATCGCATCGG
Source organism: Sphingomonadales bacterium (assembly GCA_027489365.1). GTDB lineage: Bacteria > Pseudomonadota > Alphaproteobacteria > Sphingomonadales > Sphingomonadaceae > Sphingomonas. The sequence continues at coordinate 8,637 of JAIXZV010000230.1, forward strand.
CGAAGGCGATCGGGATCGTATCGCGCGCACCGAACGATTTCACGCCGTCCAGGAAGAAAGCGAGCTGCGCACCGGGCAGCGGATCACCGGCGGCATTGCGTGCGACGTCGAAGATGGTGCGGTTGGTGTTGAATTCGAAACCCGGCGTGCCCAGGCGAAAATAGCCGCAGCAACCGAAGTTTGCATCGCCACCGCCGAAGAACAGCCGCGAAATCACGCCCGTCCGCGATTTGCGGTCGTTGGTGTAGCGCAGCCCCCCGGTGAGCCGAAGCTTCGGCGTCACCGAATAGGTCGCGTCGCCATAGAAGGCAAAGGTCTCGCTCTTGGTCTTGGTGTTGAATTCCTGGCCCTGGAAGAACGCGTTATAATCAGAGACGGACATGGCGAGCGTACGCTGCCGTTCGTTGAAATAGTTGCCACCGACCGAATATTTCAGCGGTTCGGAATCGTTGAAAAAGCGCAGTTCGTGAAAATCCGAGAATGAGCCGCCGCGTCCGAGACCCCGACCGTAATTGTCCGACCGTTCGGCGCCGACAGCCTGTTGCAGCGGAGTTCCGCCGATGCCGTAGAAATCCTGCAGGAAGCCGGGATAGGCTACGCTCGCCGGACCAGCACCGTCCGATGCGGTACGCAAATCGCGATGGCTGCCGATATATTGGACGTTGAACAGCCCGTCGGTTCGGTAGGTCACGCGGGCACGAATGCCGGAATGCTCGGTCGAATATTGCTCGCCGAGCGGGCCGGTGATGATGTCCCGCGGATTTTCGACCGAAGCGACC
>JAIXZV010000367.1 GCA_027489365.1 Sphingomonadales bacterium
CTTCGCCGACGATATGTACGAACATATCCTGTACGACGATTTCGAATTCGCCACGATCGCGCGAGTCTGCCCGTCGCTGTACGAGCGCACGCTCACGGTGAATGGCTGTTCCAAGGCCTATGCGATGACCGGGTGGCGGATCGGCTTTGCCGGGGGCGCGTCGTGGCTGATCAAGGCGATCTCAAAATTGCAGTCGCAATCGACCAGCAACCCCTGCTCGATCGCGCAGGCCGCAGCCGTCGCCGCGCTCAACGGCGATCAATCGTTCCTGAAGGAACGCTCCGCTGCCTTCCAATCGCGCCGCGATCTGGTCGTGTCGATGCTCAACCAGGCCGATGGCATCACCTGCCCGCGGCCCGAGGGGGCATTCTACGTCTATCCCGAAATCTCCGGCCTGATCGGCAAGTCGACGCCCGCGGGCAAGCTGATCGATACCGACGAAGCGTTCGTCACCTATCTGCTCGACGATGCCAAGGTGGCGGCGGTGCAGGGGGCGGCGTTCGGCCTGTCGCCGGCGATGCGGATTTCCTACGCCACGTCGGAGACGCTGCTGCAGGACGCGTGCGAACGCATCCAGACGGCCTGCGCCGCTTTGCGCTAAAAAATCGACTGATGCAGTTTCGGCAACGGATTGTTGCCGGAATACCTCTTGCGAAACGATCGCAACACGCCGATTTGCTGCGATGCAGCGATCGGTATGGTGCCGACGCGAAAGGTCATCGTGATGCGTAGCGTTCTTAAGTCGGGTTTCCTGTGGCAGTTCTTCGGTGGATTCGCGCTGGGCGCGCTTGCGCTCGTCACGTTCCACCCGGCGGATTCCACGCGTGCGACGGCCACCAGCTCGGTCGCTGCAAACCGCTAAGTGCCGTCGCGGCCCGGCGCTGTGCCGGGCCTTACACCTCCAGGCTGCGGGAAGCCTGTTCGAACATATCCTTCGACAATCCGGGTACTTTGACGATCCGCTCCAGTTCGGCGCGCATCAGGTCCCCGCGCGCCGCGTCGAAGCGGGCCCAGCGCCCGAGCGGCGGGATCAGCTTCGCCGCCGTCTGCGGATTGAGCGTGTCGAGCGCGATCAACTGATCCGCCAGGAAGCGATAGCCCGACCCGTCGGCCGCATTGAACGCCCGCTGATTGACCCCGAACGCTCCGATCAGCGCGCGTGCGCGATTTGGATTCGACAGCGTGAAATCCGGGTGCTGCAGCAGTTCGCGCACCACCGCGCCGGTATCGTCGCGCGGCGCCATCGCCTGCACCGAGAACCATTTGTCGAGCACCAGCGCATTGTCGCGGTAGCGATTGTAGAAGATGTCGAGCGCAGGCGTGCGTTGTGGCGCGTCGCCTGCGACCAGTGACGTGAGCGCGCTCATCCGATCGGTCATATTGTCGGCCGCTTCGAACTGCGCGAAGGCTAGGTGGCCCGCATCCGCCGCGCCCGAGGCGGCGATATAGCCGAGCGCGACCGCCCGCATCCGGCGCATCCCTTTGGCCTCGGGCGAATAGACATAGCCGCCCGATGTCTGCGCCGCATCATAAGCGGCGCGCCATTCGCGGGCGAGCGCGCGTCCGATGTCGCGGCGCAGCGCCTCACGCGCACGGAAGATCGCCTCGGGATCGACCACCGCCATCTGATCGCCGATGAAGCTCTCCGACGGCAACAGCACCGCTTCGGCGGCAAAGGCGCGGTCGAGCTGCGCGTCGCCGATCGTGCCCGCGACGGCCGCGATCACCGCAGCATGATCGGCGTGCTGGCCGCTTGCCGCTGCGACCAGCGTATCGAGCATCAATTGCTGCAACGCCTCGTACCGCGCGAACGGATCGTCGTCATGCGCGCCGAGGAAAGCGAGATCGGCGGCGCTGCGGTCGGTCTCGATGATCGCGGGGGCGGAGAAGCCGCGGTTGATCGACAGGATCGGTCGTTCGGTCACGCCTTCGAACACGATCCGCTCTTCGGCCTGATCGAGCAGGATGATCTGTTCGGGCGCGAGCGTCGCGGCGGTTTCCGCGCCGAACAGCTTCAGGCGCAGAGGCAGCACGACCGGCACCTTTTCATCTTGCCCCGGCGTCGGCGGGGTGCGCTGGGTCAGCACCAGCTCGGCGCGGCCAGACCCTTCGTGATGCTCCAGCGAGGCCGTCACGCGCGGCGTGCCGGCCTGTCCATACCAGCGGCGGAACTGCGTCAGATCGATCCCGCTCGCATCCTCCAGCGACGCGACGAAATCCTCGCAGGTTGCCGCGGTCCCATCGAAGCGGTCGAAATACAGATCGGTCCCGGCGCGGAAGGCGGTCGCACCAAGGATCGTCGCGAGCATCCGGATGATCTCGGCACCCTTGTTGTAGATTGTGGCGGTGTAGAAGTTCGAGATTTCCTGATAGGCGTCGGGCCGGATCGGGTGCGCGAGCGGGCCTGAATCTTCCGGGAACTGCGCCGCGCGAAGCCCGCGGACATCCTCGATCCGCTTGACCGCGGCCGAGCCCTGGTCGGCGGAGAAGCATTGGTCGCGATAGACCGTGAAGCCTTCCTTCAGCGAGCGCTGGAACCAGTCACGGCAGGTGACGCGATTGCCCGACCAATTGTGGAAATATTCGTGCGCGACGACGGCGGCGATCGCGTCATAATCGTAATCGGTCGCGGTGTCGGGGTCGGCGAGGATGTAGCGCGAATTGAAGACGTTGAGGCCCTTATTCTCCATCGCGCCGAAGTTGAAATCGTCAACCGCGACGATGTTGAACACGTCGAGAGCATATTCGCGTCCATAGACTCGCTCGGCCCACGCCATCGA
>JAIXZV010000397.1 GCA_027489365.1 Sphingomonadales bacterium
CGGGTCCGATCCGCGCACCGCTTTGTGCAGCGCCGAAATCAGGTTGTAATGGCCCTCGCGATCCTTGTCGTAGACCGCGACGCGGCGTTGCAGGAAGGCGGAGAGGCCGGCGGAGTCGAGCGGTTCGGGCAGGTTCACCGCGAACAAAGTCTCGGCCTGATTGAGCAGAAAACGCCCGTCGCCATCGGCGCTGGCAATAATTGCGTCGCGTGCGTCGGGGGTGAGCGGGAGGGGGCGGCCCTCGGTCGCCTCGGCCCGGTCGAGCAATTGGCCGAGTGCTGCGTGATCGAGCCGGTGGAGGATCAGCACCTGCGCGCGGCTGAGCACGGCGGCGTTGAGTTCGAACGACGGGTTCTCGGTGGTCGCGCCGACCAGCGTGACGGTGCCGTCCTCGACATACGGCAGGAAACCGTCCTGCTGTGCGCGGTTGAAGCGGTGGATTTCGTCCACGAACAGCAAGGTGCGCTTGCCGATCTTCGCGTGATCGCGCGCTTCGGCGAAGGCTTTCTTGAGGTCGGCGACGCCGGAGAACACCGCCGAAATCGCCATGAAGCGCAAGCCGACCGCATCGGCGAGCAGCCGCGCGATCGTGGTCTTGCCGGTGCCGGGCGGGCCCCACAGGATCATCGAGGACAGCCGTCCCGCCGCGACCATCCGTCCGATCGCGCCTTCGGGGCCGGTGATGTGATCCTGTCCGACCACCTCGGCGAGCGTCGTCGGGCGCAAGCGATCCGCGAGCGGCGCGGATTCGCTCGGGTGATCTGGGGCGGGGGGATCGAAGGTCGCGAAGAGGTCGGGCATTTGAGAGAGATAGGGGGTGTGGTGCCGTGGGGCCAGTCCAATGGTTTTCCCCGGTGCCTTCCCCGGCGAAGGCCGGGGCCCAGTGGCGAGCTGTTTGCGGGAGAGGGCGGCACTCCGTTTGCGACGACGCTGCAACTGGGCCCCGGCCTACGCCGGGGAAGGGATCAGAGAATGCAAAAGATATATCTTGAAACTTCCAAAAGGAGATATATCTTAGCTCCATCGTATTATGAGAAAGGAACGATATGTTTGTATTTGTAGAGCGCGAGCGCGGCGGTCGTGGCTGCCATCCGGGACGGATGGGTATGATGCGCGGCGGTTTCCGCCATGCGGGCTTCGGTCGTGGCCGTGGCCGCGACGATGAGGGGCGCGACGGCGGCGGCCGGGGCGGCCCGCGCGGGCGGCGGATGTTCGACAGTGGCGAGCTGCGGCTCGTGCTGCTCAAGCTGATCGCCGACGAACCGCGCCACGGCTATGATTTGATCCGGCAGGTCGAAGAGTTGACCGGCGGGGCCTATGCGCCGTCTCCGGGCGTCGTCTATCCGACGCTGACCTTGCTCGACGACATGGGGCTGATCGAAGCGCGTCAGGCCGAGGGTGCCAAGAAGCTGTTCGCGGTGACCGACACCGGAACGGCGCATCTCGCCGAAAATGCCGAGCAGGTCGAAGCGCTGATGGCGCGGCTTGCCGATGTCGGGGCGGAACGGGCGCGGACCGACAGCGCCTCGGTCCGCCGTGCGATGGGAAACTTACGCGAAGTGCTGATCCACCGGCTGCGGCACGAGGAGGTCGCGAAAGAAACGCTGCACGAGATCGTCGCGCTGATCGACGAAGCCGCGCAGAAGATCGAGCGGCTGTGATGCTGAGCGCCATCGCCCGCGTGCCGACGCAATCGGCCAGCAAATACCTCCAGCAGACGTGCAAGCATTGGGAGCATAACCTCGCGGTCAGCTTCACGCCTGAGCACGGCACGATCGTGTTTCCCAAGGATGCGCGCGGGGCCAACCACCCCGGCGATGCGACGGTCACGTTCGACGCGCATCCCGATGTGCTGGAAGTGCGGATCGACGCGACATCGCCCGAGCAACTCGACGGGTTGAAGGGCGCGGTCGCCCGGCACGTCGATCGTTTCGCGTTTCGCGAGGCGCCGCTTACGTATGACTGGGTGGCTATCGACTGAGAAGCCATCGTGCTCCTGCGCAGGCAGGAGCTCAGGGAAACGAAGTGCTGCTCGCGCTTCCCTGGGCTCCTGCCTGCGCAGGAGCACAACGTTTAGAGCGCAGCCGCGCGCCGCTCCAGCACCCGCAGATAGGTATCGAGCACGACCTGATTGATCCGGTCCCACTGGTACGTCTCCGCCTCGGCATGGCCCGCCGCACCCGCTGCGGCGCGAAACGCATCGTCCTCGCAAAAGCGCTGCAGCGCGTCGGCATAGCCCGAAATGTCGGTCGGCGGGACGATCAGCCCGGTTACCCCGTCGTCGATCAGCCCGACCGCCCCACTCGCCCGTGCCGCGACGACGGGGACGCCCGCTGCCATCGCCTCCAGCGTCACATTGCCGAAGGTCTCGGTCAGGCTCGGGTTGAAGAACACGTCCATCGAGGCGACCGCGCGGCCGAGATCGTCACCCGTCAGGAACCCTGCGAAAACGGCATCGGGCACTTGCTGCGCGAACCAGTCCTTCGCCGGCCCTTCGCCGATCACGAAGGTGCGGTGCTTCACGCCGCGCGCAGCCAGAGCCCGCATCACCGGCGCGAACACGTCGAGGCCCTTTTCCTTGACCAGCCGCCCGAGGAATCCCACGACGATCTCGTCATCGTCAATGCCGAGGCTGCGCCGCCACGCCAGATCGCGACGCCCGGGGTTGAAGCGCGCATGGTTCACCCCGCGCGACCAGCGCGTGACCGGGGTCGGCACGCCCCAGTCGTGCAGGATCTCGCCCATCATCTGGCTGGGCGCGAGCACTTCGTCGACGCGGCTGTAGAAACGCTTCTGGATGTTGATCATGGGGCGGACCAGGAATCCGAGCCCATAATACTGCATATAGGTCTCGAAGCGCGTATGGTAGGATGCGACGCTCGCGAGATTGTGCGCCTCCGCATAATTCAGCGCCTTGTGGCCGAGCCGATCGGGCGCCGAGACGTGGATCATGTTGGGCGCGAACGCATCGAGATCGCGCCGCACGCGGTGCCCCATGCCGCGCGTGAGTTTGTATTCGCCGCGTAGCGGGATCTTGATCGACGGCGCACTGACCAGATCGCCGGTCGGCGGGAAGGCGGGGGTGCGGCTGGTCGGCGCGTAGATTCGCACCTTCACGCCGCGGCTGAGCAAATGCCCGACGAGCAGATTGAGCGTCTGGTTCGCGCCATCGCGCGTGTAATTATAATTGCCGCTGAACAGCGCCACGCGGAGGTCGGAAGCTTGCATCGGGCGCGGCATAGCGAAGCGGAGGGCGCATGGCTATCTCCCGCACCGCCAGGCCCGGCCACGCGACCGGGAACGGCTTTGACCGAACGCTCGTTAGGACTGTCCAGTATCGGAGAGAGCCATGACGAACACTTTTCGCGTAGGTCAGAAAGTGAGCTGGCATTGGGGCAGAGGCGCTGCGCACGGCAAGGTGACCGACCGCTTCGACCGCCGCGTGCAGCGCACGATCAAGGGCAGCAAGATCGTGAAGGTCGGTACCAAGGAAAATCCGGCCTATCTGGTCGAGCAGGAGGATGGGGGGAAGGCGCTCAAGCGCGGGTCGGAGCTTTCTGGCGATTGAGCGGTATTCCCCTTTCGTTCTGCACTTGCTAAGTGGCCCGGCATGGCAAAACCCCAAAAACGCTATGTCTGCCAAGCCTGCGGATCGGTGTCGCACCGGTGGGCCGGGCAATGCGCCGACTGCTCCGAATGGAACACGCTAGTCGAGGAGGTCGGCGGGACGGTCACGCCGTTCCAGGCCAAGCATAACCTCCACACCGGTGGGCGGACGATGCAATTGGTCGGGCTCGATGCCGAGATCACTTTGCCCGAGCGGATGCCGTCGGGGATCGCCGAGTTCGACCGGGCGCTCGGCGGCGGGTTCGTCGAGGGCTCGGCGACGCTGATAGGGGGCGATCCGGGGATCGGCAAGTCGACCTTGCTGTTGCAGGCAGCGGCGAAGATGGCGCTCGCCGGACTGCCGGTCGCCTATGTCTCGGGCGAGGAAGCGGCCGATCAGGTGCGGCTGCGCGCGCGGCGGCTGGGCCTTGGCCATGCGCCGGTGATGCTCGCCGCAGCGACCTCGACGCGCGATATTCTGACCACGCTGGGGCAGGCGAGACCGCCCGCCTTGCTGGTGATCGATTCGATCCAGACGATGCACAGCGACCTGATCGAAGGCGCGCCGGGCACGGTCAGCCAGGTGCGCGCCTCCGCGCAGGAACTGATCCGCTTCGCCAAGGAGCGCGGCACGGCGGTGGTGCTGGTCGGCCACGTGACAAAAGATGGCAGCATCGCAGGGCCGCGCGTGCTCGAACATATGGTCGATACCGTACTGAGCTTCGAGGGCGAGCGCAGCCATCAATATCGCATCCTGCGCGCGATCAAGAACCGCTTCGGCGGCACCGACGAGATCGGCGTGTTCGCGATGGAGGCCGAGGGGCTGGCCGAAGTCGCCAACCCGAGCGCCTTGTTCCTGACGCAGCGCGAGGATGGCGTGACCGGCACGACCGTCTTCCCGGCGCTGGAGGGCACGCGGCCGGTGCTGGTCGAAATTCAGGCGCTCGTCGTGCGACTGGCGAGTGGCGCGACGCCGCGTCGCGCGGTGGTGGGCTGGGACAGCGGGCGGCTCGCGATGGTGCTGGCGGTGCTGGAGGCGCGCTGTGGCCTCAGCTTCTCTGCCTGCGAAGTGTATCTCAACATCGCTGGCGGATACCGGGTGGCCGATCCTGCGGCCGATCTGGCGGTGGCGGCGGCGTTGGTGTCGGCGCTGTCGGAGCGGCCGGTCGCAGCCGATGCGGTGGTATTCGGCGAACTTGCTTTGTCGGGCGAAATCCGCGCCGTGGCGCACGGTCCGCTGCGGTTGAAGGAAGCGGGCAAGCTTGGCTTCGAACGCGCACTCGTCCCCGCAGCGGTGGCGGACGACAAAAGCGGGCTGACGCTCACCGGGTTCAAGACGCTCGGCGGGTTCGTTGAACACATGCTAGGCCGGTGACGATCCGCACGCGGCTGAGCGTGTGCCGCCGCAAGCGGGTGTTTGCGAATGAGGAAGAGGCGCGGGCGGCGGTCGTCGGGGAGGCCGTGCTGCTGC
>JAIXZV010000082.1 GCA_027489365.1 Sphingomonadales bacterium
CTGCGGACAGGGTGTAGGATACGACTTTCCCTACGACGGTTCCCAGGCCATCGATGCCAGTCAGCCTGACGGAATGCGCAGGGGTTACTGCCAGTCCCAACTCAAGCGTCGTCTCAAAACTGATCTCGATCGCCCGTGCTGCCTGGGCCATCCGCGCCCGCGCTCGCAGCATGGCGTGATGCACCAGCTGCTGCCCGCGCGAGGACAGACCGCCGCCAGAAAAGAAAAGGCTGGCCGCCGGCCGCTGCCGGGACCGGACGTACCATGTGGTCGACCCATCTGGGCTTTCATATGAAACATAGGTCAGGCGGTCCAGCTCTGCGTCGATGCTGGTATTGGCGGAGAGCTGCAGCTTTTCCCTGCCAGATGCTGCTGGGGTAAAAAGCTGCTGGACCGCAGACTGCACGGACATGCGGATGCGCTCGCGGCGAGGCTGTGCGTAGTCCGCCTGGACTTGCAAGGCGCCGCTATATCCAACGACCTGGAAGGCGATGTCGCGCGACACGGGATCCAGCGGATCCTCTGGGTCGACCGGAGGCGGATCCTCGAAAGTATCACCCGGCAGGTCCTGGGACGGGTCGCCAGTTGGGTGCGATGCCGAATCGACCGTCACTGCGGTCGACGGCACGACCGATGTGCGCGTCAGACGGCTGGAGATCACACCATACCCGCTGCCACCGCCGGATACGCTGCGCTCCCAACCGGACTCAAAATCTTCCGGGGTCAGCGTCCGGAGCGCGCCGCCGGCAGCCGACACGATCTCCGGCGCTAGGTCAAACGGGACGCTGACCCGCTGCTCGAAAGCAGCTTCGATCTCGACGTCGATCCGCGCGATTGGCGGCCCGGCCACCTCTACCCGCGGCTGGAAAACCTGGCCGGAGGTCAGCGTAATCACCGGCTCCCCACCAACACCGGCGAGGACGTGCGTCACCGTCGGCGATCCACCAGTGCGCGGCCAATGCACGGTCATCGGGCGGGCGGCCAAAGCAATCGCCGGGTCGGAGGGGTCGTAGCCAGCGGGAAGCAGTAGAGGCTCGAAGTACGGCCTCGCCGGTATCGAGACCGTCACCGGCACGTTGGCCGGCGTCCAGCCAGCCGGAATGGCCAAAAACTCGACGGCACCTGCCAGGTAGTCCATGCGGTAGTGGTCGCCCTCAACCCATGGGTCCGGAAGGTCGGCAGCGGCAAGCTGAGTAACTCCGAACAGGTACTCATCGCCGACGACTACCGATGCGGACGGGATCGTGACTGTCGTCGTGGTGCCGTTCAGGCTGCCGAATAGCGACTGGAGCAAATCCCTGTCGTTGTCGGGCCTGGCAATGATCTCAATGCTCACCACCTCCTCGCCGATTAGACCGGTCGGAAAAGCCGTCAGCACTCCTGTCAGCAGCAGCACGGCTTCGGCGCCGGGCGTGGGGGCGATGGAGATGTGGGCGCGGCGTTTGCGGCCGGCGGCGAGCAGGCCCAGACCTGGATTGCGGATTTCCAGAGTGGCCCGGGCGAATTCACCCTCTCCCTGCTGAATTTGCAGGCTGAAAACCTGCTCGTCCTGCCGGGCATGGGTCGTCGGGGAGAAAGCCTCGCCTGCGTCGATCCAGGCAAAATAGATGATTCCCGATGCTGCCACGATCACACCTCTTCTAGCTCGATGGACCAGCTTGCCCCACCGCGGCCCCAATCGTTTCCGGCGCGGGTCCAGGTGGAGACGAGACACGACAAGACCGGTCGGTAGGACACGTAGGCCACATCGCCGGCGAAGACGGCGGTCCACGGCGCCGCGCCCGATACCGACGTCGGCACCACTTCGGTGCCATCGGCGTCATAACCGCTTACAGATCCGGCGACAGGCTGCCTGGACAGGACGGCCTCGCTGGCATCCTCAGCCGACGGCAATTCTTCAACAGGGTCCGTCATTTCCGCTGTCGCCGGCATCCGGCGCCACAGACCGATGATTGTCGGCACCCGGCCGCCGCTGTGCGACAGCGACACCCGCAGCTTCCGGAAGGCGGGATTGACCAGGCCGACTAGCGTGCCGTTGACCGTTCGGCGCATCTCACCGGCATCGATCGGCTGCACGTCCACGTCGATACCGCGCGCCGAGCCCACTGGGAAGACGACCGAGCCAAGCTCGGATGTGATTGTCAGGTAGGTGTCAGGTGTATCAGTCATTTTTTATCACGACCTCCAAGCCGGCTGGCCGCCGGTGGCGGATACCCTGCTGACCCGGCGCAGCTCAGACTTGATGGCGTCGACGCCGGTAGCGGTGGTCCGGCCGGTTACGGCTTGGCCGGACGGCAGGACCAGGGTCAGACCGGAGGACATGCCGTCCCCATTGCCAATCCCGGCGATCGACGGGATAGACAGGCCGGGCATAGAGAGTGCGCCGACCAGCCCACCAGCCGCGAAGCGGGGCATCTGCATGCCGTTGATGCGGGCGAGGAAGTCGGTCCCGTACTGGCGGACTGCTGCCGCGCGGATGACGTACTCGCCAGCGGACAGGCGAGCGAGGATGCTGTCGCTGGTTGGACCGCCGGGGCCGATGACCTGGCCGCCGGCGGCAAAACCGGCAAGGCGCTCGTCTATGGCGCCGGGCTGGCGGGTCTCGCTGCCGCCGAAGATCCGGCCGATGGACGACGCGATGGCGGCCGGCGCGGCGGTGAGGCGTGCCAGGAATCCGTCCCAGGCCCGCGCGAGGAAATCGATACCTACGGTCCAGGCCGATTTGATGTCGTCCCAGAAGGTAACGGTCAGATAGGCCCCCACGCCGACCAAGGCCGCGACGAGGGTGGCGGGCCAGCCCACGATTGCGACCAACACGCCCAGTAGGGTCGTGGCGGTGCTGATGATCGGGGCGAAGATGGCGGCCAGGATCGCCAATTGGCGATTGTTTTCGAGCGAAAAGGCATCGCGGAGCGCGCCAAGGACGGGCTCCAGGCGGGCGGCCAGCGGGACAATCACTGCGGA
>JAIXZV010000084.1 GCA_027489365.1 Sphingomonadales bacterium
CATGTGATACATTACCCAGATCGATCCGGACAGCGTGACGACGACCACGACCAGCGTGAACATCAAGGCGAGGAACGACCAACCGCCCTCGGCCCGTGTCGTCATGTGCAGGAAAAAGATCATGTGCACCACGACTTGCACCAACGCCATGCCGAGCACGATGATCGCGGTCGTCGTCGCATCGAACCGACCGGTCATGACGAGCGCGAACGGGATCGCGGTCAGCGCCACCGACAGCACGAAGCAGAGCAGAGAGCCCCGCAGCGTGCCATGCGGCGCGTCGTCTGCATGGTCGGTGTGAGCAAGCGTATCGGCGCTCATGCGAGCACTCCCATGAGATAGACGATGGTGAAGACGCCAATCCAAATGACGTCGAGGAAATGCCAGAACATGCCGAGGCACATCAATCGCCGGCGGTTGTCCGCCCCCATGCCGTGCGTGCCGAGCTGGACGACCAGCGTCACCAGCCAGATCAGCCCGAAAGTAACGTGCAACCCGTGCGTGCCGACCAGCGTGAAGAAGGCCGAGAGAAACGCGCTGCGCTGCGGCCCGGCGCCTTCCGCGATGAGGTGCGAGAATTCGTAGAGCTCGATGCACAGGAACGCGAGGCCGAACAGACCGGTCAGGATCAGCCAACTCTGCACCGCGCGGACGCTTGCGCCCTTTCGCTCCAGCGTCAGCATCGCAAAGACGTAGGTCAGCGACGACAGCAGCAGCATCGCGGTGTTGAGCGCGACCAGCGGCAGTTCGAACAGCTCCCTGGGCCCCGGCCCACCGCCATAGCTATGGCCGAGGACAGCGTAACAGGCGAACAGGATCGCGAAGATGAGGCAATCGCTCATCAGATACATCCAGAAGCCCAGCGCGGTGCTGCCGCCGGCCGGATGATCGTGTTCGTCGAGATCGTAAAACACTGGCGCGGCGCCGCCGAAATCCTCGTGCGTTTGCGCGTTCATGCGGCGACCCCTTCGGCGGTGAGCTGACGGGTCCGCGCGTTTTCGACACGGACGACGTCGTCGACGGGGATGTGAAAATCCCGATCGTAGAAGAAGGAATGACCAATCGTTACCGCGAACAAGCCCAGCAGGCTGACCGCAGCAAGCCACCAAATGTACCAGATCATCGCGAAGCCGAAGGCTACGCTAAGCGCGGCGAGGATCACGCCTGTTCCGGTATTCTTGGGCATAAGGATCGCGCGGAAACCCGCAGTCGGGCGCACCGCGCCGCGCTGCTTCATGTCCCACCACGCATCATTGTCGTACACCATCGGCGTGAACGCGAAGTTGTAATCGGGCGGCGGGGAGGAGGTCGACCATTCGAGCGTGCGGCCATCCCACGGATCGCCGGTCAGATCGCGAAGTGCTTCGCGGTTGCGGACGCTGACGACGATCTGCACCGCCATGCACGCTATGCCGAGCGCGATCAGCACCGCACCGACCGCCGCGACGACGAAGAACGGCTGATAGGCGGCATCGTCGAAATGGCTCAACCGCCGCGTCACGCCCATCAGACCGAGCACGTAGAGCGGCGCGAAGGCACACCAGAAGCCCGACACCCACAGCCAGAAGGAGCGCTTCCCCCAGACCCGATCGAGCGTGAAGCCAAATGCCTTGGGCCACCAGTAATTGATGCCCGCGAACATCCCGAACAGCGTGCCGCCGATGATGACGTTGTGAAAGTGCGCCACCAGGAACAGCGAATTGTGCAGCACGAAATCGGCGGGTGGCACCGCCAGCAGCACGCCCGTCATCCCGCCGATCGTGAAGGTCAGCATGAACGCCACCGTCCACATCATCGGCAATTCGTAGCGGATTCGCCCACGGTACATCGTGAACAGCCAGTTGAAGATCTTGGCACCCGTGGGGATTGAGATGATCATCGTCGTAATCGCGAAAAACGAATTGACGCTCGCGCCCGATCCCATCGTGAAGAAGTGGTGCAGCCACACCAGATAGGCGAGGATGGTGATGACGATCGTCGCGTAGACCATCGATGTATAGCCGAACAAGCGTTTGCGCGTGAAGGTCGCGACGACTTCGGAATACACTCCAAACGCTGGCAGGATCAGGATGTAGACCTCCGGGTGGCCCCAGATCCAGATCAGGTTGACGTACATCATCGGGTTGCCGCCAAGCTCGTTAGTGAAGAACTGCATACCTACCAGCCGGTCGAGCGACAGCAAGGCGAGTACGGCAGTCAGCACCGGAAAAGCCGCGACGATGAGCGTGTTTGTGCACAGCGCGGTCCAGACGAAGACTGGCATCTTCATCAACGTCATTCCGGGCGCGCGCATCTTGACGATCGTGGCGATGAGATTGACGCCGGACAGGAGGGTGCCGATGCCCGCGACTTGCAGCCCCCAGATATAATAGTCGACGCCGACGTCGGGGCTTGCCACCGCGCCCGACAGCGGCGGCATCGCAAGCCAGCCGGTGCGCGCATAATTGCCGACAAACAGCGAGATCATCGTGATCGCGGCACCCGCTGCGGTCATCCAGAAGCTGACATTGTTTAGATAGGGAAACGACACGTCGCGCGCGCCGATCTGCAG
>JAIXZV010000269.1 GCA_027489365.1 Sphingomonadales bacterium
GATGCGATCCTCAACCAGCGACTGAGCTATGAGCAGTGCATGGAAGCGATCGACGAATGCGGCGCACCCGCCGTGTCGATCGCGGGTGGCGAACCGTTGCTCCACCGCGACATGCCGCGCATCGTCGAGGGCTATCTCGCGAAGAAAAAGTTCGTGATCTTCTGCACCAACGCGCTGCTGCTGAAAAAGAAGATCGACGATTACAAGCCGTCGCCTTTCTTCACCTGGTCGATCCATCTCGATGGCGACAAGGGGATGCACGATCATGCGGTCGATCAGGACGGCACCTACGATGTCGCGATTGAGGCGATCGAGCTCGCCCAGTCCAAGGGCTTCCGCGTGCAAGTCAATTGCACCGTATTCGACGGCGCGTCGCCCGACCGGCTCGCCGCGTTTTTCGACGAAATGGAGAAGCGCGGCGTCGAGATCACGATCTCGCCCGGCTATTCCTATGAACGCGCCGCCGATCAGGAACATTTCCTGACGCGCGAGCGGACCAAGAACTTCTTCCGTGACGTGTTCCGCAAGGGCGACGGCGCGCGCGCCTGGACCTTCACCAATTCGCCGCTGTTCCTCGATTTCCTGGCCGGCAACCAGACCTACGAATGCACGCCCTGGTCGATGCCGCTGCGCACCGTCTTCGGCTGGCAGAAGCCGTGCTATCTGGTCGGCGAAGGCTATGTCGACACCTTTGCCGAGCTGATGGAGGGGACCGATTGGGACCAATATGGCGTCGGCAAATATGAGAAATGCTCGAACTGCATGGTGCATTGCGGGTTCGAAGGCACAGCAGCGGCCGATTCGGTGCGCAACCCACTGAAGATGTTCACCGTCGGCCGCCGCGGCATTCGCACCGAAGGCCCGATGGCACCCGACATCGACCTGAGCCACGCCCGCAAGGCCGAGGACGTCCACTCGACACATGTCGAGCGCGAACTCGCCAAGATCAAGGCAGCCGATCCCGAGGGCTATAAGCGCACGCAGCGCGCGGCTTAACCGGCTCGCGCAGCATCGTCCGCGACGGCTCGCAACGTCGCCCGAAACCAGGCGAGCAAGGGATCGCCGCTGCGATACTGCGCCCACACGGTAACGATCTGCATGTGAGCGTCCGCCAAAGGGGGCTTGATCAGCTGTAGGTCCAGCGCGGCGGCGACGCGCTCCGCAAACGCACGGGAAATCGTCGTGACCGAGTCGGTGACCGCGACGATCTCCGCCGCCGCGCGGAAGGTCGGGACGATCGCGGCGACCGGCCGCTCGATCCCTGACGCGGCCAGCTCAGCGTCCAGATCGGACGCGCGATCACCCAAGAGCGACACGATGACGCTCGGATAGGTCGCGTAATGCGCGATCGGCCACACGCCGCCGCTCGGATGCCCCGCACGCACCACCACCGCGAGCGAATCGGTCATCAACGGCTCCGACGCCGCACCGCGTGGCAAGGGCGTCGTGTCGAGCACCAGTGTCAGATCGACCTCGCCGCTTACCATCCGGTCGGACAAGCCTGGGCTGATCGGCAGCCATTGGACGACCACGCCCGGCGCCACTGCGGCCACGCGTTTGACCAGCGGTGCCAGCAACACAGTCGCCTGCGCATCGGTCATCGCCAGCCGCAGCGTGCGGTTCTCCGCCGCCGGATCGAATGCCGGCTCGCTCAATAGCGTACGGATTTCGGTCAAGAGCGCCGCCAATGGCTGGCGCAGCGCCTCGGCACGCGGCGACAGCATCTGCCCGCCGGGCGCGCGGACCAGCAACGGATCGTCGAGCACATGCCGCAGCCGCCCGAGCGCGCGGCTCATCGCGGGCTGGCTGAGCCCAACCTCCGCCCCGGCACGCGTCGCGTTGCGATGCCGAAGCAGCGCTTCGAGCACCGGCAGCAAATTCAGATCGACCGCGCGAAGATGCTTCTCAAGCATGGTTTGTATAATGACCTTGCATTTCACTCATGGTCAAGCCGCGCCTATCTGCCGGGCAGTAGCAGCAACAGCAGGAGACAGACGATGTCGGATGAAATCGTGATGCTTGGA
This sequence comes from Sphingomonadales bacterium, assembly GCA_027489365.1. Lineage (GTDB taxonomy): Bacteria > Pseudomonadota > Alphaproteobacteria > Sphingomonadales > Sphingomonadaceae > Sphingomonas. The sequence continues at coordinate 2,025 of JAIXZV010000269.1, forward strand.
TATGGCCCCGTCGGCCGTGCGACGGTGGCAGCACTGCGCGCCGAGGGCCGCGCGGTGCGCGTGGCGCAACGCTCGCGTCCGGTGGATTTGCCCGCTGACGTGCCCTTTACGCGGTGCGACGTGCTCGACGCGGCCTCGGTCCGCGCCGCGGTCACGGGTGCCGCGCAAGTCGCAGTGGCGATCGGCTTCGACTATGTCGGGTCGGTGTGGGAAAAGGTCTGGCCGGTCGCGATGCAGAATATGCTCGACGCCTGCGCCGCCGAGAATATCCGGATGGTCTTCCTCGACAATCTCTACATGTACGGCCCGCAGGACGCAGCCCTCGTCGAGACGATGCCGCTGAGCGATCTCCCCCACAAACCCGCCGCCCGCGGGCGCATCACGCGGATGTGGCAGCAGGACCGCCGCGTCCGCGTCGCCGCCTTGCGCGCACCCGATTTCTACGGGCCCGATGTCCTCCTGTCGCACGTCGGCGAAACCGGCCTTGCCGCGATCGCCAAGGGCAAGCCCGCCACCTACGTCTTTCCGCCCGATCAGCCGCACGATTTCGCTTATGTCCCCGATATCGGGCGGGCGATGGTGACCTTGCTCGATGCCGGGGACGACGCCTTCGGCCAGGTATGGCACATGCCGTGCGCGCCGACGCTTACCTCGCGCGAGATCCTCGCGATCGGCGCGCGTCAGGCGGGCGTGCCGCTGAAGCTCCGCGTGATCCCGCCTTTCGCCCTCGCCCTGCTCGCGGCGGTGGTGCCGTCGTTGCGCGAATTGCGCGAGATGCGCTTCCAATGGGATCGGCCCTACCACGTCGATGCCGCGAAATGGCGGGCGCGCTTCTGGTCGGATGTCACGCCGTTCGAAACCGGCGTGGCGGCAACGATCGCATCGTTCCGCGACTGATCAGGTCTGGTCGGGCAGCGCCGCCACCGCGCGGCGCAGGCTCGCGAACGCCGCCCCCGCATCGCGCCCCGTGCGGATCAAGGCTGGGAGTTGCGCAGGATTGCGCGCCAGCGACGCGAGCACCGCGCCGAGCGCAACGCCGCCGTCTGGCTTCATCCCCACCAAAGCGGCCGGCGGCAGGGCATGATCTGCAGTGTCGGAAATCGTCCGCAGGATCGCGAAAGGGAGATTGTGACGCTCCGCAACGCGCGCGGCGATGTGCGATTCCATGTCGACCGCGATGGCGCCGGTCGTTGCGTAGAGCGCGGCTTTTTCCGGGGCCGATGCGATAATCGTGTCCGAGCCGATGATGGTGCCGCGATGGGCCTCGGGCAGCGTGGCCGCCAACCATTCAAGCAATTTCCCGTTCGTTTCGAGCGAAGTCGAGAAACCCGGCACCACCTCAGGTTTCTCGACTTCGCTCGAAACGAACGGACGGTGGAGTTGGCCCACCACCACATCCCCCGCCCGCAATGCCGGATCGAGCGCTCCCGCGACCCCGCACGACAGCACCGCGCTCACCCCGCCGCGCGCAACCGCCGCGTCAAGCGCGCGCTCCAGCCGCACCGCACCGCCGCCGCCCGCCACCACGACCCAGCCCGGCCGCGCGATGAGCGCGGCCTCGCGCTGCAGCCCGCACGCGACCAGCAGCGTCACATGCCGAACGCCACGTGGGGGTCATTCGCGCGCTTCAGATTGCGGAACCGCGCCACCGCCCACAGCGGAAAGTACGCCGGATAGCCATGATAGCGCAGGTAGAAGACGCGCGGGAAACCGCCGCCGGTGTATTTCTCCTGCCCCCAAAGGCCGTCTTCGCCTTGCGTCGCGATCAGATAGCGCACGCCGCGTTCCACCGCCGGATGATCGACCCGCCCCGCCGCCATCAGCGCGAGCAGCGCCCAACCGGTCTGCGATGCGGTCGAAGGCGCTGGCGTATAGCCCTTGTAATCGAGCGCATAGCTCTCGCAATCCTCGCCCCAGCCGCCGTCGAGATTCTGGATGTGGAGCAGCCAATCGGCCCCTTTGCGCACCATCGGATGCTTGTCGCCGAGACCGGCCGCGTTGAGCGCGCACAACACCGACCAGGTGCCGTAAATATAATTCACGCCCCAACGCCCGAACCATGACCCGTCGGGCATCTGCTCCTTTTCAAGGAAGGCGAGCGCCGCCTGCATCCGCGGGCTGTCGGTCTCGCCCAATTGCGCGAGCATCGACACGCAGCGCGCGGTCACGTCGCTGGTCGGCGGATCGAGCAACGCGCCATGATCGGCGAAGGGGATGTTGTTGAGGTAGTGATAGCTGTTGTCGGCATCGAACGCGCCCCAGCCGCCGTCCTTGCTTTGCAAGCCCACGGTCCATTCGACCCCGCGCGCGACCGCCTCGTCATAGGCCGGGCCGACGCGCTCCTTCACCCGGTCCATCGCCATCACCACCACGGCGGTGTCGTCGAGATCGGGGTAATGCGCGTTGTTATATTGGAACGCCCAGCCGCCGGGGCGGACATCGGGCTTTTCCTCCGCCCAATCGCCCTTCACATCGAGCACTTGCAATGGCTTCAGCCACGCCAGCCCTGCGGCAGCGCGCGCCTCCGCCTCGTCCCCGCCCGCCTCCAGCATCGCATGGCTGGCGAGCGCGGTATCCCACACCGGCGACACGCACGGCTGGCAATAGGCTTCGTCGTCCTTGACCACGAGCAGCTTTTCGACCGAGGTCCGCGCCACGCGCCGCGCCGGATGGTCCGCCGGATAGCCCAGGCAATCGAACATCATCACGCTGTTCGCCATCGCCGGATAGATTGCGCCGAGCCCGTCTTCGCCATTCAACCGCTCGGTGACGAAATCGACGCACGCCTGGATCGCGCGCTGCCGTGTGCCCTTCGGCCACAGCGGCTCGACGAGTTTCAGCACGACGTCGAGCCCGTTGAAAAACAACGTCCACGCCCGCTTCGTCCCCGCCGCGCGGCTCTCCAGCGGCGCACGTTTCGCGGTGTAAAGCTCGTCGACCTTCACGCCCGATTCGTTGCGCGCGACCGGCTTCTTCGCCGCCAGCACGAGGAGCGGCACGATCACGGTGCGCGCCCAGTACGACATCTTCGACAAATGCACCGGGAACCAGCGCGGCAGCAGGATCAGTTCGACCGGCAAGGTCGGCACCACCGACCACGGCCCGGCATCGAACAGCGCCAGTTGAATGCGCGTGAACACGTTCACCGCCGCCGCGCCGCCTGCCTTGTGGATCGCCGCACGCGCGCGCTTCATGTGTGGCGCGTCCACATCGTCGCCGATCATCTTCAGCGCGAAATAGGCCTTCACGCTGGCGCTGATATCAAACGCGCCGCCGTGGAACAGGCCCCAGCCGTGATGCGCATCGGACTGGATTCGGCGCAGATAGACGCCGATCTTCCACTCGATCTCCTCATCGCGCGGCTCACCCAGATAATGGCGCAGCAGCACATATTCGGCGGGAATGGTGGCGTCGGCTTCGAGTTCGAACACCCAATGCCCATCATCGCGCTGCAGCTTGCCCAGCGCCGTGGCGGCGCGGGTGGCGACGGCATCGGCTTCGTCCACCAGACGTGCGCGTTCGATCGTATCGGTACCCATCGCTCCGCCTTAGCCGAGCACCACGCCCGACGCCAAGCGTGCCGCGCGCTCGCCCGATCGGATCGCCCCCTCGATCGTCGCGGGAAGCCCCGTCTGCGTCCAATCGCCGGCGAGAAAAAGGTTGCGCCAGCGCGTCTCGGCCGGTGGGCGCTTCGCATCCTGTGCGGGCGTAGCGGCGAAGGTGGCGCGCTTTTCCTTGACGATCTGCCACGGCGGCAGCGTCGCGGGCAGATGGTGAATCGCCGCAATATCGGCCCAGAACCGCGCGGCCAGCTCGGCGCGATCGATATCGACCAGATGATCGGCCGCACTCACCGTCACCGACAAACGATCGGGAAAGGCGAAGATCCATTCCGCCGCGCCGCCGATGACACCGATCATCGGTGCCGTTCCCGCAGGCGGCGCAAAGGCGAAATGTGCGTTGACGATCGCGCGGTGCTCGTCCGGCGCCGTCAGGTCCGGCACCAGCGCCGTCGCCACCCACGGCGGCACCGCGAGGATGACGGTTTCGCCCGCCGCAACCGGCTCCTCGCCACCGCCGAAATCGAGTGCTACCACGCGGTCCGCGTCGAAGTGCAGCGCCCGCAAGCGCCGTCCGAGCGTCAGCGCGGTCCCCTGCCCCGCCAGCCACTCGATCGCCGGATCGACGAATGCAGCCGCGAGCGTCGGCTCGGCGATGCGCGGACGGCTCGCGCGTCC
>JAIXZV010000123.1 GCA_027489365.1 Sphingomonadales bacterium
CGCAAGCCGCGCCGCGTCCCAATTGGTCAGGCGGATACACCCATGGCTTTCGGCGCGGCCGATCGTGCTCGGCTCGGGCGTGCCGTGGATGCCGTAATGCGGCTTTGACAGATCGAGCCACACTACCCCCACCGGCCCGTTCGGCCCCGGCGGCAGCAGCGCCGCCTTGGCATTGGCCTTTGCATCCCAGAACAGATCGGGATTGTAATGGAACGGCGGGTTGTACGCTGGCCCCAACACCTTCCAAGTGCCGATCGGCAAGGGATCGTGCTTGCTCCCCATCGTCGCCATGAATTGCGCGACCAGCTTGCCGTCCTTGTCGAGCACGCGCAGCACTTCGTCGGACTTGTCGACGACGATCTTCGCGCCCTTCGGCTGCTCGGCGTTGATGTTGAGACTGGCGAGCGTCGCGCGCCATTTCTCGGGGAGTTTCGGGTCGTAGTTGAGCGAGGCCGGGACCGCGTTCGGGATGACGATCTTGTTTCCCGGCGTCAGCCGCGTGGTCGGGCTGTTGAGCTCGATCAGCACGGCGGGCGTGGTGTGAAACATCTCGCCCAGTTTCTCCATCACCGAGCGATAGCCAAGCGCGGGCAATTTCGCCTGCAATTGCGGGTTCTTCGGTATCGGATTGACGAACGGACCGGCCAACATCTCGGGCGTCAGCGCGATCGTCTGGGTAGGCCGCCACGCCCGGTGGGGGTAGAGCGCGCGGAGCGTTATCGGGTCCATCTCGCCCGTAATCGGCAGCCCCTGCTGCTCCTGAAAGCCCTTGAGGGCCGCAACCAGAGACTTTCCCTTGCGTCCGTCAAGCACGCCTGGCGAGAAGCCGAGGTGATCGAGAATGACCTGCACGTGCAAGGTGGAGCGATCGAGCGCGACAGGAGCAGCCGCCTTTGTTCCCGCCGCATTGGCGCTAACAAGGCCAAGCGAAGCTATTGCCAGACAGGCCGAACGGCTCAAGGTTTTTCCCAAGACTTCAATTCCCTACATGTGTTTCATGCATACAACGACAGACGCCGCGCTTATGTCCAACCCACGGGACGCGGACATCAAACTCTCCCGCCGCGCACTCATCGGCGGAGCATTCGCGGGTAGTGCCGCGCTTGCCTTCCCGTTTCCGGCGATGGCGGTCGGCACCGAATGGCGCCTCGCGATCCGCAACGTCCATAATAACGAAACCGTCGACGCCGTGTTTGCGCGCAGCGGTCGCTTCGTTCCCGAAGGGCTGGCCGAACTCAATCACGGCCTTCGCGACTGGCGCACCGGTCAGGCGACCGCGATGGACCGCAAGCTGCTCGCCTTGCTCGTGCGGCTCCGCGAGAAACTCGAACTGCGCGGGGCTGAAAAGATCGGCCTGATCTCCGGCTACCGCTCGCCCGCCACCAACGCCGCGCTGCGCTCGCGGGGCGGCGCGCATACCGGCGTCGCGACCAAAAGCCAGCACATGCTCGGCAAGGCGACCGACATTATGGTCCCCGGCGTATCACTCGACCGGCTCCACGGTGCCGCGCTGGCGCTCGGCGGTGGCGGCGTCGGCTATTATCCGCGCGATGGCTTCGTCCACGTCGATACCGGGCGCGTGCGCCACTGGTAACGCCACCCGCCGCACCCCGAACAGCAAAAGGGCGCCGGAACCGAGGTTCCGACGCCCTTTTTTGATACCGATGCGAACCGCTTATTCGGCGGCGACAGTGCCCTTCGCAGGACGCGTGTCGCGACGCTCGGCGATACGCGCCGACTTGCCGGTGCGGCCACGCAGGTAATACAGCTTCGCACGACGCACCGCGCCCTTGCGGACGACTTCGATGCTGTCGATGTTCGGCGAATAGAGCGGGAAAACGCGCTCGACGCCTTCACCGAACGAAATCTTCCGCACGGTGAAGTTGGAGCCCATGCCCTTGTTCGAGCGTGCGATGCACACGCCTTCGTAATTCTGCACGCGGGTGCGCTCGCCTTCCACGACCTTCACGCCGACCTTCAGCGTATCGCCGGGGCGGAATTCGGGGATCTTCTTGTTCTCGAGAAACTTGGCGATGTTCTCGGCTTCGATCGTCTGGATGAGATTCATCTCATGCGTCCTTCTTGTCTCGTCGCGCGCCAGAGGGCGACTGGACCCGAGCACCCTCATGGCGCTCCCACAGGTCCGGCCGCCTTAGCCGTGTTTCGGTCTCGGCCATCGACTTGCGCCATGCCGAAATCCTCGCATGATCCCCCGATCGCAACACTTCGGGGATCGTGCGCCCTTCCCATTCAAATGGTCGGGTATAGTGCGGATATTCGAGAAGCCCCGTTTCGAAGCTCTCGTCTACGCCGCTAGAAGCCGCGCCCATTACGCCGGGAAGCAAGCGAATGCAAGCGTCGAGCAGCACCAGCGCCCCCATCTCGCCGCCCGACAGGATATAGTCGCCGATCGACACTTCCTCGATGTCGCGCGCGGCGAAGATACGTTCGTCGACTCCCTCGAAGCGCCCGCAGAGAATGGTGACGCCCAGCCCGTCCACAAGCGC
>JAIXZV010000412.1 GCA_027489365.1 Sphingomonadales bacterium
GGATGCGTATAACAAGCTGATCGACAGCCCGATCGCCGACATGAAGAACGTCGGCCCGCGCGGCGCCGGATCGATCACTGCGGCGCAGTTCATCCAGCGCTTTGTCGATACCGGCGTGAAGTGGGCGCATCTCGACATTGCCGGGATGGTGTGGGCCGATAAGCCTGGCGAGACGTTCGACAAGGGCGCGACCGGGTTTGGCGTGCGGCTGCTCGACCGGTTTGTGGCGGATCATTTCGAGGGGTAAAGCGAGCACACGTCACCCCAGCGAAGGCTGGGGTCTCGTGGGGTTGAGCTGCGCGCCTGCCCCACAAAGACCCCAGCCTGCGCTGGGGTGACGGGTTTTAATGCGGCGAGAAGGTAAGGGGGCGGAGTGCAAGTCGATTTCTACCACCTAACCCTGCAACCGCTCGACCGCGTCCTGCCGCGCATTGCCGAGCGGGTGGTGGAAAGTGGCGGTCGGTTGCTCGTCGTGTCGGAAGCCGAAGCGCAACGGGTCGCGATCGACCGGTTGCTCTGGACCTATGCGCCCGAAAGTTTCCTCCCCCACGCGATCGCCGACGGGGACAGCGAGGCGGCGCAACCGATCCTGATCGCCGCCGACCCAAGCCCCGCCAATGCGGCGCGCAATATCGCGCTCGCCGACGGGGTATGGCGCGACGAGGCGCTCGCCTTCGACCGCGCCTTCCACTTTTTCGACGGCGATCGCATCGCCGAGGCGCGCATCGCGTGGAAGGCGCTGGCGGACCGCGACGGCGTTGAGCGCCGCTATTGGAAGCAGAACGAGGCTGGTCGCTGGGAACAGGCGGCCTGAGGCCAAACCCCAAGGCTTGCATCGGCGCGGCCCGCCGATTAGGGAGCCGCGACTTCCCCCAATGTTTACACAGGAGCTTCACGGTCATGGCCGCGAACCGTACGTTTTCGATCATCAAGCCCGACGCAACGCGTCGCAACCTGACGGGTGCCGTCACCAAGATGCTCGAGGAAGCCGGCCTCCGCGTCGTCGCCTCGAAGCGCATCCACATGACGCGCGAGCAGGCCGAGGGCTTCTACGCCGTCCACAAGGAACGCCCGTTCTTCGGTGAACTGGTCGAGTTCATGATCTCGGGCCCGGTCGTCGTGCAGGTTCTCGAAGGCGAGAATGCGATGCAGCGCAACCGCGACATCATGGGCGCAACCAACCCGGCCAATGCCGAGCCCGGCACGATCCGCAAGGAACTGGCCGAGTCGATCGAAGCCAACACCGTCCACGGTTCGGACAGCGACGAGAATGCGGCGATCGAGATCGCCTATTTCTTCAAGCCCGAAGAAATCGTTGGCTGATCCCATCTGGCGGTTGCGCAGCGCGGGGGCGGCGGATGCCGACGCCCTCGCGCTTGTCGCGTCCGCCAGTTTTTTGGAAACCTATGCCGGGTCGCTCGACGGCGCGGACATGGTTGCGCATTGCCAGGCGAACAACACGCGCGAGAAATTCGCGGCCTGGGCGAGCGATCCGCTGAGCGCCGTTACGCTGGCCGAGGCGGTGCCGGGTTTTGCGCCGCTCGGTTACACCGTTCTGACGTCAGTCGATCTGCCGGTCGAGGTGCGCGCTGGCGACATCGAGCTTCGCCGCATTTATACGATGGGACGGCTGCACGGCACCGGCGCTGGCCCGGCGCTGATGATGCAAGCGGTCGCCGATGCCGCGCGGCTCGGCAAATCCCGAATACTGTTGGGCGTGTGGGGCGAAAATCACCGCGCGCATCGCTTTTATGAACGCCAGGGCTTCAGCGCGATCGGCACGCGCGCGTTCAAGGTCGGCAGCGTGGTCCACGACGATCTGGTTTACGCGCGCAGCGTTTAGCCCTTCACCACTCACCCTACTAGACGTTTGTTTCGAGCGAAGTCGAGAAACCTTGCCCACCCGATGTGCGGGGTGTCTCGACTTCGCTCGACACGAACGGATGGGGTGTGCATCCCGAAACGTGACCCGGCTCTAACCCTTTGGCCGCTCCGCCGCCCACAGCGCATCGAGCCGCTTCTGATCGCCGCCCAGTTCGTGCAGGCGCAAGCTCTCCAGCTTAAGCGTCCGTCCGAATGGAAACGTGCCCTCTTGGGTCTTCCACCCGATATCGTAGATCCCGCGCGTGGTGCGCGGCGTGTCGCCATCCCAATAGGTCAGCACGATCAGCACCGGTAGCCGCCCGCTGCGGGCATCGGGACCGCGATCGGTTACTTTCAGCAGCGCGCGCTCGAACCAGCCGCGCTCGATCTGGTCGGCGACGGTGTCCTTGCTGCCCACGCCGAGCTCGGTCGGAAAGGTCACCGTCGCATCGCGGATCGCGTGGCGGTCGTCATGTTGCAGGGTTAGGGCCTTGCCGTTCGTGGTCGGCACTGCGCGGAGTTCGAAGCGCGCGCTTTCGCGCTCGGCCTTGGCGCTGGCGATTTGCTTTTCCGCGGTTTCCTCGCGGCGGTCGCTCCAGTTGAGATAGAGTCCGAGCAAGGCGATGATCAGCCCCGCGACCGCGACGAATTCGCCGAGATTGATCCAGCGGCGGCGCGTGGCGGCGGCCTCGGCCTTGGCGACGGCTTCGGTTGCGGCGACTTGCAGCGCTGGGTCGGCTTTTGCGGGTTCGGGGGTAGGAGGCGCAACCGGTGCTTCGGGTTCGTCGCTCATCGTCCGCCCGCCTCCAGCAAGCGCCGCGGCGCGACCAATTCCCAACTGATCGCGATCCGGTCGCCGACGCGCTCCCAATCGACATCCTCACGGTCGAGCCGCATCGCGACCCAGCCCGATGGGCCGAGATAGGGCGGGCTGTAATAGCAGTCCGGGTCGAGTTCGATCAGCATCGCTTGTTCGTCGCGGCCGGTCGTCTTGACGACCACGATCGTCTCGCCGTCGCCGTGATTATTATGCCAGAAATAGGCGAAGAACTTGCCCTTCGTGATGTGGAAGCCGGGCGAGCTGTGCGACAGGCGCTCGGCGGTTTCCGGCAACGCCAGCGCGAGTGCGCGGACCTTGGCAAGGACGGCTTCGGGGTCTGGGCTCATCGTGCGCAAAACTCTGCCAGAATGCGCGGGTAAAGGCGATGCTCCGCTTCGAGCACGCGCGCGGCGAGCGTATCGGGCGTGTCGCCGGGCAGGATCGGCACCTCGGCCTGCCCCAGCACTTCGCCGCCGTCGAGTTCCTCGGTCACGACATGGACCGAGCAGCCTGCGACCGCATCGTCTGCTTGAATCGCGCGCGCGTGGGTGTCGAGGCCCTTGTATTTGGGGAGCAGGGAGGGGTGGATGTTGATGATCTTGCCGCGCCAGCGGGCTACGAAATCGTCGGATAGCAAACGCATATAGCCGGCGAGGGCGATGATCTCGACGCCATGCCGCTTAAGGTTGAGGTCAAGTGCTTGATGATATTGCGACTTGTCCTTTGGGGTTGGGGTAGGAAATTCGATCGTAGGGAGCCCTTCGGCATCCGCCCACGATAAGCCCGCAGCCGGTCGATCGCTCGCGACCAGGACAACCTCATATGCGCAGTTTTGATCGCGCGCGTAATCGACCAATGCCATCATGTTCGAGCCGCGACCCGACAAAAGAATGGCAACTTTGGTTTTAGGTGCTTCCATTTACTTTCCCGCTTCCCCGGCGAAGGCCGGGGCCCAGTTGCGCAGCTCATCGTGTTTGAACGTAGCGCTTGCCAACGCAACGCTCGCGACTGGGCCCCGGCCTTCGCCGGGGAAGCGGTTAGCGGGGAACCTACCCATGAACATGCGTCGCCGACCAGGCACCACGCCCGCCCCAGATTTCGTCCGACCCGGAAACGGTGCAGCCGCGGTCGCCAGCGTCGATCTGGCCGATCGCGAAGACCGTCTCACCTGCTGCTTCCAGCGCAGCGGTCACCGCCTCGACCCGGTCCGCGCTCACCACCGCGACCATCCCGATCCCGCAATTGAAGGTGCGTGCCATTTCCTCGGACTCGATATTGCCCTGCGCCTGCAGGAACGCCATCAGGCGCGGCTGTGGCCAGGCATCGGCGTCGATATGGGCGTGGGTGCCTTCGGGCAGCACACGCGGGATATTCTCGAGCAAGCCGCCACCGGTGATATGCGCCAGCCCCTTGATTGCCCCGTCGGCGAGCAGCGGCAGCAGCGATTTCACGTAAATCCGCGTCGGGGCCATCAGCGCGTCGATCAGCAGCACGTCCGCATCGAACAAGGCCGGGCGATCGAGCTTCCAGCCCTTGTCTGCCGCGAGCCGCCGCACCAGCGAGAAGCCGTTCGAGTGGACCCCTGACGATGCCAGGCCCAGCACGACGTCGCCCGCCGCGATCGCTTGTCCGGTCAGCACGCGATCGCGCTCGACCGCGCCGACGCAGAAGCCCGCCAGATCGTAATCGTCGGCCGCGTACATCCCCGGCATTTCGGCCGTCTCGCCGCCGATCAGCGCGCAACCGGCCTGGCGGCAGCCCTCGGCGATCGAGGCGATCACGCGCTCGGCGACGGCCGGATCGATCTTCGCAGTGGCATAATAGTCCAGGAAGAAGAGCGGCTCTGCCCCCTGCACGATCAGATCGTTGGCGCACATTGCGACCAGATCGATCCCGACCCCGTCATGCCGGTTATGCTCGATCGCGAGCTTCAGCTTGGTGCCGACACCGTCATTGGCCGCGACCAGCAACGGATCGACGAAGCCCGCCGCCTTCAGATCGAAGAAGCCGCCAAAGCCGCCGAGTTCGGCATCAGCGCCCGAGCGCCGTGTTGACTTCGCCAGCGGCCCGATCGCGCGGACCAGCGCATTGCCTGCTGCTATCGATACCCCCGCTTGCGCGTAGGTATAGGACTCGGTGCCGGGTTTCGTATCGCTCATGATCGTCGCCTAGCCATATCCTGCTTGGATTTCCACGCCTCCTTCGCCAAAAGGGCGCCGCAATGCCATTCCGCCGCTTTTCCCGACCCATCGAGTTCGCCGCCGCGCTCGCGCTCGCCGCGACCGGGGGACTGGTGATAGCGCAAGTCGACGATCCCGATCAGGGCCTCGCCCCGGCGGACAGTTCGGGCAGTTTCGAGATCGGCGGAGTCGAGGTCGATGTGACCGGCAAATCGGCCGAAGCCGCGCGGCTGGCCGGCTGGCGGATCGCGCAGCGCAAGGGCTGGGCGATGCTGGCGCAGCGGATGGGCGTTGCGGGGCCGGCGCTGTCCGATGGCGCATTGGACGGCGTGGTGTCCGGGATCGTCGTCGAAAACGAGCAGATCGGGCCGAACCGTTACATCGCGCGCCTGGGCGTGCTGTTCAGTCGCGCGAAGGCTGGGGCGATCCTGGGCGTCACGGTCGGCGCGGCGCGTTCCGCCCCGATGCTCACGATCCCGATCGAAGTCAGCGGCGGTGCGGCGAGCGGATTCGAACGCAAGACCGCATGGGCCGAAGCCTGGACACGCTATCGCACCGTCAACAGCGCGATCGATTATGTCCGCCCAAGCGGCACGGGTGCCGACGGAATGTTGCTCAATTTCGGGCAGACCGGGCGGCCAGGGCGCGGCTGGTGGCGTGTGGTGCTCGATCAATATGGCGCCAACGACATTCTGGTGCCCAAGGTCACGCTGCGCCGCGAATGGCCGGGCGGGCCGATCATCGGTGTGTTCGAGGCACGCCACGGTCCGGACAACCGGCTGCTGACGCAATTCTCGCTGCGGGTAGATCGTGGCGATGCGCTGCCGGTATTGCTCGATGCCGGGGTCAAGCGGCTCGACGACAGCTATCAGGCGGCGCTGCGTTCCGGGATGCTGACCGGTGACCCCGGTCTTGCCTTCGTCGCTCCGGTCGCGACCCCGACGCCAACCGACACGCCGACCGGCGTGATTCCGATCGATCTCGGGATTGAAGGCGCGACGCCACCCACTGGCACCACAAGTGCGGTCGTGACGGTGCAAGTCGACACGCCAACCTCTTCGTCCGTGACTTCCAGCGAAAATGCCCTGCAGGCGGTGCCCGGCGTGCGCTCTGCGATCACCACCAGCCTCGCGATCGGCGGCGTCTCGGTGATTCGCGTGTCGTTCGATGGCGATATCGCGGTACTGCGCGCTGCGCTCGAAGCACGCGGGTGGAGTGTCGGGGCGAGCGGATCGACGCTGCGCATCCGCCGCGGAACAGCGCCAGGCCAGGGCGGGCAGACCGCGACGCCTGCCGACAATTCGACCGGCTGACATGGCGCAACCAGCGCAAATGGCGCTCCCGCTCGATTGGCCAGCCGATCCGCGCGACGATGAATTTCTGATCGGTCCGTCGAACGAGCGCGCGGTACAGCAGCTCGAACGCTGGAGCACGTGGCCGGTGATGGCCGTGGTGGTCACCGGTCCGCGCAAATCGGGCCGCAGCCTGCTCGCGCGAATCTTCGCGGCGAAGACCGGTGGCGGGTTGATCGACGATGCCGAGCGGCAGAACGAGACGACGATCTTCCACGCCTGGAACCGCGCGCAGGAGGAGCGTCGCCCGGTCGTGATCGTGGCCGATGCGCCGCCGCCGGAATGGGCGATCAAACTGCCCGATCTGCGCTCGCGCCTTACCGCCAGCCCGACGGTGCGGATCGGCGATCCCGACGAAGCGCTGATGCGTGCGCTGTTCGAGCGGCAGTTCCTGCGCCGCGGAATCGACGCGCGGGCTGACGTGATCCAGTGGCTGGTCGTGCGCGTCGAGCGCACGCATGTCGCCTTGCTGCGTGCGGTCGATCTGCTCGACCAGGCGGTGCTGGCGCGCCACAAACGCTTGTCGATCCCGCTCGCCCGCGTCACATTGGAAGACGCGGGACTGATCCCCGGACGCCCCCCCGAATCGACGGAAACCACATGACCCGCCCCGCCCATATCGCGAGCATGGATATCGACGACGACCCGTTTGCGGGCAGCGAGGGGAGCGATCGCTATTTCAATCGCGAGCTGTCGTGGCTCGCCTTCAATCGGCGTGTGCTGGAGGAAGCGTGCAACCCGGCGCATCCTCTACTGGAGCGCGTCCGCTTCCTGTCGATTTCGGGGTCCAACCTCGATGAATTCTTCATGGTGCGCGTCGCGGGCCTGAAGGGGCAGCAGCTTCAGGATGTCGCCCGCCTGTCGAGCGATGGCCTGACCTCAGGCCAGCAGCTCGCCGCGATCGTGGCCGAGGCCGATGCGCTGGTGACGAGCCAGCGCGACGTGTGGCGCGACCTCCGGCGTCAGCTCGCCGAAACGGGCATCGCGGTGCTGAGTTCGCGCACGATCGACGAGGCGTTGTCGCCCGAGGATCTGCACTGGCTCGAGACGCAGTTCCGCGAGCAGATTTTCCCGATCCTGACACCACAGGCGCTCGATCCGGCGCACCCGTTTCCGTTCATGCCCAACAAGGGGCTGGCGGTGATGTTCGATCTGGTGCGTATTTCGGACGATCAGCCGATTCGCGAACTCGTCATGCTGCCCGCGCAAATGCCGCGCTTCGTGCGCCTGCCGGGTGAGAAGGCGCGTTATGTCGCGGTCGAATCGCTGGTGAAGCGGTTCGCGTCGCTGGTGTTCCCCGGCTACCGCGTCATCGGCGCGGCGGAATTCCGCGTACTGCGCGACAGCGATATCGAGATTGAGGAAGAGGCCGAGGATCTCGTCCGCTACTTCGCCAATGCGATCAAGCGGCGGCGCCGCGGTCGCGTGATTCGGCTCGAGCTCGAGAGCGGGATGCCGCAGGGGCTCGGCGCGGTGCTGCGCGATGAATTGGGCGGATCGGATTGTTTCGTCACCGAAAGCGGTGCGTTCCTCGGCGTCGGCGATCTGGAGGCGATCGTCGATGAGGATCGCCCCGATCTGAAATTCACGCCCTTCTCGCCGCGTTTCCCCGAGCGCGTGCGTGAATTCGGCGGGGATTGCTTTGCCGCGATCAGCGCGAAGGACATCGTCGTCCATCACCCGTACGAGACCTTCGACGTGGTGCTCGCCTTCCTGAAACAGGCTGCGGCAGACCCGGATGTCGTCGCGATCAAGCAGACGCTGTACCGCGCCGGCAAGCAACCCGCCGTCATCAACGCGCTCATCGCCGCCGCCGAAGCGGGCAAGTCTGTCACCGCGGTGGTCGAGCTGAAGGCACGCTTCGATGAGGAGCAGAACCTCCTTTGGGCCGCCTCGCTCGAACGTGCGGGCGTGCAAGTGGTGTACGGCTTCATCGATTGGAAGACGCACGCCAAGGTCTCGATGGTCGTGCGGCGCGAGGCGGGGCAGTACCGCACCTACTGCCACTTCGGGACGGGCAATTATCACCCGATCACCGCCAAGGTGTACACCGACCTCAGCTTCTTCACCGCCGATCCGCGGCTCGGGCGCGATGCGGCGCAGATGTTCAATTACATCACCGGCTATGTCGAACCGGAGAATATGGCGCTGATCAGCCTTTCCCCGCGCGATTTGCGCCCGCGCCTGATGCGGTTGATCGACGATGAAATCGCCAATGCGCTTGCGGGCAGGCCGGGGTCGATCTGGGCCAAGATGAACTCGGTGGTCGATCCGACCGTGATCGACAAATTGTACGAGGCGAGCGGGGCGGGCGTGCAGATCGATCTTATCGTTCGCGGCATTTGCTGCCTGAAACCGGGCGTGCCGGGCCTGTCCGAGAATATCCGCGTGAAGTCGGTGATTGGCCGCTTCCTGGAGCACAGCCGAATCTGGTGCTTCGGCAATGGCAAGGCGTTGCCCAACGACAAGGCGAAGGTGTTCATCTCCTCGGCCGATTGGATGCAGCGCAATTTCGACCGGCGAATCGAATATATGCTGCCGATCGAGAACAAGACCGTCCACCAGCAGATCCTCGATCAGGTGATGGTCGCGAACCTGATCGACAATGAACAAAGCTGGGATTTGCAGGCGGATGGATCGTATGTGCGCGTCGAACCGGGCGACCGGCCGTTCAACCTGCACCGTTATTTTATGACCAACCCGTCGCTGTCGGGGCGTGGCGCCTCACTTGCCGCCAGCGGGTCGGTGCCGAAACTTTCGCTGCGCAACCGGCGTTGACCGGCTGATGGCGACGCTCCTGTTCCGTAAGCCCCGGCCGGACACGGTCGGGGAGCCGCGCACCGGCATCATCGACATCGGCTCGAACTCGATTCGCCTGGTGGTCTATCAGGGGCCGGAACGGCTGCCCGCGATCCTGTTCAACGAGAAGGTGATGGCGGGCCTGGGGCGCGGTCTCGCCGAAACCGGCGCGATTGCCGAATCCGCGCTCGCGGTCGCATTCGATGCGCTGGCGCGCTTTGCCGCCGTTGCGCGCGAGATGGAGGTGACGCGGCTGCGCACCGTCGCGACCGCCGCGGTGCGCGATGCCGCCAATGGCAAGGTGTTGCTCGATCATGCGCGCCAACTCTCGCTTGAGGTGGAATTGCTGTCGGGCGAGCAGGAGGCGACCGCCGCCGGGCACGGCGTGCTTTCTGCCATTCCGCAGGCCGATGGCATCGTCGGCGATCTGGGCGGCGGCAGCCTCGAACTGATCCGCGTGCGCGGCGGCGAAGTGCATGAGCGCGTGTCCTTTCCGCTCGGCGTGCTGCGGATCGCGGCACTGCGGGCAAAGGGGCAGGGGGCGCTGCAACGCTTCGTCAACAAGGCGCTGCACGAGGCCGGGTGGCTCGGCAAGGGCAAGGGCCTGCCGCTCTATCTGGTCGGTGGATCGTGGCGCACGCTCGCGCGGCTCGACATGCATTTGAACCAATATCCGCTGCCGGTGATCCACCAATATGGCATGTCGGCGGAGGCGATTTCGCGGATGGGCCGCACGATCAGCCACGTCAACAAGGGCTGGCTGCGCGCGATCCCCGGCCTGTCGGCGGCGCGATCGGCCAATCTGGGGGATGCCACCGCGCTGCTGACGGTGCTGCTCAAGCATCTCGGCAGCGAGACCACGATCGTCTCGGCGTTCGGGCTGCGCGAGGGGCTGCTGTACGGCGTGCTCGATCCAGAAGTGCGCGCGCAGGACCCGTTGATCGTCGCGGCGCGCGACGAGGGGCGTCGCCACGGGCGCTTCGCCGAGCATGGCGATTTGCTCGACCGCTGGATCGCGCCGCTGTTTACGCGCGATGAGCCCGACATGGCGCGGCTTCGGCTGGCGGCGTGCCTGCTCGCCGATGTCGGTTGGCGCGCCAATCCTGAGTTTCGCGCTGAACGCGGGGTCGAGGTCGCGCTGCACGGCAATTGGGTGGCGATCGATGCGCGGGGCCGGGCGCTGGTCGCGCAGGCGCTCTACACCAGCCTCGGCGGTGGGACCGAAACGCCGGAGCCGATCGGTGTGCTCGCCAGTCCCGCCGACCTAAAGCGTGCGATCCAGTGGGGCCTTGCGATGCGGCTGGGGCAGCGGATGAGCGGTGGTCTCGCCGGGCCGCTGCAGCGTACGTCGATCGCCGACGACGGTACCTTGCTGTCGCTGCACGTTACCGCGACCGACCGCGCGCTCTACAGCGAGACGGTCGAACGCCGCCACACCGCGCTTGCCAATGCGTTGGGGCGCAAGACAGCCATTACCGGTTAGGATGGCGCGGAAAGTCTATCTCACCGCCACGCTGCCTGACGGCTATGTCAAGACGATCGGGCCTACTGCGACCGCCTTCACGCATTACTGGCGGATCGTCGCGACGCTGGAGAATGGCAAGACCGAGGTGTTCTGGGGCCACACCAAATCGCTCGCGGAGGCGAAACGCAAACGCGCGGCAACCACGGAGGCCGCGGCCATGCGTGGGTGGAAAAGTCACGTATTCGAAGTGGTGGAGCTTACCCGCTCCGACGCATAGGCGTCAGGTGACGTCCTCGGTCCGCGTCATCTTGAGCTTGCCGTTCACCACCGCAAACGCCAGCCGCCCCTCGACCAGATCGAGCGCGTCGCAGCCGAACTGTTCGAAGCGCCAGCCTTCCAGGATCGACAATCCGCTGCGCTGACCGGCGGCGAGCGCATCGATATCGTCGCCCCGCGCCAGCAGCCGCGCGGCCACGTCGATCTCCTTCGATCGGATCTTGAGCAGCAGCTTGAGCAGATCGGCGACCAAAGCGCCGTCTTTACCCATGCCGGGCTTGCGATCATCGCGCGAGGGCATCTCGTCCGCCGACATCGGGGTTGCCCCCTCCAGCGCCTGCATCAGCCGCGCGCCGATGTCGTTCTGCGCCCAGGTCGCCGAGAGGCCGCGCACCTTGGCGAGGTCGGCCTGCTTGCGTGGCGCATGTCCGGCCAGATCGGCGATCGTCTCGTCCTTGACGATCCGCCCGCGCGGGAGATCCTTGCCGCGCGCCTCGATCTCGCGCCACCGCGCCAGTGCCTTCAGCCGGCCGAGCACTTCGGGCTTGCGACTCGGCACCTTGATACGGCGCCAGGCTTCCTCGGGATCGTTTGCGTAATTCTTGGGGTCGCCGAGTCGCTCCATCTCCTGATCGAGCCACGCGCCGCGCCCGGTGCGGCGCAATTTCTCCAGCATCCGCGGGAAAATCTTGGCGAGATGCGTCACGTCGCCGATCGCATATTCGATCTGCCGCGCGTCGAGCGGCCGCCTCGACCAATCGGTAAAGCGCGCACCCTTGTCGATCGTGAAGCCGAGATAGGCATCGACCAGGTTCGAATAGCCGACCTGCTCACCTTGCCCCAGCGCCATCGCCGCGATCTGCGTGTCGAACAGCGGATGCGGCGTCGTCCCGGTGAGGTTGTAGACGATTTCGAGGTCCTGCCCACCGGCATGGAAGACCTTCAGCACATCCTCATTGTTGACCAGCAATTGCAGCAGCGGGCTCATATCGAGCCCGGGTGCGAGCGGATCGATCGCCGCAGCTTCATTCTCGTCGGCGATCTGGATCAGGCAGAGTTCCGGCCAGAACGTATTCTCGCGCATGAATTCGGTGTCGACGCAGACGAAATCGGCCTGTGACAGTCGCGTACACAGATTGGCAAGCGTGGCGCTGTCGGTGATGAGGGGGTGGATGTGCATTTCGACCCCATAGCGAGGGTCGCGCGCCTTGACAAAGGCGGATGAGGAAGGGAAGCGCGATCCACCGTTTCACCGTCATCCGAGCGCAGGCTGGGATCTTTGTGGGGCAGGCACGCCGCCCACCACATGAGACCCCAGCCTTCGCTGGGGTGACGAAGCCAGAAGAAAAACCATGCACGCCTATCGCACCCATACTTGCGCCCAGCTCCGCGCCGCCGATGTCGGCGCCTCGGTCAAGCTCAGCGGCTGGATCCACCGCAAGCGCGACCACGGCAATCTGCTGTTCGTCGATCTGCGCGATCATTACGGCATCACCCAGATCGTCACCGACAGCGACAGCCCGACGCACGCGGTGCTCGACAAGCTGCGCGCCGAGTCGGTCGTGACGATCACCGGCGATGTCGTCGCGCGCTCGCCCGAGACGGTGAACGCGAACTTGCCCTCGGGCGAAATCGAAATCCGCGCGCGCGACGTGGTGGTGCAATCGGCCGCGAACGAGCTGCCGATGCCGGTGTTTGGCGAACAGGAATATCCCGAGGATATCCGCCTGCGCTACCGCTTCCTCGATTTGCGGCGTGAGCGGCTCCACGCCAACGTGCTGCTGCGCTCGAACGTCATTTCGTCGCTGCGTCAGCGGATGATCGGGCAGGGGTTCACCGAATTCCAGACCCCGATCCTGACCGCGAGCAGCCCCGAAGGCGCGCGCGATTATCTCGTGCCGAGCCGCGTCCACCCCGGCAAATTCTATGCGCTCCCGCAGGCGCCGCAGATGTTCAAGCAATTGCTGATGGTCGCAGGCTTCGACCGTTATTTCCAGATCGCGCCGTGCTTCCGCGATGAGGATGCCCGCGCCGATCGCTCGCCGGGTGAATTCTATCAGCTCGATTTCGAAATGAGCTTTGTCACGCAAGACGATGTTTTTGCGGCGATCGAGCCGGTGCTGCACGGCGTGTTCGAAGA
>JAIXZV010000328.1 GCA_027489365.1 Sphingomonadales bacterium
CCCGTCCCGGTCGCGCGCCCGCCCCGCTCCGCGACCCGCAGCAGCGAGGCGAGGAAGACCGCGCGCTTCATTCCTCGATCTCGTTGCCCAAATCCTTTAGCGCCGCGCCGGTCTTGTCGGCGACGCGATCGGCCTTGTTGCCGAGCACCTCGGCGGCATTGTCGATCCGCGTCTCGGCAGCACCCAGCGCGGCATCGGTGTCCGACACCGCCTTGGCCGCGGTCGCATTGGCATCGGCCTCCACGGTATTGGCGGTCTCAGCGGCTTCGCTCTGCGCTTTCGGGCTGCAGGCGGCAAGCGCCAGGCTGGTCAGTGCAACGAGCGGCACGATGCGGAAAAGTTTCATGAAATGGCTCTCCTGATGGACGCAGCGGACGGTACTCAAGCGATCAAACCCGTGCAATCGCTTCCGGGTCCATCGCAAGCGCGTTGACCTCATATAAAGATATCTTTATATGTCGTCAGCAGGATGAAAACGCTGTGACCATCGCCCTCGATATCTTCCGCGCGCTCGCCGACGCGACGCGGCTGCGCATTCTCGCGCTGCTGCGCACGATGGAGTTGTCGGTCGGCGAACTCGCGCAAGTGCTCGGCCAAAGCCAGCCGCGCGTCAGCCGCCATGTGAAGATCCTGTGTGATGCAGGAATCGCCGAGCGCCGCAAGGAAGGAAGCTGGGTATTCGTTGCCCTCGGCAGCGGCGCGATGGTCGGTCCGGTGATCGGCGCGCTCGACCAATGGGCGGCGATCGAGCCCGATCATTGGGCGGTGGCGGATGCGGCGCGGCTCGCCGCAGTGCGTGCCGACCGCGCGGCTTCGGCGGCAAGCTGGTTCGAGGCGAATGCTGGGCAATGGGACGCGATCCGCTCGCTCCACATCGCCGAAAGCGAAGTCGAGGCGGCGATCTCGGCCGTGCTGGGCGATGCGGCTATCGGGCAGTTGATCGACATCGGCACCGGCACCGGACGGATGCTCGAACTGTTCGCGGGCCGGGCGGATCACGCGCTGGGCATCGATCGTAGTTCGGAAATGTTGCGTCTCGCCCGCGCGAAGCTGTCGGAGCGGGGGCTGGCCAATGCCGAGCTGCGGCAGGCCGATCTGTATGCGTTGCCGCTCGGCGATGGCGGCGCGGACGTCGCGATCATCCACCACGTGCTGCATTTCGCGCAGCAGCCGGGCGCTGCGATCGCCGAGGCAGCGCGGGTGCTCAGCCAGGGCGGTCGCTTGCTGATCGCCGACTTCGCCGCGCACGATCGCGAGGAATTGCGGACCAAGGACGGCCATACGCGTCTGGGCTTTGCCGATGATCAGATGGCGACGTGGTTCGCCGCCGCCGGCCTAGCGCCCGCGCGCACCGAGACGCTGGTCGGCGGCGAATTGACCGTGAAATTGTGGCTCGCCCGCAAGGTGGGCCGGGTGATGAGTGAAGTGAGGGCGGCATGATGGTTTCGGTCAAGCAAATGGAGGAAGCGCGCCACGCGCTCACCACCCCGCTGTTCGCCGATCTGGCGGGTGATGCGCGGATCAGCTTCGAATTTTTCCCGCCCAAGACCGAGAAGATGGAAGAAACGCTGTGGCAATCGGTGCAGACGCTGTCGCCGCTCGGGCCGCGTTTCGTGTCGGTCACCTACGGCGCAGGCGGCACCACGCGCGAACGCACCCATGCCACGGTGGCGCGGATCGCAAGCGAAACGACGATTCCCGCAGCCGCGCATCTCACTTGCGTCGCGGCGACACGCGACGAGATCGACGCCGTCGCCGACGCCTATTGGCAAGCGGGGGTCCGCCACATCGTCGCGCTGCGCGGGGATTCGCCGGTGCCGGGCGAGAAGTTCCAGTCGCCGGTCGGCGGCTATGCCAATGCGGTCGAACTGGTGGCGGGCTTGCGCAAACTCCATCCGTTCGAGATTTCCGTGTCGGCCTATCCCGAATGTCATCCGGATTCGGTCGATGCGGCGGCGGATATCGACAATCTCAAGCGCAAGCTCGATGCAGGAGCCACGCGCGCGATCACGCAATTCTTCCATGAGGCGGAAACCTTCTTCCGCTTCCGCGATGCGGCGACCAAGGCGGGCGTGAACGCCGAGATCGTGCCCGGCATCATGCCGATCATGAACTTCGGCGCGGTGCAGCGTATGTCGGCGATGTGCGGCACGGTCGTGCCGCCGTGGATGGGCACGCTGTTCGAAGGGCTGGACGATCATCCCGCCGCGCGCCAGCTCGTCTCCGCGACGATCGCTGCCGAGCTGTGCCGGCGGTTGTATGCCGGCGGCGTGCGCGATTTCCATTTCTATACGCTCAACCGGGCCGAGCTCAGCTACGCGATCTGCCATTTGCTGGGAATCCGGGCGAAGGCTCCTGTGGCTGCGAACGCCAAAGCGGCATGAGCAACACAGTAGTCACCCCAGCGAAGGCTGGGGTCTCACGCTGCACATGTGCGCCCTATAACGTAAAGACCCCAGCCTTCGCTGGGGTGACGGGACGAGTTTTATGACCATCCGCGAAACATTCCTCGCCGAAGCCGCCAAGCGCATCCTCATCACAGACGGGGCGTTCGGCACCGAGATCCAGAATTGGAAGCTGTCCGAGGCTGATTATGCCGGCACGCTCGGCCTTGCCAAGGATCAGAAGGGCAATAACGACATCCTCGCGCTGACCAAGCCCGAGGTGCCCGAGACGATCCACCGCGCCTATTTCGAGGCGGGCGCAGATATCGCCGAGACCAACACCTTTTCCGCCAATC
>JAIXZV010000404.1 GCA_027489365.1 Sphingomonadales bacterium
CTATGACGCGCCGTGGCACCCGGACGATTACGTCCATCGCATCGGCCGCACCGGCCGCGCGGGCGCGACCGGCATCGCCTTCACCTTCGCGACTCCGGATGACGCCGAGAACATCCAGAATATCGAGAAGCTGACCGGGCTGAAGATCGAACGCTATGAAGCCGGTGACGCACCGGTCTCAGACGAAGCAGAAGCCCCGCAAGAGGCCGCACCGCGCGGTCGTGGACGCGCGAAGAAGCCAGCCGCCAAGGCGGTGACCGCTCCGGTCGAGGACGTCACAGTCGAGGCCGAACGCCCGGCTCGCGCCGCCCGCCCGCCGCGCGAAGAGCGTGCCCCCCGCGATGCCCGCCCGCCCCGCGAGGAACGCCCCGCCCGCGATTCGCGCCCGCCGCGCGACGAGCGTCCGGCCCGGTCCGAGCAGCCGCAGCTTGCCGATGCGGTCGATGATGGCGGTTGGAACGGCCCGATGCCGAGCTTCCTGATGGCCAAGCTGACCGACTGAACCGTGGACGGGTTCATCGAGATCGTCCCCACGATCGTCAGCCCGTGCATCAACCTGTGCGAGATCGACCGGTCGAGCGGCCAGTGCCGCGGCTGCGCCCGCACGCTCGACGAGATCGCCGCCTGGGGCAGCGGCACGCCCGAATGGCGCGCGGCGGTGATGGCGGCGCTGCCGGGGCGGCGGGTATCAACATCCCAGCCGTTCGTGTCGAGCGAAGTCGAGACACAGGGCAAGCGAGAGTGACAGGTTTCTCGACTTCGCTCGAAACGAACGGCTTGTAGGAGCCCCTCACCCCCGCGCTATCCTATCACCCTGCCATCGCCTCCCCCGCAATCAGCGCATCATCGATCTCGCCCGCCCGCTTATACGCGGGCCGCGCCAGCGCCCGCACGAGATAGGCCTCGAACGCCGCGCGCTTCGGCAGCGAGCCAAACTGCACGCCCCACGCGATTTGCGATCCGGCGTAGACGTCCACGGCGGTAAACCGATCGCCCGCAAAATAGCGATGCGCCGACACCGCGCGCTCCAGCGTATCGACCACAAAATCGAAATTGCCATAGCCCGCCATCCGCTGCTGGTCAGCGGTCGGCGCGAAACCCATCGCGCGGTTGGTAATTGCCTGCTCCGCCGGCCCCGAGGCGTAGAACATCCAGCGGTAATAGTCCGCGCGCTCGTCCGCCGTCGGTGCCAGACCCGCCTCCGGAAACGCTTCCGCCAGATAGGTGCAGATCGCCGCGCCTTCAGTGATGACATGCCCGTCATGGACGATCGCGGGCACTTTCCCCATCGGGTTGATCGACAGATACGGCTCCGCCTTCATCGTCGTCGCATAATCGAGCACGACGGTTTCATACGGCGCGCCGACCTCTTCGAGCATCCAGCGCACGATCCGCCCACGCGACCGCGGGTTGGTGTAAAACGTCAGCGCCATTGGTCCGTCCCCGAATCGATCAATCAGAACATTAGTAGAACATTCCTGATGCCGACGGTCAAGCGCGGTCAGACCAAGGCGGTCTTGAACAGCTCCAGCATCCGCCCCCATGCCTTGTCGGCCTGCGCGGCGTCGTAAACGCGGCTGTCGGGTGGGCACCAGCCGTGTTTGGTCCCGGCATAGACTTCGATCTCGGCGGGCAGCTTGGCGGCGGCGAAGGCCGCACGCAGCGCGTCCTTGTCACCCGGCGCGCGCGCATCGGCAGTCGCGGCGATCGCGATCAGATAGCTGGCCTTCATCTGCGGGATCAGCATGTTGGGGCTGTCGGGCTGCGTGCCGACCAACCCGCCGCCGTGGAAGCTCGCGCCCGCCTTGATCCGACCGGGAATTGCCGCCGCCGTGCGCATCACCATCGGCCCGCCCATGCAATATCCGCTGGTGCCAATGCCGCGCTTGCGATCGACCTGCTTCTGCGCATCGAGGAAGGCAACGAACGCCGTGGCATCGCGCACCGTCCCCGCCGGGCTCAGCGCCTTGACGAACGGGCCGATCTTGGCGCGCACCTCGGGCTGGTCGTAACTTTCGCCCGGCGCGAGGAACGGCGCCTTGGTCGAGCGGTAGAATTGATTGACCACCAGCACGGCATAGCCGCTTTGCGCCAAGCGGTCGGCCATTTGCCGGAACGCGGGGCGCAGGCCCATGATGTCGGGCCAGACCAGCACGGCGGGATGTTTGCCCTTCGTCGGCGCGACGAAATAGCCGTCGGCGGTGCCGTCGGGCGTCACGATCGTAACGTCCTTCCCGCCGATCATCGCGGCATTGGCCGGAACCGGCAGCAGCATCGCGAGCCCAGCCCCGCCCGCAAGCGAGGCGAACCCACGCCGCGTAACCGCCGAGGTTACAATGCCGAGATGGGCGTCATTGTCGGCTGCGGTGAACTCGTCGCACATCGGTGTCTCTCCAGCGATTCGCCCCCCGGCACGCTTTCAAGCCTAACCTAGGCCGCGCGATACCACCACACGCCGTCTTCCACCGTCTTGGTCGCGCGCCCTTCGACCTCGAGCCGCCGCAAATGCGCCTGCGATTCGCCCGTCGCCATCCCCAGCATGTCCGGCCCGATCGCGCGCCGGAACAGCCGCCCGAAGCAGTCGACCGCGCGACGTGGCTCGCCAAGGAACACGTGCAACTCATCCAACCGCTCGCGATGTTCGCGGTCCATCGCATCGAGCCGCGCGTGCAGTCCGGTGAACGGATCACCATGCCCCGGCAGCACCAGCAGATCATCGGGCAGCGCCTTCAATTTCGCAATCGAGTCGAACCACTCGCCGAGCGGATCGGCATTGGGCTCGGTCACGCCCAGCGAGACGTTGGGGCTGATCCGCGGCAACACCTGGTCGCCCGAGATCAGCACCTTGCCGACCGGATCATACAGGCAGGCATGTTCCGGACTATGCCCCGATCCGACGACGATCTGCCAGTCGGTCGCACCGATCCGCAGCGTGTCGCCGTCCTTGATCCGCGTGAAGCTGAGCGGCATCGGCGTCACGATCAGGCGGAACCCGGCCCAGCCGCGCGCGGCGGCGTGCGCGATTTGCTCCGCATCCCACCCTGCGGCCACGCGCATCGCGGTCACGTCGTCGGGCACGGCATCGCGCGCATCCGCCACCAGCATCTGCGCGGTCAGCCATTCGCCGCGCGTCATCACCACCGGGCAGCCGTGCTTGTCGTGCATCCACCCGGCCAGACCGATATGATCGGGGTGGAAATGCGTGCCGATCATCTTGGTCACGCGCACGCCCGCCAGCGGCCCCTGCCACAGCGCCTTCCACGCGCCGCGCGCATCCGCCGTATTCATGCCGGTATCGACGAGCGCGACGCCCTCGCCCTGCGCGTCGTGATCGTCGATCAGCCAGCAATTGACGTGCTTCAGCGGCCCCGGAACATGCAGCCGCACCCAGCGCACACCGGGGGCAACGGTCATCACCTCGCCCGCTGCCGGTTCCGCCCCGCCGAATGGATAAGTCAGCCCC
>JAIXZV010000039.1 GCA_027489365.1 Sphingomonadales bacterium
CAGCGCGGCAAACGTCACCCGCCCCCATGCCGCCCGCCGGGCGGCCTCGGTGCCGGCCGCTGCCGATCCGCGCAGCGGCGTCTCCATGGTCAGGGGCTGTGCCGCCGGCCGCGCGGCCGACCCGGACACAGAGGCTGTGGCATAGCGCCAATCGGATGTCGCATAGGCCCGGCGGGTCGCATCGGCCCCGCCCTGCACCTCTTGGGCACCGTGTACCTTAGGGCATTGCCCCCAGGCCAGACGCACGGATGCCGGCACGAGGCCGCCTTGCGAGGGCCAGCCGCTGGAGAGCTGGCATGAACCCCGCACGATGTTGCGCTTGTCAAAGGTCGCGATCGCACCGCCGGTCGGCGGCAGCAGCGCGCCCATATCCAGCTGACCGGTGGCATCCTCCATCCACCAGGCCAGGCACATGCTGGCCAGGGCCGTCATGGCCTCCCGGATGGTAACCTCGCCACTCCATGTCCACCCGATCTCGGCCGGCAGGGCGGTGGCCAGGGCCGCGACTGCCCCGGCCTTGATGCTGGTACCTGCCGCGCGCAGGGCCAGCTTTTGCAAGGCGTGCGCCACGGTCCGACTGCCAGCCGCGTCGAAATCGACATCCCAGGTATAGGGGAAGGCCGCCGGCGTGCCCCCGATCGACACCACGCCGGTGGCCGTGTCCACCCGGAACTGACCCGTGGTCGGAGTGCCCGTGACCTTGGTCAGGGCCGAACACCCGACCCATCCGGCCCGCACGTCGGACACGGACGGGGCCAGCCGCCAGGAATGCAGGCTGGACACCAGACCCAGATACTCACCTTCCACGCCGTCCACCGACCCGACCCCGAACGGCATCGGGCGGCCTGCCCAGTCGGCCGGCCCTTCGGCGCCGCCTGTGCCGGCATAGCGCGGGGCCAGCTGCTGGTCATACCGCGCCTCACGTCCGCTGATGCGTCCGGTCAGGCGGGTCTTGAGAGGCTGCGCCTCATTGCAGATGCCGTTGATGATCACCGTCATGGCGCTTGGCAGCTGCCCCTGCTGACCACGCCGCACCACCACCGGGTGCCCCTCGAAGGTATAGTCATCGGGCCAGCGGGCGTTACTGGACCCGCGCGGCAGGTTCGTAGTAACGACAGTCAGGTCGCCGATCTCCACCGTGGCCGGCGTACCCAGCTGATCCCCGCACAGATGCTGCCCCAGCACCGGACCGGCAACGAGACAGGGCAGCCACTGCTGGCCAGGGGCGCGATAGCCGTCCCGCGCTTCCGTGAACCGCCAGACCTCAGTAGCACCCGTCAGATTGTTCCAGACCGTCCAGTCCACCAGATGGATCACACTCACCGCGCCACCCTCCGCCTGTCTGCTGCCGCGTCACCGCCCTGGCTGACCAGGCGCCCGATGCCATCCGCCAGCGTGCCGTAGCCCTGTGCGTCCAAATCGGCCTGCCGCCGCCCCTGCGCCTCGACCACCCGCGCCAAATGTTGGATGGCCCGCACGACGCCGGCATCATCCCGGCCGGGCAGGGCCAGTGCCGGCAGGCGGCCTGTTTCGTTG
Organism: Sphingomonadales bacterium; assembly: GCA_027489365.1. Lineage (GTDB taxonomy): Bacteria > Pseudomonadota > Alphaproteobacteria > Sphingomonadales > Sphingomonadaceae > Sphingomonas. The sequence goes on from JAIXZV010000039.1 coordinate 1,537, forward strand.
ATGGCGCGCAGGACCGGGGCGGTCTCCGCGTTGACGCTGGTGGCGCGCGTGACCCACTCGCCCCCGGCCAGAGCGACCGCACCGCCGCCCTGATAGCGGGCCAGCACGCTGTCCCGATCAAACAGGCCATTGCCGATCATGCCCCCGCGCTGGAAGCCGGGGATGCCCGCCTGCCGGGCGATCTCGGCCAGGTACTCTTGCGGGCGGGTAGCGAGATCCTGACTGGTCAGCCCGACGACGCCGCCGCCGGGGCGGTTCCAGGACAGGATCGTTGTCTGCTCATCCAGCTGCGTGGTCCTTGCCACCGCTGCCGCCAATGCTGCGCGGGCATCGGGCCGTGCATTGTTGTTGGCCGGCTGTGCCGGCATCGTCGCGTTGTCGTTGATGGCGGCCGGCGCCGTGGGTGCCGGGGCCGTGATCGGCACAGACCTGGCGCGCTCCAGCGCCAGAAGTGCCTCTTGATAGGCGGCCAATGCCTGCGCCACGGTCTGCACCGACTGATCCAGGGCGCCCAGTGCCGCCAGCTGCTGTTCGGCCACCCGAACCGCGCGCTCGGCCGTATCCGCTTGGCTATCGCTGATCGACGCCACCGACTGCAACAGATCGTTGGACATCACCAGGGCCTGACCCCAGCGCTCGGTCCCCTCATAAAGCGGGCGGACCGCATCCAGGAACGCGCGGCGTGCCTCCGGCAATGCCGCCGCTGCGGCCGTGCGTTCCTCGGCGGACAGCGTCTGATCCTGCGCGCGCGCCGCCAGGCGTCGCATCTCCTGCTCGGCCAGCGCCGCCGCCTGCTCGGGGTTCAGGCTGCTGTACCGGTCGGACAGCTGATCGGCATTCAGCGACTGGCGGATCGCCTGGCCTGCCTGGCGCCAGCTATTGGCCAGGCTGCGGGCGGCATCGGCCTCACGGGTCAGAGCGTTGACCAGGTCGCCCCGGCTGCTCTCCACTGCCGCCTGCGCCTCCTCGAAGCCGCGGTCATTGAACTGCTGGACAATCGCGGCCCGCTCGGCCCCGATGGCGCGCTCCAACCCGACAAGATCGGCACCAGCCGTCTTGGCCGCCTCGATCCGGTCCCGGTTCGCCTGCCGGTCAAAGGCGGCCAAGGCCCCGCCAAGGGTCGATGCGTCATTCGTGGCAGCAAACAGCCGGTCGCTGATCGACTGGTTGAGCTGGGCCAGTTGCTCCAGGCGCTGACGTTCTGCTTCTGCCGCCTGATCGTTGAAGCGCTGGATGATGGCCGCTCGCTCAGCTGACAGGGCCGCCTCCAACCCGACAAGATCGGCACCAGCCGTCTTGGCCGCCTCGATCCGGTCCCGGTTCGCCTGCCGGTCAAACGCGGCCAAGGCCCCGCCAAGGGTCGATGCGTCATTCGTGGCAGCAAACGGCCGGTCGCTGATCGACTGGTTGAGCTGGGCCAGCTGCTCCAGCCGCTGACGTTCTGCTTCTGCCGCCTGATCGTTGAAGCGTCTGATAACCGCCAGCCGCTCCTGCCCTAGCGTGGCTTCCAGCTCGACCATCACGCTGGCCGTCAGTTCCCCTGCATTGATCCGTGCCTGTGTGGCCGCCCGCTCAGCATTGGCCGCCCGGTCGAAGATGGCCAGGGCACCGGTCTGCGTGTCAGCAGCGCCCGTCGCCCGCGCCTGCCGGTCGGCCAAGCTGTCAGACAGCGCCGCCGTGGCGGCGATCCTGGCCGCCGCCTGTTCAGCCGTCTCAGCGACCGCCGCAACGCCGCTGCTCAGCTTGGCGATGGCGCGCCCCGCCGCCTCATAGACGGGTGTGCCTTGCTCGAACTGCGTCTGGATATCCCGCAGGGCACTGAGATCAAGCGAGGCAAACGCACTGTCCAGACCGGCAGTGAAATTCGTATCGACAACACCTCGCGACGCGCCAACGGCGTCCGCATCCCGGTAACGCAGGTCGCGTTGACGGATCAGATCGTCAATCTGGTTCAGATAGCCCTTGCCGGTCAGGTCACGCAGCTCCCGCGTCAACCCGG
>JAIXZV010000022.1 GCA_027489365.1 Sphingomonadales bacterium
CATGAGCGAGGGCCTCGCGATCGGCGCGCGCGGCGGGACGATCGACTATGCGGCGATCGACATCGCCGAGCGGAACGCGGACGCGCAAGAGCTGTCCACATCCTGACGATCCCGCTGCCGCGCAAATTCGCGCGGTAGAGCGCCGCGCTACCTCAGCCCGCCATTCATGCCGCCTCGCGCGAGAGGCATGTCGAAACCGATCGCGGACGCCCTGTCCGCACGGCCGATTGCGGCATCTCGGGAAAGGCATCTCGGCCAATGGCTGATCGCGTCACCATCACATTGCCGGAGTGGCGGCAGGGATTTTGCCGCTGATGGGCGATCTTCCTGCCATCATCGCCGCTGCGGCCGCGACGCTGACGCCGCTCGGCGTCGGAATCGGCTTCGTGTGGAACAAGGTCGAGAAGCGCATGGCCGCGATCGAGGCCAAGGCCGAGGCGTGCGAAAAGCGTGAGGCCGATTCCGACGCCGTGATCAAGCGGTTGACGTGGGAGGTGCGCCGCGACGGGCGGGCGACCCGAATGCTGTTCATGGAACTGCACACGCTCGATCCCCGGAACGGGACGCTGGCGCAAGTGGCCGAGGTGCTGCGCCAGCAATACCAGCCCGATTTGGCGATCCCTGAGGACTGGGCGGACCTGCTCGCAAAGATCGAAGCGGGCGCACCGCCCGCACCATTACGGGAGGCACTGTAATGTGGCGCTGGCACAATCGGCTGGTCGATAACTGGCGGACCGCATGGCGGTGGTGGTCGATCCGCCTCGCCGCATTGCTCGGCTTCGTCGCGACCTATCTGCTCGCCGCCCCCGAAACGCTGGTCCAGGTGATCAACACGCTGCCGCCCGAATTGCGCGGCTGGGTGCCGCCCTTGCTCGGGCCGATCATCACCGGCGCGATCGTGCTGGTGCGGCTGTGGCGGCAGGGGGAAAAGAAGTGAGCGCGGCGCGGGACGCATCGCCCAAACCCAAGGGCAAGGCCGGGATTGCCGCCGCTGCCATTGCGATGATCGCGGGCGTGATCGCCGTGGAGGGCGGGTGGGTCAACCATCCTGCAGATCCCGGTGGGGAAACGAACATGGGCATCACCAAAGCGGTGGCGCGCCAGAACGGCTACACCGGGCCGATGCGAACCCTGCCGCGCGGTGTGGCGGAAAGCATCTATTACGACACCTATCTGGTGCGGCCGGGCTACGCGCCGCTGATCCCGATCGATGCCGCCGTAACCGAGGAACTGTTCGACACGACGGTCAACATGGGACCGGCGCGGCCTTCGCGCTGGTTTCAGCTTGAGCTCAATGCGCTGTGCAGCGCTGGCTTGGTGGCCGATGGCAGGGTCGGCGCATCCACGATCGCGGCGTTCCGCACGTGTCAGGTCCGGCTTGGGGCGGTCAAGCTCTGCCGTGCCATGCTCGACCGGCTCGATGCCCGCCAGCGCGCCGAATATGAGCGGCTGGCGCGCGTCAATCCCAAGCTGCGCGTGTTCCTGCGCGGCTGGATCGCGCACCGGGTCGGCAATGTCGATCGTCGCAAGTGCGGCGTGGCTTCGTCGTGAGGCTCTACCTGTACCTCGGCGGTGCAATCGCCACGTTGCTGCTGATCATCGGGGCATTCCTGTACGGCGTGAACGTCGGCGAGGCACGCGAGGCGCGCGTGATGCAGGAGAAAATCGATCGCATCGCCAAGGCGACCGCGCGGATGGTCCGCGCCGCGCAAGTGATCGATGCGGCTGCGGCGGCGCGTGACACCGAACGCCGCACCACCATGAGGGAGATCATCCGTGAAGTACCGAGGCTTGTCGATCGTCCTGTGTATCGCAACGTCTGCATCGATGCTGACGGGGTGCGGCTTGTCCAGCGCGCAGTATCGGCCGCAAACGGGGAGCGCGCCGCCAGCGGACCTGATGACGGAACCGGGAAAGTTCGCGAACCCGACCGTCACCGTTGATCCCGCGACCGGCGCGGCCTCGTTGACCGGCAAGGATGCGCTGCCCTGGGCGATCGACACGCTCGACCTGGGCGGCGAGATTCGCGCGCGGTTCATCCGCCTGCAGGATTGGGTGCGCACGGCGCTGTTGGCGACGCCGGCCGCTGACGCGAAGAAGTGATGCGCGACCAGGAGGATATCCCCGAGGACGCTTCGACCTTGATCCGGCTCGGCACGATCACGGCCGTCACGCTTTCGCCGCCACGCTGCCGCGTCCGCTACGGCGACACCGACGACGAAGGCGATGGCGAGACGCCGCCGATTCGCTGGGTCAACGGTCGCGCCGGAAAGACGCGCACATGGTCACCGCCAAGCGAGGGCGAGGAAGTCCTGCTCTTCTCCCCCGATGGGCAGATCGGCAACGCGGTGGCGCTGTGCGGCCTGTCGAACGATACCAATCCGCCGCCGTCCGATCAGGATGTCGAGCTGGCGCTCTATGACGATGGCGCGCGGATCTCGTACGACGCCGTCGCACATGAACTGAAAGCGATCCTTCCGGCCGGTGCCACGGCCGAGATCGAAGCGCCGGGTGGCCTCAAGATCAAGGGGCCGGTCGAGATCGAGGGCGATGTGACGATCACCGGCAAGGCTGCCGCGTCGCAGGATGTTCTGGTCGGCAGCGTGAGCCTGAAAGATCACGTGCACGGCGGCGTGCAACGCGGCGCGCTCAAATCCGACGCACCCTTCGCCTGAGCCTCGCCCGGTAGCGGGCCGTTTCACCCTGCCGCCGTATCGCCTTCCCGCGCGGGAAGGCGCTTTCGTGGCGGCATGATCGGAATGTCATCGAACACGGGAAAGTCCCTTGGCGGTGCTGCGCACATCGCGCAGTCGATCGGCGATATTCTTTCGACGCCAATCGGCACACGCATCATGCGGCGCGATTATGGGTCGATGCTGTTCGAGCTGATGGACCGCCCGGCCAACGCCGCCACCCTGATGCTGTTGCGCGCCGCCACGGCCGATGCCGTGCGCTTGTGGGAGCCGCGCATTCGGCTGACGCGGGTCACCTTCTCCGGCGACTTTGCCAGCGGGGCACCGGTCATCACGATCGAAGGCAATCGCACCGATCAGCCCGACCGCGCCCCGCTTTCGCTTTCCATCCCCCTCCGCCGCGATATCGCCGCCAGCTGAAGGAAGCCCAATGCACGGCCTCAATCTCACCGAATCCGCCTCGGGTCCCCGCCCGATCAAGCTGCCCACCCTCTCCACCATCGGCATCGTCGCCACGGCAACGGCGGCGGCTGGCGCGGAGACCGAGGCGCTCAATGCCGCCTTCCCGCTGAATACGGTGACGCTGGTCACCGATGTCGCTGCCGCTGTCGTTCTGGCAGGCTCAGGCGGCACGCTGGCACCGGCGCTCGCCGCGATCCGCGATCAGGTCTCGCCGATCGTCGTCGTCGTGCGCGTCGCCCCCGGCAATGATGCCGAAGCGACCGACGACAACGTCATCGCCGGTCTCCAGCTTTTGCCTACCGCCAAGAGCGCGGTCGGCGTGCAGCCGCGCATCATCGGTGCGCCGGGCCTCGATACGCTGGCCGTCACCACGCAGCTCGTGATCACGGCGAAGAGGCTGCGCGGCATGGCCTATGCCCGCGCGATCGGCGCGGATATTGAGGATGCCCTCCTCTATCGCGCCGGTTTCTCGGCACGCGAGCTGATGCTGATCTGGCCGGACAGCTCGCCGGTTTTTGCTGGCGATATCGTCGCGCGCGCGCTCGGTCTGCGCGCACAGATCGATGAGACGATCGGCTGGCACAAGACGATTTCGAACGTGCCGCTCGACGGGATCACGACGGTCACGCACCCCGTGCAGTTCGACCTGGTCGATCCTTCGACCGAGGCGGGGCTGCTCAACGAAAGCGAGGTGACGACGATCATCCGCGAAAATGGCTATCGCCTGTGGGGCAACCGCACGACGGCCGGGCCTGATCATCCCGAATTCGCCTTCGAAAGCGCGGTGCGGACCAGCCAGGCGCTGCAGGACATCATCGCCTCGGTGTTCCAGCCCTTCATGGACCAGCCGATGACCGTCGCGCTGATCAAGGACAATCTCGAAACCGCCAACGCGCAGTTCCGGGATTTGGCGCTCAAGGGCAAGATCATGGGGGCGAAGGCCTTCTTCGACGCCGACGCCAACAGCGCGGAACAGCTCGCCGCCGGTCGGCCGACGTTCCGTTACCAGTTCACGCCGGTCGCGCCGCTGGAAAACCCGACGGTGAATCTCGTCATCACCGACTTTTATTACACCGGCTTCGCCGATCAGCTCGCCTGACGCCGCGCCCCCTTTCGAAAGGATCGATCATGGGTCTCCCCCGCACGCTCAAGAATTGCAACGCGTTCATCGACGGCGTCGGCCACCTCGGCGAGATTGGCGAATTCGAAGAGCCCAAGCTCGCGCTCGAAACCGAGGATTGGCGCGGTGGCGGCATGATCGGCAAGATCAAGATCGACAAGGGCCTCGACGGCATGGAGGCCACGCTCACGATGGGCGGCCACGTCGTGCAACTGTTCCGCAAGTTCGGCACGACCGATGCTGGCGGGGTGCGCGTGCGCCTGGTCGGCGCGTACCAGGCCGATGACGGCTCCGCTGCGCAAGCGGTCGAGATCTACATCGGTGGCCGCTTCAGTCAGATCGACCCCGGCAAGAGCAAACCCGGAGACATGACCGAGCAGAAATACACCGTGCCGCTGATCTACTATCGCCGCGTGGTGGACGGTGCCGACGAAATCGAGATCGACATGCTCTCGGGCCTGTTCATCGTCGATGGCGTCGATCGCTACGCCGAAATCATGTCGATCATCACGAGCTGATCGCATCCGAGATCCGCACGCCGGTCCATTGCGGGGCGCTGGCGTGCGGTGGGCCGGGAGGCGCGTTGCCTCCCGGCTCTTCTGCCCCGCCACCACCAACCATCCCATAGGAGCCCCGCATGGCAGACGATATCCCCGGCCAGGTGCAAGACACTGCCGCCAACAGCCGCTTTGTGGACATCACCCTCGCCGAACCGATCGAGCGCGGCAAAACCAAGATCGCAACGCTCACCCTGCGCAAGCCCCGCGCGGGCGAGCTGCGCGGGCTGACGCTGCAGGATCTGATCGGGACCGATGTCTCGGCGATCATCAAGATCATCCCGCGCATCAGCAATCCGCCCCTCACCCTCGATGAAGTCGATCGGCTCGATGCCGATGATTTCGCCGAAATCGGGGGCGCGATCCGAGGTTTTTTTATGACGTCGGCGGAACGGCAGGTGCTCGAAAAGATGATCGCGGATCAACAGCCGACGACTTGATCGCCGATATCGCGGCCGTGTTCCACTGGCCGCTCAGCGAGCTTCGCGAACTGGAACTGGATGAACTGATCGACTGGCGGGAGCGCGCCGTGGAGCGCTGGAACAAGATGTACGGGGACGGCAAATGAGCAACAAGCTTTCCCTGGTGGTCAACTTCCTCGGCATCGACAAGATGTCGGCGGCGCTCCGCAACATCACCGGCACGAGCAAGGCCGGATCGAAGTCGATCCGCGAACTCAACGGCGATGCGCGCAAGCTCAAGCGAGAGATGACGGAGGCCGGGCGCGAGATCGCGCGCGAATTCGCGCGGGCGAATGGCAACGTCGCCCAGTCGATCGCGCGCTATCGTGAGCTGGAGAACCGGATCGCCGCAGTGAACCGCCAGCTCGAACGCCAGAAGCGCGTGGCGGCGATCGATGCGGGCGTGCGCCAGGCCGGGCGGGGCGGGGCCGAGATGAAGGATCGTGGTGTCAGCAACGCCACGACCGGCGGCTTTCAGCTCGTCGCGATCGGGGCCGCATTGAAAGCGGCGATCGATTACGATGGCGTCATGGCCGACATCGGCATCAAGCTCGGCATCAACGAGCGCGAAACGAAGAAGCTCTCGGGATCGATCCTGCTCGCGGCCACAAACTCGAAGCAATTGCCAAGCGTGATGCAGGCCGCAGCCGACACGCTGGCATCTGCCGGGACCAAGGCTGCCGACATCCCGAACATGCTCGGTGCGATCGGCAAGGTCGCGACCGCCTATAACGCCCTGCCTAACGATCTGGCGGGGGCGGCTGCCGCAGGCATTCAGAACCTCGGCCTCACGTCGAGCGAGACGGCAAAGCAGCTCGCCTACATGGCCGTGGCGGGTAAGGACGGCAAATACGAGATCAAGGATTTCGGCGCGCAATTCTCGATGCTCGCCGCCTCGGCCGGTGTTCTGAAACAAAAGGGGCTGAGCGCCGTCGCGGACCTCTCCGCTGCCGCGCAGATCGTTGCGCAGGGCGTTGGCGGCGACATGTCGGTTGCGGGTAACAATCTCAACAATCTCCTGCTCAAGATCAATTCGAAGGAGACGATCGGCAATTTCGAAAAGCTTGGCGTTGATCTGCCCAAGGCACTGCAAAAGGCCTATCAGGAGGGCAAGACGCCGGCCGAGGCGATTGCCGAGCTGACCAACAAAGCGCTCGGCGGCAATCTCGAAAAACTGTCGCTCCTCTTCGGCGATCAGCAGGCGCAGGCTGCCTTGCAACAGCTCGTGCCGAAGCTCGCCCAATATCGCGCGCTTCGCGCCAGCATTCAGAACCGCTCAGGCGAGGTCGCGCAGGATTTTGAACGCAAGGCCGGGACGGCACAGGCTGGCGTCGGCGCGCTGCTCGGCAATCTGCAGGTGCTCGCCATCACGGTGGGGCAAACCGTGTTGCCCGATCTCGTCACCTTCAGCGGCTTTCTGGTCAGCGCGGCGCAGAATGTCAGCGCCTTCGCACAGGCGCACCCGACCCTCACCCGCTACATGATCATGGCGGCAGCGGGCAGCGCCACGTTGCGGGTCGGTATCGGTGCGCTGCAATTCGCCTTTGGCGGTGTCGTCGGCCCCGCCTTCAAATTCATCGGCGCGATCCACAAGATTCGCGTGCTCGGATCGGTCGCCGCTGCATTCCCCAAGATCGGGACTGCACTCAGCACGGTTCGCGCCGGGTTCAATACCGTTGCGGCGACCGGGCCGTTGCTGCGCACGGCGGGCAGCACCGCCTTGACCGCGAGCAAAAACTTCGCCGTGGCGGGCGCGCGCTACACCGCCATGACTGCCCGGTTCGTCGCTGGCAAAGCGGCTGCCGCAAGCGGCGCGCTGCTGACCTTGGGCCGCGCGGCGATCACGATGGGCTGGGGTTTCCTCCGCGCCGGTATCATGATGCTCGCCAATCCGATCGTGCTGATCATCGCGGGGATCGCGCTCGGCGTCGGCCTTGCCGCCTATGCGATTTACAACCATTGGGACACGATCAAGGCGGCGTTCAATACCGGCATCACATGGGTGCAGGGCATCCTCAACGGCGCGGCGACCTGGTTTAGCAACATCGGCAAGATGATGATGCAGGGCCTCATTCTGGCGCTCAACCCGGCCTTGCTGGTCCAGAAGCTGCTCAGCATTGCGCGCGCCGGCATCACGGCGTTCAAGGGCTTCTTCGGCATCAAATCGCCCTCGCGGCTGTTCATGCAAATGGGCGGGCATATGACGAGCGGCCTCGCGATCGGCATCGATCGCGGGGCCGGTGCGCCGCAACGCGCGGTCGGCACGATGATGCGCGGCATCGCCGCCAGCGGTTCCGCAACGCTTTCACCCGGTGGACCGGACCTTGCCAGGCGCTTGAACGCGGCCCCGGCAATGCGCCCGGCCGCAAGCGCGATGGGGCGCGGGGCAGGCGCACCCGCCCCGATCACAGTGCAGATTTACGGCGCGCCGGGGCAGGATGTCGAAGCGCTCGCCGATGCCGTGATGCGCAAGCTCAAGCGCGTGCAGGGGGTGCAGGCGCGCAGCTCCTATGAAGGGGATCGCTGATGTCGCCCGCGCATCTGCTCAGCCTCGGCATGTTCGTCTTCGGCATGGACACGCTCGCCTATGACGAACTCAATCGCCGCATGGCCTGGCGCCACCCCGGAAGCGAGCGTTTCGGCGCGCGCGACGCGTCGCAATATGTCGGGCCGGGGCCGGATACGATCACGATCGCGGGCCTCGTGGTGCCCGAAATCGCCGGATCCTATTCGGCGATCGAGACGCTGATCTCGATGGCCGATTCGGGCGACAGCTTCGATTTGCTCGACGGCCTCGGCCGCGTGCTCGGCACCTTCCGTATCGATCAGCTCGAGGAAACGCACCACGGCGTGATGGCGGGCGGCATCCCGCGCGGCAAGGGCTTCTCGATCGAGCTCACGCGGGTGGACGGATGACCGCGACCAGGGCCGACGTGTCGCTCACGCTCGATGACGGGACCGACTTGACCGCCAAGGTCCAACCCCGGCTAATCGAACTGACCCTGTCCGAAAAGCGCGGGGGCGAGGCCGACGAACTGTCGATCACGCTGCACAACCATGACGGGCGCATGATCGCGCCGACCAAGGGCCGCGTGCTGGCGCTGCAGCTCGGCTGGGCAAGCGGCGATGATGTGCCGCTCGGCCTGGTCGACAAAGGCCGCTTCAAGGTCGATGAGATTGAGGAAAGCGGCCCGCCCGACATCATCACCATCCGCGCACGCTCGGCCGATCTCACCGGCGACTATCGCAAGCGCCGCACCAAAAACTGGCGCGAGATGACACTCGGCGCGGTGCTCGGCGAAATCGCGTCGCGTAACCAGCTCACCGCGAAAGTGCATCCCGATCTCGCGAGCAAGCCGATCGAGGCGATCGAGCAGCACAACAAGAGCGACATGGCCTTCGTGAAGGATCTCGGCAACCGCTTCGACGCGCTGGCGACATGGAAGGATCGCAAGCTGATCTTCATGCCCGTCGGCAGCGCCACGACGGCGAGCGGCGCGGCGATCCCGGCGTTCACCCTCACGCGCGTCGATGGGTGGAGCTGGCGCGCTGGCTATGCCCAGCGCGACGAACATGACGGGGCCGAGGCGCAATGGCACGACAAGGACGCCGGGCACCGCAGGACGGTGAAGACGGACGGCACCAACCGCAAGCGCCTGAAACGCGTCTATGCCAGTGAGAGCGAGGCCAAACAGGCGGCAGAGGCGGCGAAGGCGAAGGGCAAGCGGGGTGCCCGCACCTTCGATTACACCCTCGCCCGCGCCATCCCGACGATCCAGCCCAATGCGAAGGTGACACTGCGCGGCTGGAACCCCGGCATCGACGGCCTGACATGGCTGGTAGAAAGCGTCGAGACCACGCTCAACGCGTCGGGGCTGGGGCAGCGGCTGACGTTGGAGAGCGCCTAATCCGTGACCTTTGCCAACTCCTTCAAGTCGACGCCGGTCTTTTGTCCTAATTGCATCGCCATTGCAACGCACAGCATCAGGCCGGACTGAGCACCCTCTGTCCGCTCCTTAAACTCGGTGACCTTGGAAGGCTTTACCTCGCCATCATAGATTTCGAGCGCGGTCTCGCCGGCCATGCGTTTTCCTTGTGCAGAAATCCGGCACGAGCCGATCAACTTCTCGGCAGCATCTTTCACATCCCCTGTAAACGCGCTTGGATATGGGAGCGCGTCGATCGCCTCCTCGCTCTCGCGGCACCCATCGACTTGCTGTTTCGCGGCCACGTAACCGTCATACATCGACGCAGATCCTTGGCTCGTCTTTTCGAACACATCCGCAGCCTTCTTTGATCCCGCCTGACAGGGCTTCAAGGCGACGACGATGTCGCGATAGAAGGTGACTACAGTCCCCTTTAGGTCGGCATCTACTGGTGACGGCGCTTTTGCATTGACTGTCGCCGACGGTGTTGCGCCGTTCGATCCCGTCGGCGCTTTAGATCCGGAGCACATCGTCAGACCAGCAACAATCACACCGATCAGCCCAAGACAGCCAAAGCCCATCAACAGGCCTTCAGTTTGAGCCTTCTTTCGCTTCTTGATGTCAGCAGCGGTGAAGTCGGTGTGACAGTGCGGGCAGCGTGCCGCATCAATCGCAATCGGCTCTTTGCAAGTAGGACATGCCACTTCGTTCAGCTTTGGTGATTTCGGCATGTTGGCCCCTGGATGATTCTTGTCCGAACCATCCTGTAACCGTGCGTTTTACAGCGCAAGCCCCGAAGATTACTCCGCGTTGATAGCTTTACTGACCAGGCGTCGAATCGCCTCGGGCCGCGATGGCGGGTCCACTTGATCGGAAATCCACCCATCAAGCTTAACGAGTTCGTCCGGCTGCAACCGCACGCCTACAAGCTGCCCCTTGCCGGTCGGGGCGGGGCCACGTCGTTTCTGTGTTATCACGGTTTCTTGACGGCTCATAACAACCCTGATAACACGGTTGCAGCCCGGCGCAAGACTGCCATCTCGCGCCGGGCCTAACTCGAACCAAGGAACAGCCCCATGGCCCAAGCTGCCGAACAAGATACAGCCCACGCACTGCCAGACCAGCTTCATTTCGTCATATCGGAACAGGGCCTGTACCGGCTTGAGCGGCTCGCCAATGTCGTGCGCGGCCTGACCCACCTCGCCCATGATGATCCGCGTCAGGCCCGCCACATGGTCGAGATCGCCCGCGAAGATGTCTCGGCCATCTTCGCGCTGATCGGTGAGCAGGTGGAGCAAGCCTTGACCGAAGTGACCAAGGCACCAGGGGGTGAGAGCTGATGACCGACAACCGATTCGCGCTGGTCGAAGTGCAAGGCACCCAGCTTCTGACGATCTTTGACGGGCAAACCGTGCGCGTCGCGATGAAGCCGCTCGTGGAAGCGCTCGGGATCGGATGGGGTAGCCAGTATCAGAAGATCATGGCCGACCCAGTGCTGTCGAAAGGTGTTACGCTAAGCGTAATACCTTCCGAGCGTGGCGCTCAAGAAACCCTCACATTGCCGCTCGATTTGGTGCAAGGATGGCTCTTCAAGCTCAACCCCGACAAGGTTGCGCCAGCGGCCCGCGAGCGCGTGATCGCCTATCAGCGCGAATGCTATCAGGTGCTGCACGATTATTGGGTCAAGGGCGCGGCGATCAACCCGCGCGCCGCCTTCCCCTCCGCCTCGGCGCGCGTATCGCTTCAGAACCAGACGCTGCGCTTGACCGCGCGGCTAAAGGCGACGCGCGGCCCGACCGAACGCCGCATGATTTACCAGATGCTCAATGCGATCTGCACCGAGCTGCGCATTGACACGCCGGCGCTGGAGGAACTCGGCCGCGACGGACCCGACCTCGATAACGCCAATATCTTCTTCGCTGGGCTGGCCGAGCTGCAGTCGCGCGACATCGTCCTCGATCATCATCGTCGGCCCGAACTGCTCGCCGTGTCGCTCCGCGAGGTGGAGCGATCCTTCGTCGAACATGAGATCGGCTGCGCCAAAGGCCCGCCGCTGTGGGAGGCCCTGCGGCTTCACCCCGCCTTCTTCGGACGCGGGCCGGTCAACGCGCGCGATGGGACGATACGCAATTGCTGGATTTTCGAGCGCGCCAAGATTGCGGCGGTTTGACGGACTTATCCCCGCTATTCTCGTGCGCCCCACTTTCCTACTTCCCGGCAATGCCCCAGATGGAACGTAAGAGGAACGTGCTCGGGAGCATTTGTGAATCAACCGGTCTATCGATTGACGGCGGGATGCGAGCTCGCCTGTCCCAAGTGCAACGTGACGTGCTCGACGCTGACGGCAGTCAGGGATGAGGTGTGGCGCGATCTTGAGCGGCTGTATCGCGAACGCGCGCTTCGTCCGGCGCGGGTTCCGGTGACAGATCTCGAAGCTGCGCAAGACCGATTGGCAAGAGCCGAGCAAGCTGTGTCGCGACTTCGTCCACAGGTGCCGCCCGATCGAGCGACAGCAGAAGCCCTTGAAACATGGCCGTCAGCGCGGCTTCACTAGGCAACAGGACCTGCATCGTGATCGCAAAGCGACCAGCATCGGGCGCGACCGGTGTGACCCCCGGCATCTTCAACTGTTCGGGCTTTTGCAGGCGTTTGTCGCTGATCCCCGCCTTGATCGCGGCAAGATCATCCTCGCTGATCTCGTTGCCGTTCGAATCGAACATATCGATTTTGTCGTCGGTCGTACCGATCAGCCAGCCAAGATTGACCCCGAGGTTCTCGGCGATCTTGGGCAGGAGCCGCGAATCGCGGCTCACGCCGGTGAGGATCTGGCTGATCGCACCTTGGGTTGCATGGACGCCGACGGCGAGATCGCTCTGCGTACAGCGCAGCTCTTTCATGCGCTCGCGAAGCCGGATCGCCGTGATGGGAAGCGTTGCTGACATGGGGGAAACTCCTACCGGAACAAAGTTCGCGAGGGACATTAGTTTGCTATTGCCAAGCTAATATATTGCTAATATGCGTTGGTGCATGGAAAGAACACCAACCCGATTTGAGGCGCTCAAACTCGTTGTTGAGGCCTATGGTTCGCAGGAAGCGACGGCAGGCGCGTTCGGCGTGTGTCAGTCCACAATCAGCCGCTGGCTCAATCAGTCCAAGCAACTTCCGGCGCAGTATGTTCTGCGCGCGGAAGAAGACACGGGCGTATCGCGTCACTGGACCCGCCCAGATATTTACCCTGTTGAACATGCCCGCCTCCAACCTCGCTTCAACGGGGTAGATCAGCGCGTTACGCGTGTCTCTTTCCAACACGAGCCGATTTTGAAGGCGGGCGTGGCATGACGAAGCGTCGTGAACCCCTCACCTATCAGCACACACTCGACATGGTCGCGAGCGCGATCGGCTGGGAGCGGGCGGGCGCGATCTGCGGCGTAACGGCGCGCAGCGTTCGCAACTGGTCGGATCATGATTGCGAACACGAAATTCGCATGATCGATGCCGAGCGTCTTGATCGCGCCTTCCTCGATCAGGGCGGAACCTACGCCCCGTTTCATCGCCTTATGGCGCTGCGTCTCGATATTGCGGCGCGGGATGCCGAAGGGCGCGACATCGTAAACGCCGCTGGCACCGCCGCGAAGGAGGCGGGCGAAGCGGTCGCGGCGCTGATCGCCCTTGGCGCTTCCCCTGACAGTGCCGAAGCGCGCCGCGCCGCACGCCGCGAAGTCCAGGAGGCGATGGATGCCCTCGCCGATAGCGCCGCATTGGTAAGCGGACGGACGGAAGGACCCCAGCAATGATCGAGCGCCCCTTGATCGAGGCCCCGCTGCAATTCCGGCTGCGCTCGGGTGGTGGGCTGGCAAAGGATACCGCCTTCGTCACTTGCCCGAAGTGCGATGCGCCCTGCTTCATCCGCCGCAGCGAGCGCATCACTGAGCGCGTCAAGCACCTCCACGCGCACTGCACCAACACCGGCTGCGGCCACACCTTCATGTCCGAGCTGAGCTTCGTGCACAGCTTCAACCCCGGCATCATCGACCGGCCCGATCTCGATCTGCCGATGTGCCCGCGTGACCAGGTGCCGCACGTCTTGCCGCCGCGGGGAGGCGGCGACGAACCCGACCAGATGACGATGTTCAGCGGATAGCCGGGCAGCCGCCCACCACCACACCGATTGAGATTTTTGACGGCCGTGTCGCGGCCGAGGGGGACGCTTTGCCTTTCGTATATCCGGCCATTCATGACGCGGCGGTCTGCCGGTGAACTTCCAGGAACAGATCCTGGAAGGGCTGAACAACAAGTTCCGCTTCCGCAAGGCAGGCAAGGGCTGGCTGCAGGAGGGCGAGTGCCCCGATTGCAAGCGTTGGGAGGCGTTCTGCGCTGCCGACGAACCGAAGGTTGTTCGGTGCGGCCGACAGGACAATTGCGGCTGGGAAGACAGCGTCCGCAACCTCCTGCCCGATCTGTTCGAGAATTGGTCGGATCGCTTCAAGATCACGCCCGAACGCCCGAACGCATCGGCTGACGCCTATCTCGAATTCGAACGCGGCCTCGATCTGAAGCTCCTGCAGGGCAGCTATTCGCAGGAACTGTATCGCGACCAGGACAGCGGCGCGACCAGCGCCACGGTCCGCTTCCGCATCGGCGATACCCATTGGGAACGCCTGATCGACCGCACCGGGCGCTTCGACAAAAAGGCGCACTTCAAGGCCGGGGGCGGCTGGCGCGGGCATTGCTGGATCCCGCCGCGCTGGTCGATCGACGATCTCGCAACCGCCGATGACGTATGGATCAACGAAGGCATTTTCGATGCCGCCGCGCTCGCCCAGGTCGGCAAGCACGCCGTCTCGGCCATGTCGGCCAACGTCTGGCCGGAAATCTTCCTCGCCGATCTGCGCGCCGCGATCGACCGCGCGAAGCGCGTCACGCGCCCCCGGCTCGTCTTCGCGTTCGACGTCGGCAGGGCCGGGGTCGAATGGACCCGAAAGTTCGTCGATCGCGCGCGGAAAGAAGGCTGGGAAGCCACGGCGGCACAGGTGCGCCCCGACGGCGAGGGCACCAAGCTCGACTGGAACGATCTGCTCCTGCGCCACCTGAAATGGCAGGGCGATGACCCCGACGATGCGCCGCTCTCGCTCAAATCGTTCGAAACCTACCTTTGGAACGGCGCAGTCACGATCGCGAAGACGCCGCGCGAAAAGGCGAAGCTGATCGCCGACGAACGCGCGCTGGCATCGTTCGATTTCCGCCACGGCAATCGCTTGTGGTGGGCGCGCATCCGCTACGACGAAGAGAAGAACCGCTCGATCGACGTCGATGAAATCGCGAATTGCGCCTTTCGGCTGCTCTACCGCGAACGCGACGAGATCTCGGACGAGACCAATTACTTCCTGCAGATCGATTTCCCGCACGGGCAACCGACCGTCAAGGCCCGCTTCTCGGCTTCGGCGTGCGCCAACAGCGGCGAATTCAAGAAGCGGTTGATGGCCTTCGCCGGGATGTGGGCGGGCAGCGGCGATCAGCTCGATCGCCTGATGCGCAACCAGACGCGCCAGCTGAAGGTGGTCGAGCCGATCTACTTCACCGGCTATTCGCACCCGCACCAGGCCTACATCCTGGGCGATGTCGGCGTTCGCGAAGGCCGCTTGGTCAAGATCAATCGCGAGAGCTACTTCGATTTCGGCAAGGCGGCGGTGAAACCGCGCTCTACCGAGCGGCTGCTCGACATCACCTACGACCCCGACCGGCTCGATTTCGATTGGCTGGAGGATGTGTGGATCGCCTGGGGGCCGAAGGGCTTCGTCGGTCTCGCCTTCTGGGTGATGTCGCTATTCGCGGTGCAGATCCGCCTGCGCGAAAAGTCGATCGGATTCCTCGAAATCACCGGCGAGCCCGGCTCGGGCAAATCGACGATGGTCGAGTTCTTTTGGAAGATGCTCGGCCGTGGCGGGTACGAGGGCTTCGATCCGAACAAGGCCACGCCCGCCTTCATCGCGCGCAGCCTGGTCAAGGTGTCGAACCTGCCGGTCGGCTTGGTCGAAGGCAAGCGCGACGAAGAGAAGGGCGGCTATCGGCGCTTCGATTACGACGATCTGCTCGTCCTGTTCAACGGCCGCAGCCCGCGCGGCACAGGCCAGAAATCGAACGGCTACGAAACCAGCGAGCCACCCTTCCTCGGCACTATCTACCTCGTCCAGAACGAGCGGATCGACGCGATCCCGGCTGTGCTCGAACGCCTTATGTCGATGTCGATCGACAAGGCGGGCCGGAGCGCTGCCACGCGCGAAGCGGC
>JAIXZV010000161.1 GCA_027489365.1 Sphingomonadales bacterium
CGAGGATGCGCTGGATCACGAACATCACATCAGGGCGGCCCGCGTCATACTCGTCGAAGGTCAGCGCGACCGGGTGCTGGAGCGCCCAGGGCAGGAGCCCCTCGCGGAATTCGGTGACCTGCTGACCGTCCCTGAGCACGATCGCATCGCGCCCGACCAGATCGATGCGGCTGATGTGCGCGTCGAGGTTGATGCGGATGCACGGCCAGTTGAGCCGTGCTGCGACCTGTTCGACATGGGTCGATTTACCGGTGCCGTGATAGCCCTGCACCATCACGCGGCGGTTGTGCGCGAAGCCCGCGC
The DNA here is from genome assembly GCA_027489365.1 of Sphingomonadales bacterium. Classification (GTDB taxonomy): domain Bacteria; phylum Pseudomonadota; class Alphaproteobacteria; order Sphingomonadales; family Sphingomonadaceae; genus Sphingomonas. The sequence goes on from JAIXZV010000161.1 coordinate 304, forward strand.
AGATCGCGAGCGTGGTGTCCGCATCGAACACATAGGCCGGATCGAGATCGGGCACGCGTTCGTCGGCGACCGAGAAGGCCGGGACTTCCATATCCGAATCGATGCCGAACAGGTCGCGGACCTTCTTCATCTGGTCGGGCGCGTCGAGGATCGTCGTCTCGCGGCTGTCGGGCTGGGTGTTCGGAATGTTCGTCATGATGCGCTTTCGTTCGTCGCCCCTCCCTAACCGTTCGTATCGCGCGAAGTCGAGATACAATGATGCACGAAATGCCTTCTCGACTGCGCTCGAAGCGAACGGCAAACCTTATCCGAGCTTTGCCGGAAGCGGGAATAGCGTCACGAAGCGTTCCGCGAGCGCGCGGTCGCCCGCAATCCGTAACGTTCCCGCGGCCTCAGCGTCGGCGATCGGGCGTCCGCCGTAGACGACCGAGGCGAGCGTCGCCGGATCGGTGTCGAACAGCACGGCCGCTTCGCCCGCCGCCTCGCCCCGCCGAATCGCGATACCGCTCGCATCCACCACCGCGACAAACCTCTCGTTCCCGAAGCGGAACCCGACAGTCGCACCGAATGCACCGCTGCGGCTGCGGTCGATCATCGTGCGGAACGACAACATCGCCGACGCCGCGCTGAAGGGCAGCGTCGCATCATGCAGCGGCGATTGCGCTGCCCAGCGGCCCAATTCCTGGATCGCGACTTCGGCAGAGTAGCCCAGCGGCGTCAGTTCATAGACCTGCACCGAGGCCGGCGGCGGCAGCTTGCGCTTCATCAGGATGCCGACCCGCTCCATACCCTCCAGTCGCTGTGTGAGCACGTTCGCGCTGATCCCGGTCAGCCCGGCGCGCAATTCACCGAAGCGGCGCGGCCCGAACATCAGTTCGCGCACGATCAGCAGCGACCAGCGCTCCCCCACCAACTCCATCGCCAGCGCGGTGCCGCACGCATCGTCATACCAGCGCTTCGTCATGGCCCCGGAACGGCCAGTCACTTTTTCTAACTTCATGGTTGCTTTTGATAACTTACGCCGTCATCAAAGGCAAATAGCGAGTCGCACAGGAGAATTGCGCCGTGAAAAAGAGGATCTTTATCAGCCTGCCCGTGGCCGACGTCGCCGCCGCGACCGCTTTCTACGCAGCGATCGGCTGCACGCGCGAACCGGCCTTTTCCAATGACGGGGCCGCGTCGATGGTCTGGTCGGACAGCATCACCTTCAACCTGCTCAGCCGCGACGTCTATCGCAGCCTGACGCCCAAGCCGCCTGCCGACGCGCGGACCGCCGGTGGCCCCCTGTTCGCGCTGGCGCTCGCCTCGCGCGACGCGGTCGACGCCTTCGCCGCTGCGGCGCTCGCCGCGGGCGGGCGCGAGGTGCACGGGGCGGAGGACGAAGGCTTTATGTATTCGCGCGGGGTCGAGGACCCGGACGGCCACGGCTTCGGCCCGTTCTGGATGGACCCGAATGCGCACGCCGCGATGTCCGCCGCTGCGGAACCAGCTACCGCCGCCTGACCCCCGCAGGAGACACGCCATGTCCTATATCGACGGTTTCGTGATCCCCGTTCCGACCGACGCCAAACAAGCGTTCATCGACCATGCCAGCCCGCTCGACAGCATCTTTCTCGAACTCGGCGCAACGCGCGTGGTCGAGTGCTGGGGCGACGACGTGCCCGCCGGTAAGGTCACCGATTTCGCCCGAGCCGTCGCCGCGACGCCCGCGGAGACGGTCGCTTTCTCGTGGATCGAATGGCCCGACAAGGCGACGCGCGATGCCGCGTTCGAAAAGCTGCGCGAGGACCCGCGCATGATGAACGCCCCCATGCCGTTCGACGGCAAACGCATGATTTTCGGCGGGTTCGAACCCGTCGTCTTGCTGGAGAAATAAGATGGCAAATCATCACGGCGACTTCATCTGGTACGAACTGATCACGCCCGACCCGGACGGCGCTCGCGCCTTTTATGAGACGGTCGTCGGCTGGCGGATCGACGCGGCGGGCGGCGGCCCGATCGACTATCGCATGATATCGTCCGCCAACGGCCCGGTCGCCGGACTGATGCCGCTCACCCCGCAGATGCAGGAGGGCGGCGCGCGCCCCGGCTGGCTCGGCTATGTCTCGGTCGACGATGTCGATGCGATGGCGCGGTCGATCGCGGATGGCGGCGGTGCGGTGCAGATGGGGCCGTGGGATATGCCGGGCGTCGGCCGCATGGCGCTGGTCGCCGATCCGCACGGCGCGCCCTTCTATATTCTGAAGCCGACGCCGCCCGCCGACAATCCCGACGCGACCAGCCTGTCCTTCTCCTACGACATGCCGCGCCCCGGCCATTGCGCCTGGAACGAGCTTTCCTCAGCCGACCCAGCCGCAGCACTCCCTTTCTACGGCCTGCGTTTCGGCTGGGTGAAGGACGGCGAAATGGATATGGGTCCACTCGGCAAATACGAATTCCTGCGCCACGCCGGCCGCGCGCCCGACGGATCGCCCCCGGGGCACGGGATGCTCGGCGCGGTCATGCCCAAGCTGCCGGAAATGCCGGTCTCGGCCTGGACCTATTATTTCCGCGTGCCCGACATCGATGTGGCCGTTGCTGCGATCACGGACAACGGTGGCAGCATCATCCAGCCACCGATCGAAATTCCCGGCGGCGATTTCTCGATGGTCGGCGTCGATCCGCAAGGCGCGACGTTCGCGCTGGTCGGTTCCAGAGCCTGAAGGGAAACGCCGCCATGACAAACACGGAGACGCACCGACGGGTGGCCGATGCTTGAGCTCTTCGCCCACCCCTTCTCGTCTTACTGCCAGAAGGCGCTGATCGCGCTCTACGCCAATGACACGCCCTTCACCTTCCGGCTGCTCGGCCCGGACCAGATCGACACCGCGACCGAACTCGCGCGGCGCTGGCCGTTCGGGCAGTTCCCGGTGCTGGCCGACGGCGCGCGGACCGTGCCCGAGGCGAGCATCATCATCGAATATCTCGACACGCATCACCCCGGCACGCACCGCTTCGTGCCCGAAGGCGATGCGCTGGAAATCCGCTTGCTCGACCGCGTGTTCGACAACCGCGTGATGACGCCGGTGCAGAAACTGGTGGGCAACGCCATGCGCCCCTTCGACAAGCGCGATCCGATCGGGGTCGAGGATGCGCGCAAGACGCTCGACACCGCTTATGCCTGGCTCGACGCGCAACTCGCCGGGCGCATTTGGGCGGCGGGCGGCGACACCCCCACGCTCGCCGATTGCGCCGCCGCGCCGTCGCTCTTCTACGCCGATTGGGCGCACCCGATCCCCGATACCTACGCCATGCTGAGGGGCTATCGCGCGCATCTGCTCGACTGGGCTCCCTTCGCCCGCTGCGTCGAGGAAGCGCGGCCCTACCGCCACTTCTTCCCGCTCGGCGCGCCCGACCGCGATTGAGGAGATCGAAAATGACCAATCCGCACGAACTCACAATCACGCGCCTGATCGACGCCCCGCGCCAAGCCGTGTGGCGCGCCTTCACAGATCATCTCGCCGAATGGTGGTGCCCCAAACCGTGGCGCGTCGAGATCCTCGACCAGGACATGCGCCCCGGCGGCCGCTCGGCGATGATCATGCGCGGCCCGAACGGCGAGGAATCGCCGCAGGAGGGCGTGTATCTCGAGGTCGTGCCCCACGAACGCATCGTCTTCACCGACGCCTTCACCCACGGCTGGAACCCGGCGGGGCCGTTCATGGTCGGCACGCTCGCCTTCGCCGACGAAGACGGCAAGACCCGCTACACCGCCAGCGCCCGCCACTGGACCGCCGAGGCAATGCAGCAACACGATTCGATGGGCTTCACCGAAGGGTGGGGCAAGGTCGCGGCGCAACTCGAAGAGGTGGCGAAGCGGATCGCGTAATTTCAATCCTCCCCCGCCAGGGGGAGGTGGCGA
>JAIXZV010000324.1 GCA_027489365.1 Sphingomonadales bacterium
ATGATGCTGCAAGCCAAGGCCAAGACCGCCCCGCATCTGCTCGCGATGACCGCGACGCCGATCCCGCGCACGCTGACGCTCGCCAATTATGGCGAAATGGACGTCAGCCAGTTGGACGAAATGCCACCGGGCCGCCAGCCGATCGAAACGCGGGTGATCTCGGAGGATCGCCTTTCCGATGTCGTCGATGCGCTCGGCCGCCACCTCTCTGACAATGGCCAGGCCTATTGGGTCTGCCCGTTGGTCGAGGAAAGCGAGAAGAGCGACATGGCCGCCGCCGAGGCGCGGGCCGAGACGTTGCGCGCGCGCTTCGGGGACCGAGTAGGGCTGGTGCATGGCCGGATGAAGCCGCCCGAAAAGGATGCGGTGATGGCGGCGTTCGCCGCCGGACAGATCGGCGTGCTGGTCGCGACGACGGTGATCGAGGTCGGTGTCGACGTGCCCAATGCCACGCTGATCGTGATCGAACATGCTGATCGCTTCGGCCTCGCGCAGCTCCACCAATTGCGCGGGCGCGTCGGGCGCGGATCGGGCAAGTCGAATTGCCTGCTGATTCGCGGCGGATCTTTGAGCGAAACATCGCGCGCGCGGCTCGCCCTGATGCGCGAGACGACCGATGGCTTCCGCATCGCTGAGGAGGATTTGCGGCTGCGCGGGGCGGGGGAATTGCTCGGCACGCGGCAATCGGGCGAGGCGGGATTCCGGTTGGCGACGGCGGAGATGCTCGGCGCGCTGTTGCCCGTGGCAACCGACGATGCGCGGCTGCTGATCGACCGCGACGGTGGCCTGGAGGGTCCGCGCGGGCAAGCGGCACGGACGGCGCTGTATCTGTTCGAGCGCGACGCCGGGGTTGCGTTGCTGCGCTCGGGCTAACGCGCCTTCAGCATCACCGCCAGCAGTTCATAATAATCGGCGAGATCGATCGGCTGGTCGAGTTCGCACCCGATCCGCCCGCCGAGCGACCAGCGCAGTTCGGCGACGACCACGCCGACCACCGGCAAGGTGATCCTAAGCCGTTCGCCGACCGCATAGGGCACATCCGCCCGCGCCATCAGCCCCATGGCGGAAAGATTGACGATCAACAGCGATACCGGGCGCGCATCGGGCCCGAACGCCCGTGCGCGGTAATGAACTTCGTCTCGCGCCAGCGCACGGTTATCCGTGACCGGCAAAGCCAGTGTTCTCGCCATCGTCAGACCCCTCTGTTCGGCCATCCGAAAGTACGATCGGGGTGTGAAGCAGGTCGCAACGAAGCCGCTTAACAAAGGGTTACCCCGCCACCTTTTCGCGGATTTTTGCGCAAAAGGTGCAGGGGGTTAGCCGCGCACGAGCAATCCGTGGTGCTTCTTGCCGGCGGCGATGCGGACCGGTTCGTCACCGACCGTGACCACCGTGGCTTCGTCGGAGACCTTCTCCCCGCCGATCCGCGCGCCGCCGCCCTTGATCAGCCGCCGTGCCTCGCCCTTCGACGCCGCCAGGCCCAAGCCAACGAGCGCGTCGACGATGCCGATGCTGCCCGATGGCACGGCGAAGGTCGGCAGGGCGTCGCCCGCCGTGCCTTCCTCGAACGTGCGGCGCGCGGTTTCGGCGGCCTCCTTTGCTGCTGCATCGCCGCGACACAGCGCCGTCGCTTCATTGGCGAGCACGATCTTCGCCGCGTTGATTTCTGCCCCTTCGAGCGCCTCGAGCCGGGCGATCTCGTCAAGCGGAACGTCGGTGAACAGCCGCAGGAAGCGCCCGACGTCGCGGTCGTCGGTGTTGCGCCAGAATTGCCAATAGTCGAAGTGCGAGAGCTGGTCCTCGTTGAGCCACACCGCGCCCGATACCGCCTTGCCCATCTTCGAGCCGTCGGCCTTGGTGATGAGAGGCGTGGTGACGCCGAACACTTCGGTGCCGTCGATCCGGCGGGTCAGTTCGACGCCGTTGACGATATTGCCCCACTGGTCCGATCCGCCCATCTGCGCGCGGCAGCCGTACCGGCGTGAAAGCTCCAGAAAGTCGTAAGCCTGGAGGATCATGTAGTTGAATTCGAGGAAGGTCAGCGGTTGCTCGCGATCAAGGCGGAGGCGGACAGAATCGAAGGTCAGCATCCGGTTGATCGTGAAGTGGCGACCGACATCGCGGAGCAGGTCGATGTAGCTGAGCTTGCTCAGCCATTCGTCATTGTTGACCATGATCGCGTCGGTCGGGCCGTCTCCGAAAGTCAGCAGCCGCTCGAACGCGCGGCGGATCGACGCGATATTGGCGTTGATGCCCTCATCGTCGAGCAGCTTGCGCACTTCGTCCTTGCCGGAGGGATCGCCGATCTTGGTGGTGCCGCCGCCCATGATGACGATCGGCTTGTGTCCGGCCTGCTGGATGCGCCGCAGCAGCATGACCGAGACTAGGTTGCCGACATGGAGCGAGGGTGCGGTGGCGTCGAAACCCACATAGATCGGCACGATCTGCTTCGACGCGAGCGCATCGAGCGCCGCGCCATCGGTCACCTGATGGATATAGCCGCGTTCGGACAGGAGGCGGAGGAGGGGGGAGGTATGCACGGTCATGATGTGGCTCCGTAGAAGACCAGAGCCCCCTTTGTCATCCCCGCGAAAGCGGGGACCCATCTCGAACGGCACGAGCTGGGTCCCCGCGTTCGCGGGGATGACAAAAGAGGATCAAATCCCCGGCAACTGCCGCTGCGGATCGACCGGCACGCGGCCTTTGCGCATCTCGAAATGCACCTCGGGCCGATCTGCCACGCCCGAATCGCCCGACAGCGCAATGGTTTGCCCGCGCTTTACCGATTGCCCGCGCTGGACGAGCAACTGGCTGGCATGGCCGTAAACCGTCGTCCAGCTATCGCCATGTTTCACGATCACCAGCCCGCCGAGATTGGGCACGCCCGATCCGGCGTAAGCGACCACCCCGTCCGCCGCCGCCAGGATCGGCGTGCCGAGCGGCACCGCGATTTTCACGCCGTTATATTTCTCGCCGGTCGCGCCGGTAGGGCCGAAGCGCGCGACGATGCGACCGTGGACGGGCCAGGCGAACCCGCTGGTCAAGCGGCTCGGCTCGGTAATGGCTTGCGTGGCGGAAAGCACCCGGCGCGGCGATGCGCTCGGCTTCACCGGACGCTCGTTCACCGCCAGGGCTGGCTCGCCGCCGGTCACGATGTCATCGATGTCGAGCCGGAAGGCGGCGGCGCGTTCGGCGGCACTGCTGCCGGTGGCGGTGCCGGGGATCAGGATGCGCATCCCCACGCGCAGAATGTAAGGCTCGGCCAGATCATTCGCGGTGACGATCCGCGACCAATCGACGCCGTAGGCGCGCGCGATCGCGATGCCGGTCTGCCCGGCACGCACGAGGTGGTAGCGCCCGCCGGGGATCTCCAGCCGCTGCCCGGCGCGGATCACGAACGGGGCGGGCAGCGCGTTGGCGCGGGCGATCGCCTCGGATCCGGCGCCGGTCCGGTCGCTCACCGCGCGCAGCGTGTCGCCGGGGCGGACGATATAGCTGCCGGGTGCGACCGTCTCGGCATCGGGCGTGACCGGGCGCGCCTGCCACGCGGGCGGGGGCGCGGGGAGGGCGGAGACGCCCTCGTCGATCCGGCGCGGTTCATACGGGTCCTGCGGCCGATCATAGGGCAGACCGCCCGCCGGTTCATAAGGCCGCTGGTCGTCGCGCGGCTCGTACCCGCGTTGCGGACGATCCGGGTTCGGGATGCAGGCACCAAGCGCGAGGGTCAGGAGGAATCCGCCAAACAACATCCTGCGCCCGTCACCCATGCTCGTCCCCCTACCCGTATAGCGCCCCCAGCATAGCGAGTGACGGGCGGTGTGTCAGGTCGAGATGGAGTGGCGTCACCGCGACGTAACCGTCGGCCACGGCCTCCAGATCGGTCGAATGCGCCGGCGTCTCGACCGTCGGCCCGAGCGCGAACCAGTGATATTCGTAGCCGCGCGGATCGCGATTGGTGACGATCTGCAGCCGCCCATAATCGCGCAGGCCCTGCTGCGCGATCCGCACACCCTTCACCGCATCCGCCGCGACCGCCGGGAAATTGATGTTGACCAGCGTGCGCGGCTCGAGTGGCGCATCGATCAGCGGGCGCAGGACGCGCTCGCCCCAGGCGGTGGCGGCGTCGAACGGCACCGAATCGCCCATGCCTTCGCGGTTATACACCTGGCTCAGCGCGATCGAGCGGACGCCTGCGAGCGCCCCCTCCATCGCCGCGGAGACGGTGCCCGAATAGGTTACGTCCTCGGCCAGGTTCGCGCCGCGATTGACCCCCGACAGGATCAGATCGGGCTTGTGCTCGTGCATGATCTTGGCGAGCGCCATCATCACCGCATCGGTCGGCGTTCCCGCGACGGCGAAGCGCTTCTCGCCATGCTTGCGCACGCGGATCGGGCGGCTGAGCGTCAGCGAATGACCGGCACCCGATTGCTCCTCCGCAGGCGCGACGATCCACACATCGTCGGAGAATTTCGCGGCGATCGTTTCGAGGATCTTTAGGCCCGGCGCGTGGTAGCCGTCGTCATTGGTGAGCAGGATGCGCATCGGATCTCTTTCAAATTCGAACCAAATCCCGTTCGCCCTGAGCCTGTCGAAGGGCTGCTCGCCACACATTCCGAAGTGTGTGTGGCGAGCAGTGCTTCGACAGGCTCAGCACGAACGGTTTGGGTCAGTGCTTGGGCTCCAACCGCGTCACCCCACCCATATAGGGCAACAGCGCCTCCGGCACCGTGACGCTGCCGTCCGCATTTTGGTAATTCTCCAGCACCGCCACCAGCGTGCGGCCGACCGCGAGGCCGGAGCCGTTGAGGGTGTGGACGAACTCGGTCTTCTTCTCGGCCGCCACACGATACCGCGTGTTCATCCGCCGTGCCTGAAACGCGCCGGTGTTCGAACAGGAGCTGATCTCGCGATACGCGCCCTGGCCCGGCAGCCACACCTCCAGATCATAGGTCTTGCGCGCGCCGAAGCCCATGTCGCCGGTGCACAGCAGCAGCTTGCGATAGGGCAGGTTCAGGCGTTCGAGGATCGTCTCGGCGGCGCGGACCATGCGCTGATGCTCGGCCTCGCTATCCTCGGGCCGCACGATGCTGACCAGCTCGCACTTTTCGAATTGGTGCTGGCGGATGAAGCCGCGCGTATCGCGACCCGCGGCGCCCGCTTCGGAGCGGAAGCAAAGGGTGAGCGCGGTGAGCCGCAGCGGGAGCGCGCTTTCGCCGAGCAATTCGCCCATAACGCTGGCGGTGAGCGAGACTTCGCTGGTGGGGATGAGCCAACGGTCGTCGGTCGTGCGGAAGCTGTCCTCGGCAAACTTTGGCAGTTTGTCGGTGCCGTACATCGCCTCGTCCTTGACCAGCACGGGCGGGTTGCATTCCTCATAGCCATGCTCGCGCGTTTGCACGTCGAGCATGAACTGGCCGAGCGCGCGGTGAAGCCGCGCCATGTCGCCACGCAGGAAGGTGAAGCGCGCGCCCGAAAGCCGCGTGCCGGTTTCGAAATCCATGCCCAGCGGTGGCGCAACGTCGGCATGTTCTTTTGGCGTAAAGTCGAAGGCGCGCGGCGTGCCCCAGCGCGTCTCCTCGACATTGCCTTCCTCACTCGTGCCATAAGGCACATCGTCGGCAGGCAGGTTGGGGATGACCTCCAGCGCCGCCTTCAATCGCGCCGCCGCTTCCTTTTCCTCCGCCTCGATCGCGGGCATCCGCTCCTTGAGCGCTGCGACTTCGGCCATCAGCGTCGCGGCGGTTGCGTCATCCTTCGCCGCCTTGGCCGCGCCGATTGCCTTGGAGGCTTCGTTGCGGCGCGCCTGGGCAACCTGCGCCTCGGTCGACAGCGCGCGGCGGCGCTCGTCCAGCGCGATAAGTTCGGCGGCAATGGGGGCAAGGCCACGCCGTGCCAGAGCAGCGTCGAAAGCGTCGCGATTTTCGCGGATGAAGCGGATGTCGTGCATGGCCGGGCTATGCCGTTGCGCTCGCCAACGCGCAACCCGAAGCGCTCAATGCAAAACCGGCCCCCGCGCGGGAACGCGGGAGCCGGTCGGAAAGCGTGCGACGCTATTTAAGCGGTGATCGTGGTCGGCTTGGCGAAACGCTTGCGCGCGACCAGCGCCGCTGCCGCCGCGCCGAACAGCAGTACCATCGGCGGTGCGGGGACCGGGGCGGGCGGGCCGCCGCTCGACCCGCTGCTGCCCGAGCTGCCCGAACTGCCGTTGCTGCCGGAGCCGCTGCTGGTGATGCCGCTCGATCCGTAACCGCCGGTCGAGCCCCAGCCGTGGCTGCTCGAACCGTAGCTGCTCGAGCCATAGCTGCTGGAGCTCGACGAGGAGCTACTCGCGCTCGATCCGCTCGCCGAACCGGAACTCGAACCCGACGTCGAGGAGGAGACATTGCCGCTCGAACTCGTGCTGCTCGACGACGACACGTTGCCGCTCGAGCTGGAGCTGGTCGAGGACGCGGAGGAGACGTTGCCGCTGGAGGCCGAGGACGACGAGACGTCGCCGCTCGATGCCGAGGAGACGTTACCGCTGCTGCCGCCCGAGGCCGATGAAGACCCGCCGGTCGAAGACGTGCTCGACACTTCGGCGCCGCCGGTGCTGCTCGACGTGGACGACCCGCCGCTGCCGCCCGAGGACGATGTGCTGCTGACCGTGCCGCTCGACGTCGAAGAGCCGCCAGTCGACGTCGAAGACCCGCCGGTCGAGCTCGAGGTCGAGGAGCCGCCGGTCGAAGTCGAGGACCCGCCCGTCGAAGATCTGTCGGTCGAGGTCGAGGTGCTCGATCCGCCCGAGGAAATGTTGATGACCGTGCCGCTGGAGCCGGAGCTGGCGCTCGATCCCGAACCGCTCGACGAACCGGTCGAGGTGGA
>JAIXZV010000311.1 GCA_027489365.1 Sphingomonadales bacterium
ACCAGACGATTTCGGGCGGAAACCCGGCGGTAAAGCCGGAGAAAGCTTATGGCTTCGACGCCTATTTCGAATGGTATATGCGTCCGCAGGGCTACATCTCGGTCGGCTTGTTCTACAAAAACATCCGCGACGTGCTGTATCGCCAAAGCCGCACGTTCGGCTCCAATGCGTTGGACACCAACGGGATCGACCGTTCGGCCTATCTCTTCTCCGGCATCACCAATGGCGGCGATGGTCGCGTGTTCGGCGCGGAAGCGACGGCGCAGCTCCAGCTGCAGCCGTGGGTCAGCGACATCGGCCTACCCGACTGGATGGGTGGGTTTGGCATCAGCGCGAATGTCACGCTGAACGACAGCCGCGTGACCAAGCCCAGGATCGTCAATCCGACCTTCATCGTGCCCGCGCGACAGGTGCGGCTGCCGGGCACGTCGGACATGGTCTATAACATCGGCGGCTATTACGAGAAATACGGCCTGTCGTTGCGCCTGCAGTATCAGCGCCGGTCGAAGTGGCTGGACACGATCGCCGACGATCTGACCGATGCCGGTGACACCTATTGGGATGCGGATGACGAAATGGATTTCTCGGCGCGCTATGCGGTCACCAAGAACTTCGAAGTGTTTTTCGACGCGACCAATCTGCTGAACCAGCCGGGGCGTCGCTTCTCCGATCCGGGCAATCTGTTGCGCGCCTTGGGCCAGACCGTACCGGATACGTCGGCCCAGACGATCGAATGGGAGCGCTTCGGCCGTCGTTACGCCGGCGGCGTGCGCATCAACTTCTGATGCGGACGCTCCACACTGCCGCGCTGTGCAGCCTGCTGTCCCTCGGAATGGCAGGCTGTGCCACCACCGCGACCCGCCCGGCTTTCTCGACCGCGCCGACCGCAACCGTCCCCGCGCGCGGACAGACCGCAGCGGTCGGCAACTCAAATGCCGACGCCGCCGACGTCCCCGAGATCTGGCGCAATCTGGTCGATTCGGCCGCCAGCCTGATCGTCGGGACCGACAAGCAGGCCGGACTCTACGTCTATGATCTGCAGGGCAAGCAGCGCTCCTTCATCAATGCCGGTCGGGTCAACAATGTCGACCTGCGCGACATGGGTGCAGCGGGCATCATCGTCGCGGCGAGCGATCGCAGCGATCCGCTCAACGCCAAGCTCGCCTTGTTCCGGCTCGACACTGCCAGCGCCACGCTGATTCCGCTGGGCAAGATTTCGGCCGGCGCGGGCGAAGCGTACGGCGTGTGCCTGTACCGCGAGGGCGGCACACTCTTCGCCTTTAACGTAATCAAGGACGGTACGATCCGCCAAGTCGCGCTGACGCTCGGCGACCGTGCGCCGACCGGCCAGATCGTCCGCACGATGAAGCTCGCCACGCAATCCGAGGGCTGCGTCACCGACGAGCGCACCCACCGGCTCTACGTGGCGGAGGAAGATGTCGGCCTGTGGCGCTTCGATGCCGCCCCCGGTGGCGCGACCGACCCGATCAAAATGGCCTCGGCCGATGGCTATCAGATCGTCGCCGATACCGAGGGCGTTACGCTTGCGGCCGAAGGTCAGGAGAATGGCGGCTATCTGCTGGTGTCGAGCCAGGGCGACAATGCCTATGCCGTCTACCGGCTCTCAGACGACGCCTATCTCGGCCGCTTCCGCATCAGCGCGGGCGCGATCGGATCGACCGAGGAAACCGACGGGATCGACGCGGCGGTGGGCGATTTCGGACCGGGCTATCCCGGCGGGTTGTTCGTGGCGCAGGACGGGCAGAACGCCCCGGCAGCGCAGAATTTCAAGCTGGTCGCCTGGGCTGACATCAAGGCCGCGCTCAAACTGCCCTGACGGCGCGGGTGGCCGCCACGCGCGCGTGGTCCGTCACCCCGCCGACGCCCAGCGCACCTCGCCCTGGCTCCACGAAATGAACGCGTCCTCGTCCATTGGCGAGGCGACGGCATAGCCCTGAATCACGTCGCACCCGATGATCCGCAGGATCTCGGCTTGGGCGTGGCTCTCGATCCCCTCGCCCACCGCTTCGCAGCCCAGGCCGTGGATCAGCCCGATGACCGCGTGCGCAATACTGCGCGCATCGGCGTCGTCGGCGATATGTTCGATCAGGCTACGGTCGAGCTTGATCCGGTCGATCGGCAAGCTGCGCAGCCGGGCGAGATTGGAATAGCCCGTACCAAAATCGTCGATCGCAATCGTCGCGCCATCTGCGCGGAGGGCGGCGACCGCGTCGAGCACTTCGCTGCTGCAATGCATCGCGAGCGTTTCGCTGATTTCCAGCTCGAGCAAATGCGCTGGCGCATTGGCCGCGCGCATCGCCTCGCGCAGGCGACGGAAGAAGGTCGCATGGTCGAGCTGACGCGGCGAGACGTTGACGGCGAGGCGCTGCTCGATCCCCATCCGGCCCCAGCGCGCGATTGTCTCGGCAACGGTGTGGACGACCCATTCGCCGATCTCGACGATGAGCCCGGTTTCCTCGGCCCGTTCCAGGAAGCTGCCGGGCAGGCGCAAGCCGTCGCGCGGATGGCGCCAGCGCAGCAACGCCTCGGCGGCGACGATCCGCCCGTCCTCCGCCCCGACTTGCGGCTGAAACACCAAAGTGAATTCGTTGCGATCGAGCGCCTCGCGCAGATCGCTTTCGAGTGCGGCGCGCTCGGCGATTTGCGCGGCGAGCTGCTCGGTGAAATGCTCGGCGCGACCACGGCCGCCGGCCTTGGCGTGGTACATCGCGGCATCGGCCGCGCGCATCAGATCGGTCAGCGATTCGCCGTGCTGCGGGCGCAGCGCGATGCCGATCGACGCCCCGATCGTAACCTCCGTCCCCGACAGATCGAACGGCTCGGCCAGCGCGAACAGCACGCCCCGCCCGATCCGCGCCGCTTCGCTGGGATCGCTGAGCGCGCTGAAGAAGATGGTGAATTCGTCCCCGGCCAAACGTCCGATCAACGGCGGCGGGCTGCCCGGCGGCATGGTCACGCCGTCCGCCACCGCGCGCAGCCGGTTGCCGACCATGCCGAGCAGCATGTCGCCGCAGGCATGGCCCATCGTATCGTTGACCGCCTTGAAACGATCGAGATCGATGAAGAACAGCGCACCCCCGCCGCGCCCGCCGGGGCCGATCGGGGACTCGACCAGCATCCGTTCGCAGCTCCGCCGGAAATTGGTGCGGTTGGCAAGGCCAGTCACCGAATCGAACATGGCAAGCCGGTGGACGCTGTCGAGATTGGCGTTCAATTGATGGAACAGGCTGTGCATCGCGGTCGCGAGCTGCGGTACGTTCACGGCGATTTCGGCCGGAATTTCGCTGCTCAGGTCACCGTGCGCGGCGCGCGCGAGCCGCGCGATCGCCGCATCGATCGCGGCAGCCGTAGCGGAAATGCTCCGCTCGGCCGAGGCCCAGCACATCGCGGCACAGACCACCGCAGGGATCAGCGCGCGCGATACGTTGGTAATGTCGACGCCGCCGCCAGACGTCGCGACGAGCGCCAGGATGAACGCAACCGCCCCGGCGCACATCGCGAACACGATCGCGCGGCTTTTCAGCGATACTTCGTCCATCGCGATGTCGCATGACTCCCAACCCCGAGCAAAAGCGCTCGGGCCCGGCGGGACCATGCCAGCGAAAGGTTAAGACTTTCGCGAGGGTGGCATGTTCGACCGCGGTCTCCGGAGGATGATATAGAGCGCACCTGCCCCGCCATGACGCGGATGCGCGGCGCGTACCGCAGCGATCGCGCTGGCATGACGCGATCCGGCGAGCCAATCGCCGGTCGCCGCGCGGATCGCGCCGCGCGCGTGCGGCCGCTCGCTGGTCGGGCGCGGCGGCTTGCCGGTGATCAGCAGGATCAGCCGATCGCCACTCCGGATCGCCGCATCGAGCGCGGCATCGAGCAGATCATGCGCGGAATGCAGCGTATGGCCATGCAAATCGATCGTGCGATCGGGCGAGACCAGGCCGCGCGAAAGCTGCCGGTCCCATGTGCCGTCGAGCGTGTTGGCGGGGGTGGTTGGTCTAGGTTTGGCGGTAGTCTTGGTCGATGCGGCTGGGGCGGGAGTACCCCTCCCATCCGTTCGCTTAGAGCGCAGTCGAGAAGCCGCATCGGGCGCCGCAGTTAACGTCGCCGGGCTGTTCCTCGGGCGGAGGGGTGTCTCGACTTCGCTCGACACGAACGGTCTAGGTTCGCTTTTCGTGGGATCGATCGCGCGCTTGGGCTGCAATGGCCGCACGCCCGACATCACGCGCGCCCAAAGCGCTGCCTCGTCAGGGCTGAGGAAGCGCGTTCCCATCGGCCCTCTCACCGGACAATCGCGCGAGTGTGCCGACCGGCAACAGCAGGAACGCAGTGCCGCGCGCCGCCATGCCGCCTGCGGTCGCCTCGGCATCGGCCCCGGCCCCCCAGAAGGTATCGATCCGGTTAGACCCTTTGATCGCGCCGCCGGTGTCCTGCACGACCCACAGACGGCTGGCATCGGCGCGGTCCATCGAGAGCAGGACGGGCGCGCCCAAGGGCACGAAATACGGGTCGGCAGCGGCGCTCACGCCCCCGCTGACCGGCAGGCCGAGTGCGCCCAAGGGCGGGCCGGACAATTCGCGGAAGAACACATAGCTCTTATTCTCGCGCATAATGTCGCGGCCCTGTTCGGGATGCTCGTGCAGCCACTGAACGAGGCCCTGCATCGAGCTTTGCCCCGGTGCAAGCAGCCCGCGTTTCTTCATCAACGCGCCGATCCCGGTGTAGTCACGCCCGTTCTGCGTATCGTAGCCGATTCGCATCACCGAGCCGTCGGGCAAGCGCAGGCGACCCGAACCCTGGATTTGCAGGAAGAACAGTTCGACCGGATCCGCCGCCCAGGCGAGCACCGGCGCGCGGCCGTCGAGCGAGCCCTGCTCGATCGCCGTGCGATCGTCATACGGCACGAAATTCTGCCCGACGACATGGCCGCGGATGCGCTTGCCTTTAAGTGCATCGCTGAACGCGCCGAGATCGACCTCGACCAGATCGCGCGGGCGGGCGTACACCGGCACGTCATAGCCGCTACGCCGATCCCGCGAGCCGCGGATTTCGGGTTCGTAATAGCCTGTCGCAAACGCCTTGCCGTCGCCGACTTGCACTGCTTCGAAATATTGCGCGAAGAAGGCGCGCGCCTCACCGCTCCGGACGGTCGCGGCGGCGGTGCAGGCGGGGGCCCAGTCGGTGCCGCGAGTCAGGCCGGAAGTGTCGGGGCGGCGTTGTAGCGAGGCGCACGACGCCCGAAACGCCACCAGCGCGCGGGCCGCAGCGGGTTCATCGATCGGCAGCGTATAGATCGGTGGGCCAGCGATGACCCCGGCACTCGCGGCCGTCGCGGTCCCGGCGGGGACCGGGGCGGTCGGTTGCGGCGCGATCGGAGTCGCCCGCACCGGCGTGCGGACGGGCGCGGGACGATATCGGTTCGGGCGTTCGACCTGACCGCCACCGCAAGCGGTCAGCAGGAGAGTCAGCGCGGCCATAGCCAAGGTCCGCATCCGTGGCGCGCCGACGCGAGCCCCCGCGACTGCCTCTATCGAACCCGGTGCCCCCCGCATCGGCCTTACGCCTCGTCGGTATCGGCGAGTTTCCAGTTCGGGTCCTTGCTCTTCAACGTGCGCGCGAAGGTCCAGACATCGTGCGTCTCCACCGCGTCGGTCATCGATCCGGCGACGACATTGTTGTCGGCATCGCGCGTGACCGCCGCGATCGCGGCATCGAAGCGCACCGTGATGCGCGCCAGCTTGCCCTCAAGCGACGCATCGGAAATCACCGCGCGCTCGATCGCCACGAGCCGATTATCGAGCACATGACCTGCCTCGGTCCGCGCCAGGATCGCCTGCGTGAAAGCATCGCGCACCTCATCCTCGGCCAACCAGGCGAGCTGTTCCTCGTCACCCTTCCAGAACGCTTCAAGAATCATGCGATACGCCGCCTGCGATCCCTCCAGGAAGCGCGCGACGTCGAACGACGGATCGGCCGCGATGATCGCTCGGACGCCGGTTTCGGCCTTGGGCTCGACCGCACGGCCGACCGGCTCGCGCGTGTCGGGAAGCGCCTCGACCGGGCGCTGCACCACGGTCAGCGGCGCGCGCTCTTCGGCCGGACGGGGCAGCGGCTGCTCATGGCCTGTGCGCTTGCCGAGCACGCGATACAGCTGCAGCGCCATGAAGCCGGCCACCATTGCGAGAATTACAACTAGGAACACTTGGCCTCCGGTCCGTCCTGCAAGCTCGCTACATAGGCGCAACGGGCCGCGGATTCAAATGATGCGATCGCATAGTCCCAGCGGCGGGCCGTGTTGAACTCGACGCCACCCCCTGCTAGGCGCGCGCCTTCTACGGCGCTACGCAGCCGAGGCTATACGGACAGGGATAGGACGAAGTTCCATGAGTGAGCAGGACGACGGCACGATGAACTCCGGTGGCGTGAGCGCACCGCTCGCCAATGGCGAAGACACCGCACCGGCCGCGGGGCTTATCTCGCAATATGTCAAGGACTTGTCGTTCGAGAACCCGAACGCGCCGGCAATCTATCAGAACCAGATCGCGCCCGCGATCGACGTGCAGTTCAACATCGCCTCGGCGCAGGTCGGCGACGACGTGTACGAGATCGTACTGCGGATCGAAGTGAAGGCCGAGGCCGAAGGCACCGTAGCCTTCCTGGTCGACCTGTCCTACGCGGGCCTGTTCGGGCTGCGCAATTTCCCGGTGGAGCATCTCCAGCCCTTCCTGCTGGCCGAGGCCCCGCGCCTAATCTTCCTGTTCGCGCGTCACGTGCTGGCCGATGCGATCCGCGACGG
>JAIXZV010000067.1 GCA_027489365.1 Sphingomonadales bacterium
AAGGCTTCCGGCGACAGCCCCCATTTCTCGAGCGTGCCGGGGCGGAAATTCTCGATCAGGATATCGGCCTTGGCGATCAGCTTGCGCGCCAGCGCCTGCCCTTCGGGGATGCGCAAATTGGCCGAGACCGAACGCTTGTTGCGCGACACGACTTCCCACCACAAATGGAACTCGCCCCGCCCCCAGTCGCGCATCGGGTCGCCCTTGCCCGGCGGCTCGATCTTGACGACGTCGGCGCCCATGTCGCCGAGTAGCTGCCCGCAGAACGGGCCGGCGATGAGCTGGCCCATCTCGACCACGCGAATGCCCTTGAGCGGTCCGGTATTTTCACTGTTCATCGTCATTCTGCCGCCACCGCGAGATCAGGCACCACCCAATGCGGCGCGCGCGGCGCGGGCAGCCCGGTTTCGGCCAGGCAATTGGCGCGCAACGTCTCGATATCCGGCCCGTAATTGAACAGCGGCAGCGCGCCCGCGCGGCTGCTGCGCAGCTCCGCGCGCAGCGCCTCGGTCGCGGCGGTATCGACCGCCCCGTCCGCGATCACCACGCCATAGCGCCGTGCCCCGTCAACCGTGACCAGCCCCTGGCGGATCTCCAGCGCCACCAGCGCGGGGTCGCGCTCCAGCGGATCGCCCCAGCCGCCGCCACCCCAGGTGATGAAGTGCAACTGGTCGCCCGCTTCGACCGCAATCTCCTCGCTCTTGTTACCGACGATCGTCTGCGTGCCGTCGCTCTTCTCGATGATCTTGCGCGCCCGTGCGCCCGGCTCGCCGCCGTTCACGCCCCAGGGATAGGTGAACCAGCGATCGTCATGGATCGCGATGATGCCGGGTTCGAGGAAGCGATAGGTCATGTGGATGCCATTGCCGCCGCGGTGCAGCCCCGCCCCGCCCGAATCCGCCGCAGTTTCATAGCGTTCGATCATCAGCGGGAAATAGCGTTCGAGGAATTCGTTGGGCACGTTGGTGAAGCCCGGCCACAGCGAATGCCCGTCCGGCCCATCGCCAAACGGCCGCCCCGGAATCCCGCCAAAGCCGATCTGGAACAATTGGAACCAGCGCCCTTCGCCATCGGTGCCCGAATAGAACAGATGCGGCGAGGAGGAGAATCCTGCGGCGTTGAGGAATTCCGGCGTCTTCTGCCCCAACAGCCCGCCCAGAATATCGAAGATCCGCCCGAGCGCATGGGTACGCCCCGACAGCGCTGCCGGGAATTTCGGCTTGAGCAAAGATCCCTCGGGGATGCGCACTTCGATCAGATCATAGAAACCGTCGTTGAACAGAATCTGCGGATCGAACACCATGATCATGTAGATGCCGAAGAACATCTTGAACATGTTTTCGTTGAGGAAGAAGTTGATCGAGGCGCTGCTCTGCGGATCGGTGCCGTCCAAATCGAGCAGCACCTTCTCGCCGATGCGGCGCATCGTGCATTTGATCTTGTACGGGCCGAAGCCCTTGCCGTCGTCGCAGATATAATCCTCGAACGTGACCGGCGCCTCGCCGATCGCGCTGGCGATCAGCGTCTTCATCGCGCGGTGGTTGCGCGCGAGCAGTTCCTCGGTCGCCGAGACGAACACATCCTCGCCAAAGCGCGTGCACATCTCGTCCACGCGCCGCGCGGCGACCCGGCACGAAGCGATGATCGCGCTGAGATCGGCCTTGCACCAATCGGGGGTGCGCGTCTGGTGCATCACCAGCGCCACGACGTCCTCATTATACACGCCCTTGCGGTAGATCTTGACCGGCGGGATGCGCACGCCTTCCTCGAAGATCGACGACGCGTCGATCGGCATCGATCCCGCCACCTTGCCGCCGATATCGGACATATGCCCGAACATCGCGCTCCACGCGATCAGCCGGCCCGATCGGAAGATCGGCAGCAGGATCAGCCAGTCATTGGAATGGCTGACCGCGCCGTCGCACGAATAGGGGTCCGACAGGAGGATCATGTCGCCCTCCTCCAGCGTGCCGGTATAGACTTTGAGGAAGCCGTCGATGAACGAGCCGAACTGGCCGACGATCATCCGGCCCTTATGATCGGCGATCAGCGGGAAGCTGTCGCCTTGCTCGCGAATGCCGGGCGACATGGCGGTGCGCACCAGCGTCGCGTCCATCTCGACACGCGCATTGCGCAGCGCATTCTCGATGATGTCGAGCGTGACGGGATCGATCTCGACGGGCGAGAAGGGCGTGGCGTTGGTCTGGAGTATCTGGGCAGGCATCGGTCTAGCTCCTCAAGCCGGCATGATCAGGATGTTGCCGACGGCATCGACCGTTCCGGCGTGGTGCGTTTCGATCAGCGTGGTCGAATCCATCTCGATCACGATCGCGGGGCCAGGGATCACATCGCCCGCGCGCAGTTTCGATCGGTCGTAGATCGCGCCCTGCTGAATGCCGCCATCCATCCAGATCTCATGGTCGCGCAGCTTGGCGGCGGCCGGATTGCCATCGCCTTGTTCGAGCTGTGCGGGCGACAGCGCCGGGGCGCGGCCAAGCGCCACCGCACGCAGATTCACCAGTTCATGCTCGGTATCCATGTTGAAGGTGAACAGCCGGCGATGCTCCTCGTCGAAACGCTCGGTCAGCGGCCCCAGCCCCTCGCTGCGCAGCGTTTCCAGGTCGATCACCATCGGCACCTCGAACGCCTGGCCGTGATAGCGCACGTCGATTTCGAACACCGCGCTCACCTCGGCTTCGGGCACACCGCCCTCGACCAGCTCGCCGCGCGTCTGCGCCGCCATTTCGTCGAGCAGGCCGATCACTTCTTCGGCACTGGTCTGCGACAGCCGCTTGGACAGCGATCGCGCCGCCTCGGTGCGCATCCGCGTCGTCACGTCGCCCAATGCGCACAGCACGCCGGGCGAGACCGGCGACACCGCCGGATAACTGCCCATCAGCCGCGCGACCGCGTTGACATGCAGCGGCCCCGCCCCGCCAAACCCCATCAGCGCAAAGTCGCGCGGGTCGTACCCCTGCTGCACCGAAATCATCCGCAGCGCGCCGAACATATTCTCGTTCGCAATGTCGATAATCCCGCGCGCCGCCTCGTGCAGCCCGATGCCGAGTGCATCGGCGATCGTCTGCACCGCCGCCGTCGCGCCCGCGCGGTCGAGCTTGAAGGTGCCGCCGAGCAACGCCTCGGGCAGATAGCCGAGCACAACATTGGCGTCGGTCACGGTCGGCTGAGTGCCGCCTTTGCCATAAGCGACCGGCCCCGGCACCGCGCCCGCCGATTGCGGACCGACACGCAGCGCCTTGGTCAGTTCGGGCACGTAAGCGATCGAGCCACCGCCCGCGCCAACGGTCTTCACGTCGAGCGAGGAGGCGCGCACGCTCAAATGGCCGACCTCGGTCGTGCGCGTGCGGCGCGGTTCGCCATTCTCGATCAAGGCCACGTCGGTCGAGGTGCCGCCAACATCCAGCGTCAGGATGTTGCCAAGCCCGGCATTTTTCGCGACCCATAAGGCCCCGGTAACGCCACCCGCCGGGCCCGACATCAGCAGCGAAACCGGATGCTCCTCGGATTTCTCCGAGGTCATCAGCCCGCCATCCGAGCGCAGCAGCGCCAGCCGCCCGGCCATGCCCCGCCCGCGCAATTGCTCGCGTAAGTTTCGGACATAGCGGCCGACCACGGGGCGCACCGCCGCGTTGGCGACGGTCGTCAACGTGCGCTCATATTCCTGCATTTCGGGCAGCACTTCGTGGCTCAGCGACAGCGGCACGCCCGGCATCATCTCGGCGACGATTTCGCCGACGCGGCGTTCGTGCGCGCCGTTGAGATAGGCGTTCATCAGCGACACCGTCACCGCCTCGACGCCTTGCGCCTTCAGCGTTTCGACCGCCGCGCGGATATTGGCTTCGTCGACTGGCCGAACTTCCGCGCCCGTGGCGTTCATGCGCCCGGCTACCTCGACCGTATCCTCCAGCGCGGCGAGCGGCTGCGGCTTGGGCCAGATGATCCACGCGGCAAGCCCGCCCGGCACCAGGCTGCGCGCAATCTGCAGCACCTGGCGATAGCCCTGCGTCACGATCAAGCCGACGCGCGCGCCCTTGCCCTCCAGCACGGCATTGGTCGCGACGGTGGTGCCGTGCAGCAGAATCTCGATATCGGCCGGAGTGATGCCCGCCGACGCGCAGATCGCCTCGACGCCGATCAGCACGCCCTGCGAACTGTCGTGCGGAGGCGAGGGCGTCTTGTGCCGCCAGAAGCCGCCGGTCGCATCGTCGAACAGCAGGAGATCGGTAAACGTCCCGCCGACATCCACCCCAAGCCGATATGCCATGCACGCGTCCCCTATTCTTCAAGCTGCAGCCGGGAAGCGGCCGACATGGCCGAGCATCCCGGGAAGTTTTCGACCCATCACGCCGCCCAGCCAGTGGGAGGTCGCGATCAGGCCATCGAGATCGAGCCCGGCGTCGACGCCCGAGCGCTGGAGCAGATAGGCCACGTCTTCCGACGCGACATTGCCCGCCGCGCCCGGCGCGAACGGGCATCCGCCAAGGCCGCCGATCGACGCATCGATCGTGCTCGCGCCCGCTTCGATCGCCGCCCAGACATTGGCGATGCCGGTGCCGCGGGTATTGTGGAAATGCGCGCGCACCGGGATCGGCGCGATCGCCCGCACGACGCGCGCGATCAGCGCCGACACTTGCGCCGGGACGGCGACGCCGATCGTGTCGGCCAGCGCGACCTCGACTGGCCCCGCTTCGGCCGCCGACGCCGCCATCGCGACGACATGATCGGGATCGACCTCGCCTTCGAACGGGCAACCGAACGATGCCCCGATCGTAATTTGCGCGCGACGCCCCTCGCCGGTCGCGAAGCGCACCACGTCCTTGGCCATTTCGAGCGATTCGAGCGAGGTCTGCCCCTGATTGGCGGTGGCAAAGCGGTCGGTGGCGACGCACACCGCGCCCAGCTCATCGATCTTGGTATCGAGCGCCCGCAACGCGCCACGCTTGTTGAGCACCAGCCCGATGTATACAACATCGGCGCGATCCGGGAGCGCCGCAACCACCGCCTCGGCATCCGCCATCTGCGGTACCTTGGTCGGATGGACGAAGCTCGCCACCTCGATCCGCCGCACCCCGGCGCTGATCGCGCGGGTGATCAGGCTTACTTTGTCGTCGGTGGAGAGGATCGCCGATTCGTTCTGCAGACCATCACGCGGCGCGACTTCGACAAAGCCGATGCGCCGCCCCTGATCCGCTTGTTTCGCCATGCCGAACAATCCCTCCTGCTGGACCAAGGCTAGACTGGCACCACGCCAAGCTCAAGCGATATTTGTATACAGAATTTGATACCCGCGTCGCAGGTGCGCCGTTCGCGGCGATCTCCGTCGCCCGCGACCTCTTTTGGCAGCGACAGACGCTCACGCCAACCAATCGCATACAAAAATAACCGCCAAACGACCAGAATAGGCCGATCTCGGTTAATTACACGCTTGTTTGTATACACTCCAGCCGCCATACCCGTGGCGGAGGAACACGCATGACCGCCGAGACGCTCTACGACAAGATTTGGGACGACCATGTCGTCACCGGCACGGATGCCTCCGCTCTGCTCTACGTCGATCTCCATTTGATCCATGAGGTGACCACACCGCAGGCATTCGCCGGGCTGGAGCTGGCCGGGCGCGCGGTACGCCGCCCCGATCGGACGCTCGCGATCGCCGACCATAATGTCCCGACCGAAGGACAGGCCGAGGGCATCGCTGCGGTCGCCGATCCCGAATCGCGGCTGCAGCTCGCCACCTTCGACACGCATGTCCGGGCGCGCGCGATCGATTATCTGCCGATGGGCCATGCCGATAACGGCATCGTCCATGTCGTCGCGCCCGAACTCGGCCGCAGCCGCCCCGGCATGGTGATCGTCTGCGGTGACAGCCACACTTCGACGCACGGCGCGTTCGGTGCGCTCGCGTTCGGCATCGGCACGTCGGAGGTCGAACATGTGCTGGCCACGCAGACGCTGCGCACCGCCAAGGCCGCCAACATGGCCGTCGATATCATCGGCACGCTCGGGCCGCAGGTCGGTGCGAAGGATATCGCGCTCGCCTTGATCGCGCAGATCGGCACCAGCGGCGGCACCGGCGCGGTGATCGAATATCGCGGGGCCGTGGTGGATGCACTGTCGATGGAAGCGCGCATGACGCTGTGCAACATGTCGATCGAGGCAGGCGCGCGCGCCGGGCTGATCGCGCCCGATGCCACCACCCGCGCCTATCTCGCCGCGCGCGCGGGCGGCGCGGCGTCCGCCGACCTGCGCTCCGATCCCGACGCCGTATTCGACCGGCACGTGACGCTCGACATGACCGGAATCGCGCCGATGGTGACCTGGGGCACCAACCCCGCGCAGGCGATCGCGATCGATGCCCCCGTGCCCGATCCCATTACCCTGCCCGAGGCCGACCGCGCCGCCGCCGAGCGCGCGCTTGCCTATATGGACGTCGCACCCGGCTGCACGCTGATCGGGCTGCCGATCGACCTCGTCTTCATCGGATCGTGCACCAACAGCCGGATCGAGGATCTGCGCGCCGCCGCCGCCGTCGCGCGCGGCGGGCACGTGGCGCCAGGTGTCCGCGCGCTGGTCGTGCCGGGCTCGCGCGCCGTGCGCCGCCAGGCCGAGGCCGAGGGGCTCGACGTGATCTTCACCGCGGCCGGGTTCGAATGGCGCGAACCGGGTTGCTCGATGTGCCTCGGCATGAACCCCGACAAATTGACGCCGGGCCAGCGCTGCGCCTCCACCTCGAACCGCAACTTCGAAGGCCGCCAAGGCCCCGGTGGCCGCACCCATCTTATGAGCCCCGCCATGGCCGCCGCCGCCGCCCTTTCAGGCGGCATCACCGATGTCCGCGCGGTGGCAGCATGACCCCGTTCGACACGCTCACCGGCATCGCCGCGCCGCTGTTGCAGGACGATATCGACACCGACCTGATCATCCCTGGCCGCTTCCTGAAGACGGTCACGCGCACCGGTCTTGGCGATGGCCTGTTCGATTCGTTGCGGCACGACGAAGGCGGCGCGGAACGCGCCGACTTCGTGCTCAACCAGCCCGCGTTCCACGGTGCCGCGATCCTCATCGCCGGGGACAATTTCGGCTGCGGGTCGAGCCGCGAACATGCCCCCTGGGCGTTGCTCGATTACGGCATCCGCTGCGTGATCGCGCCCGGCTTCGGCGACATCTTCTTCAGCAACAGCGTCAATTGCGGGCTGCTGCCGGCGCGCATGGCCCGCGCCGACGTGGCGGCGCTCGCCGAGGCCGTCGCGGCAGGCGGCGTGCGGCTGACCATCGATCTGATCGCGCAGCAGGTGAGCGGTGCGGGCGAGTGGTCGTTCGACATTCCGCCTGCTGCGCGCGCGCGGCTGCTGCAGGGGCTCGATCCGATCGGCGAGACGCTGCAGCAGCTTGCCGCGATCGAGGCCTATGAGGCGCGCGGCTGATCGGCTATTTGCGCGTCTGACGCCGCCCGGTCGCGCGCGTCATCGGATCGGGTTTTTTCGGCTTTTGCCAGCCCGGCGGCGGTGTCATGCGTTGCTGGCTGCTGCCAAGGCCCATCGCGCCGGGCTGCTGACGGGTCAGGTCCGCCGTCTCGGCCGCCTGCGCCTCCGCAAGACTCGCGCCCCCGCGCAGCAGCGAGAGTTGATCGCGCAAGCGCCGCGCTTCCTCGAAATCAAGCGCTTCGGCGGCGGCGTGCATGGCGATGCGCAGGCGTTCAATCTCTTCCATGCCGCCTCAACGCGGCAAGGGCGCGTTCGGTCTCACGCGGGATTGCCGCTTGCGACCCAGCGGCCCTTCAACAAGCGCCCGAGCAGTGCGGGCAACCCCGGCCGCACCAGCAGCCAGTCGCGCAGCACCGGCCCCTGCACCGCGCCGATCGTCTGCTTGTACCCGCTGTCGCCAGCACCCCAATCGACCGTCGCGATGCCCGCCTCTCGCGCGCGAACGAGGTTGCGATAGTAGAGCAACTTCCCCGGCGAATGTTTGGCGAAGGCCGGGTCATAGCTGTTGGCGATGGCATATTTGGTCGCGCCGCAAGCCAGATCGAACGAGAAGGCCGCCGGTTGCCCCGCGACCGTCAGCACCGCCGCCGACAGCATCCGCGCCAGCACCGGATCGCGCGCGGCTTCGCGCCAGAAGGCACCGTGGCCGGTTTCCGTAAACTTCGCGTCGCTGCCGTCGGTGCGCGCCGCGATCCAGCTTTTCTGTTCGACCGCCGCCATCGCATCGAACGTCGTCGGCCACGCGGTCGCTTCGGGAAAGCTCCAGTCGAGCGCGCCATGGTCGCCGAGATGCTTTTCGTGAAAGCGGTTCTTGCGCAACGTCGAGCCACGCGGCCATTCGGCTTGCTGCAGATCGAACACGTAACTGTCGGCGACGAAGCGATCGAGCACCGCCCAGCCCTTCGCCCGCGCGCGCGCCAGCAGCGGCGCCACCGCCGGGTCGCAATCATAGACCGGCCCGATCCGCAACGCCGTCACCGACCCGGCGAGCGCGGCGAGCAGCGCATCGATCGCGCGCGGCCCGGCACCTGCGTGCATCGGAAAACTGCGGAACGGCCAGTAACTGCCCGGCACCGTCGCCACCCCCGCTGCGGTCGGGCCGATCCCGACGAACGGCAGCGCGATGACCGGCGCTTCGTCCTCCTCCACCACGATCGTACGCGCCGCCCCGCCATAGGCCGCCAGCGCCGCGGCGAACCAGCCGTAGCGCAGGAACGCGTGACTCGGCGCGGCCCCCTCGGCCACGGTATCGATCGCCCCCGCCAACCCATCGAGCACGACCGCGCGCGTCAGCGACGGCAAGCGCGCAAAGTCGGCGAGGAACATCGGCTTAGTCATGTTAAGCGGGTTCTAAAGCGGCTTGGTTACCATTCTATGGAGAAGCCCGGCTTGCGCCACACCGCGCACCGCCGCAAAAGGGACCGATGTATTCCTTTCCCGCCGTCACCACGATCGCGCAGACGATTCAGCTATCGCTCTCGCCGGTGTTCATGCTGGCCGGGATCGGCGCGTTGCTCAACGTGCTGGTCGGGCGGCTCGCGCGCGTCGTCGATCGTGCCCGTGCGCTGGAAGATTTGCACCCGCTGTCGAGCGGCCCCGAGCATGACCGTCACGTCTGGGAGCTGCGCCTGCTCGACCGGCGCATGTCGGTGATCAACCGCGCGCTTGTGCTCGCCACGTCGAGCGCGGTGATGACGTGCATCGTCGTGGCACTGCTGTTCGTCGCGGAACTGGTGAAGCTCCACATCGGCACCGTCGTGGCGCTGTCGTTCATCCTCGCGATGGGTCTGCTGATCGCCTCGCTCATCAGCTTCCTGATCGAGGTGCGGATTTCGCTCTCCGCGATCCACGTGCGGCAGGAATTGCTGGAGGGGTAGCGCCCCCTACCCGTTCGTTTCGAGCGAAGTCGAGAAACCGGTCACGGGCGTAGCGCCGGGTTTCTCGACTTCGCTCGAAACGAACGGGATGTTACGATTATCTGGCCCCCGCCAACCCCGGCCCTGCATCATTCGTCGCGGTATAGGTCGGCGCAACCCGCGCTTTCGCGGCCTGCTCATACACATAGCCCGCATTAAGCACCGCCTGATCGGCCCAGGCCGTGGCGATGAACGACAGGCCGACCGGCACGCCGCGCACCAGCCCCATCGGCACGGTCAGATGCGGATAGCCCGCGACGGCGGGCAACCCGCTCGCCGAGGGGCCGCTGAACTGGTCGCCGTACACGGTGTCGGACAGCCACGGCATCCCATAGGTCGGCTCGACCAGGATCGTCGCGTTCGCCTTGGTCAGCATCGCGTCGATCCCGTCCTTCCCCGCCAGCCGCAGCGATTTCGCGCGCGCGCCGAGGTACTCGGGGTTGGCGAGGCCGTCGGTCTTTTCCGCCTCGAGGAAGGTTTCCTGCTCGAAGAAGGGCATTTCGGTCGCCTTGTTCGCGTCGTTGAAGGCGATCACTTGCGCCAGCGTGCGCGTGGTCACCGCCTTGGGCGTGGTCGCCAGATAGGCGTTGAGGTCGGCCTTCAATTCGACATGCAGCACCTGCCCTTCGGCCTCCCCCAGCCCGTTGAGCTTGGGCTGCGTGACATCGACCAGCACCGCGCCCTGCGCCTTCAATACGGCAAGCGCCGCCTCATACTGCGCTTTCAGGATCGCGGGCATGTCGGGACGCAGCACCGCGACGCGCACGCCCTTGAGCGACGCGCTCTTCAGCCCCTCGACAAAACCCATCGCCGGGCTGCGCGGCTGGCGCGCCGTCGCCTTATCGGCGGGGTCAACGCCGACCATCCCTGCAAACAGGATCGCCGCATCGCGAACGCTGCGCGCCATCGGCCCCGGCGTATCCTGGCTATGGCTGATCGGCACGACGTGGGTGCGGCTGACCCAGCCGAGCGTCGGCTTGAGCCCGACCAGCCCGTTCATCGACGACGGACAGACGACCGAACCGTCGGTCTCGGTGCCGACCGCCACCGCCGCGAAGCTCGCCGCGACCGCCGCGCCCGACCCGCTCGACGATCCGCAACTGGTCCGGTCGAGCGCATAGGGATTGCGCACCAGCCCGCCGACCGCGCTCCACCCGCTGATCGAGTTGTTCGAGCGGATATTGGCCCATTCGCTGAGGTTGGTCTTGCCGAGGATCACCGCACCTTGGGCGCGCAGATTGGCGACGAGTGGCGCATCGCGCAGCGTGACATTGTCTTTGAGCGCCAGACTCCCTGCGGTGGTCGCGATCGGGTCCTTGGTCTCGATATTGTCCTTGATCAGCACCGGAACGCCATCGAGCGGGCCGAGCGGCTTACCGCCTTTACGCCGCGCATCGCTGGCGCGCGCCTGGGCGATCGCATCGGGGTTGACCGCGATCACCGATCGCAGCGTCGGCCCGGTGCGATCCATCCCCGCAATCCGCGCGAGATACGCCTGCGTAATCGCCTCGGACGAGGTCCCGCCCGCCATCATCGCTTGCAATTGATCGATCGATTTCTCCTCGACCACAGGCGCGGTCTGCGCCGCGAGCGGGGCAGCGACGGAGGCAAGCAGCAGCGACAGGACGACAGTACGCATGATCGGAACCCCTTGAACATCGACGCGCTCGTGGCGGCGCGTGGCGGGTATCCTTGTGGAGAATTGTTTCGAGGGCAAGGTGGGGATTGGGTGGATTGCGGTCCAGCGGCGTAGCTGCGAAAAAGGTTCTAAAGCCTATATCGAATTGGAGCAGCTCATGCCGTTTCCTGTGCCCGAACAACGCATAGTCGAGGCCGAACATGCACTTGGCAGAACACTCCCGCGAGCGCTACGAATGCGTTTGATGCGTAACAACGGAGGCGAAGTCATCGTTGAAGATGATGGTTGGGCTCTTCATCCAGTCTGGGACCCAACCGATCGTAAGACCATTGGCCGCACCACGAGCCATATTCTCGCAGAGACAGCGGAAGCGCGATCTTGGGCCTGTTTTCCGCCGGACGGGGTATCTTTTGCATCGGATGGCAGCGGTGATCGGCTTATCTTACGCGGAAACAGCGAACAAATCTTCTTGTGGGAGCATGAGACCGGGAAATGCGTTCCGGTAGGCACCGATTGGCTGTGAGCGAGTGAACGGCAAGTTTCTGGTAAGTCCAGCGTGACCAACGATGCCCGAGGAACGGGCGAAAGCTGACTTCCCGTGCCGCAATCGATTGATCGGAAAGCGCCACGCGCTTGGTGTACAACACCCAGCCGCCGCCGGCAAAGCCGTCGGCCGGGTTCTCGCTGGCGCGTGACCCGCCGGCCGTTTGGGGCGATGCCCGCTTTTGCGGGCACCGGCGCGCGGCGCGCGCGCCTTCGCCCCAAATGAAAAGAGGCTGCCGGGGGGCGTCTCGCCACCCCGGCAACCTCCTGACATGGTCAGCGGCCGGAAGCTCCGGCCTGGAGGACCATGCGAAACCGATAAACCCCGATAAACGGCGGCGTTGATTGGGGAAGGATACCCCCCGCCGTCATTCCAAAGGGCTTAAAGGTGCGTCCTCCAAGCCAACTGAACCGACCCCTTTGCTGAACCATGAGACATCGGATCACCTCCTTTCGCTGTTTAAAACGACGTGCCCAAGCCTGGACACGGCACCTGTGTGAATCAGAAAAAACTGCGAAACAAGTCTTGTAATATTGCCGGGTTTCGACGATTCTCTTTCGCCTGCCCAAAGTCTCGCGAAACGCGCACTCAGCCCCGGCAATCCTCGATCACGCGCCCCACTTCGGCCCAGGCCGGAACGACCAGGGTCGGCGCGCCTTGCTGCTCGACGATGAAGCGCCCACGGCTGAACGCCAGCGCATCGAGCAACGGATCGCGTGCCGTCAGCGCAGCGATCGCGGAACCGCCGTTCGGCTGCACCGGAACCGTCCGCACCAGGCTCGACGTGCGCAGCGTCAGCGGCGTCGCCGCAGCACCACTACGCGACAAGGTTACGGTCCCCGCCGCCCGGTCGCACCGCAGCGTAAGCAACGCCGCGCTGCCCGAGGCCCCGAACGTCGCGATCGAACCGCGCGCCTCGACCCGATACGCCCAATCCCCCGGCGTCACCGCCCAATCGCGCCAATCCGCCCCCTGCGGCACGGGCCGCACCGGCGTCGGCGCAGGGCGTGGCATGGCGATCGGACCGGGTGCTGGCCGCGGGGCCTTCGGCGGGCTCACGCAACCGGACACGGACAGGATCGCGGCAAGCGCGGCAAACGGGGCGGGGGAAAAGCGCATGGCCAAGTGTATGCGGCATCGGGCAGCCCCACTCAACCGATAGACCCGCGCGATCTTGCGCCTCGTCGCGATTTCGCCTCTTGTGCGCGCCTGACGGGGGATGACGATGGCACTCGAAGCGAAACGGCTGCGCGCCATCATCGGCGGATCGGCCGGCAATCTGGTCGAATGGTATGACTGGTACGCCTATACCTCGCTCTCGCTCTATTTCGCGGCGTCCTTCTTCCCCAAGGGCGATGCCACCGCGCAATTGCTCGGCACCTCGGCGGTGTTCGCGGTCGGTTTCTTCATGCGGCCGATCGGCGCGTACGTCATGGGGCGCTATGCCGACAGCCACGGGCGCAAGGCGGGACTCGCAGTCTCGGTCGGCCTGATGTGCGCCGGGTCGCTGATGATCGCCTTCGTGCCGGATTACGCCAGCATCGGCCTCGCCGCGCCGATCATCCTGCTGCTCGCCCGCATGATCCAGGGCCTCTCGGTCGGCGGCGAATATGGTGCGAGCGCCACCTATCTCTCCGAAATGGCGACGCGCCAGCATCGCGGTTTCTGGTCGAGCTTCCAATATGTCACGCTGATCGGCGGGCAGCTTACCTCGCTCGCCGTCACGCTCCTCCTGCAGGCGCTGCTGACCAAGGCGGAGATGGAAAGCTTTGGCTGGCGCATCGCCTTCCTGCTCGGTGCAGCGCTGGCGTTCGGCGTCTATCTGTTGCGGCGGCGATTGGCCGAGACGGCGTCGTTCGAGGCGCTGTCCAAAGACCGCCCCGCCTCCGGCGCGGCGGCGCTGTGGCGCGCACACCCGCGCGAATTCGTGCTGGTCGCGATCATCAGCGCGGGCGGCAGCTTGGCCTTCTACGCCTACACCACCTACATGCAGAAATTCCTGGCGAACACCGCCGGTTTCTCGATCCAGACCGCCACCGGCATCATGACCGCCGCGCTGGTCGTGTTCATGCTCGTCCAGCCGCTGTTCGGGAGCCTCGCCGACCGGCTGGGCCGCAAGCCGATGCTGCTGCTGTTCGGCGCTGGCGGCACGCTCGTCTCGGTCCCGGTGTTCAGCGCGCTCGCCGTCACGCGCGACGCGACGCAAGCCTTCGCCATCATCATGATCCCGCTGCTGCTGCTCGCCGCCTACACCTCGATTTCCGCGCTGATCAAAGCCGAGCTCTTCCCCGCGCACATCCGCGCGCTCGGCGTCGCGCTCCCTTATGCGCTGGGCAATGCGTTGTTCGGCGGGACGGCCGAATATGTCGCGCTGCGTTTCAAGCAAGCGCATCTCGAAAGCGGCTTCTACTGGTACGTCGCGATCATCCTTGCCATTACGACGCTGTGCTTCTGGCTGCTCCCTGAAACCAAGCGGACCAGCCTGATTAGCGAAGAGTGAGGAACCGCCACGCCCCCCGCACCGTTACGGCACCGACATAGAGGAACGACGATGGCCCAGACCGAACCGACCCAATTGCTGCTGCAGTCGAACAAATCGGACGCGATGCCGGTGCGCAGCCGCGACGGCGACAAGATCGGATCGCTCCACACGCTGATGGTCAACAAGCGCAGCGGGCAGGCGCTGTACGCGGTGCTGACGATCGGTGGCTTCCTCGGTATCGGCAAGGCCTACTATCCGCTGCCCTTCTCGCTGCTGCAATTCGATCCGGTCAACGACACCTATGTCGTAACGATCGACCGTCGCGTGCTGGAAGGCGGCCCGAGCTGGGCCGCGAATGCGCCCGAGTTCGATCAGGCCTATGCCGACCGCGTGTCGAAATATTACGATGTCGCGGGCGAGGATTTGTCGCTGGGGTGAGCGTGGCTCAGGCGGCGCTCTTCTGCACCGAAAGGCGTAGCCCGAGCGCGGCCAGAACAGCGGTCAACGTTTCGAGCGTCGGGTTGCCATTTTCGGATAGTGCCGCGTAGAGCGCCTGCCGCCCGACCCCGGTTGTCCGCGACACTTCGGTCATGCCCTTCGAGCGGGCTACATCACCAAGCGCGCGCGCAATATGTTTCGGGTCGCCCCCCTCCATCGACGCATCGAGATAGGCGATGATATCCGCTTCGGTTTCGAGATACTCGGCCGGATCAAAGATCGTCGTTTTCAGCGCCATAATCTTCTCGCTTCGCCAGTTCGATTGCCGGAGCGCGTTTAATGGGAGCGGCTATGCCGCGCGCGGGACGATCCGGTCAAGCGCGCCATTGAGCGCGCGCTTGGCTTCGACGATTTCGTACTGCGCTTGCAACCGGAGGAAAAAGCCCTCCGACATACGGAAATATCGCGTGAGACGCAGGTCGAGTTCACCGTTAATCGGGCGCTTCCCCTGAATCAACGCGACCATAGCATCGACCGGTACATCGATCGCCGCAGCGAGCGACTCCGCATCAAGATCAAGCGGCTCCATGAACTCGCTGACCAGCATTTCGCCCGCGTGCGGGTTATGCAGCCAATCCGGGTTAGTGATAGTCTGTGATTTCGACACCCATTCACCTTTACGAAGGTGTGCGACGTCAAGCCACTGCGTAGATCGCCGGACGATAGCGAGCTTCCGGCACGACCATGTTGTTCGCGACAGCCGTTTCGATCCATCCTTCGATCGCGATCCGCGCCTCCGCCAACGCTTCTTCGGGCGTATCGCCAAACGCAGCACACGATTTCAGATCAGGGACATCCGCCACCCACGATTGATCGGGCTGCGACCAGAACAGGTTGATATGATATCGCGGTTCCATCACTAGTTCCCGTCACGCACCCATCGTTAGACCGAACTCCTGAACCATAGCGAGAAACTGATCGATTTGGTAGGGCTTGGCCATATTGCCGCGCGGCTGGATACTGAGCGGACGCGGCACGGCGGGGTGCTTGTAGTTTCGATGGCTGCCTTTGATCCGATCAAGCGTGAAGCCAAACGCGACAAGAAGTCGCTCAAATTCACGAAACGGGATCGATGCGCGAGGGTCAGCGACGATCCGAGCATAAAGCTTAGCAGTCTTGGTCACGGTCGCCTTCCCTTTCCGATATCGGACGAGGTACCAGACGCTCCATCGTTTGAATTTCACGAAGACGCTGAAAAACATGTGCTCGTCCTTATTCAGGCCAAGCACCCCAATA
>JAIXZV010000050.1 GCA_027489365.1 Sphingomonadales bacterium
TCGGGCGCGGAAATCGTCACCGTCGCGGTGCGGCGCGTCAACGTGTCGGACCCGAACGCGCCGATGCTGACCGACTTCATCGACCCGAAGAAGGTCACCTACCTGCCCAACACCGCGGGCTGTTTCGACGCCGAATCGGCGATTCGCACGCTGCGCCTGGCGCGTGAGGCAGGCGGTTGGGATCTGGTGAAATTGGAAGTGCTGGGTGAGGCGCGGACGCTCTACCCCGACATGGTTGAAACGCTGCGCGCGACCGAAATCCTCGCCAAGGAAGGCTTCCTGCCGATGGTGTACTGCGTCGATGATCCGATCGCGGCGAAGCGGTTGGAGGATGTCGGCGCGGTCGCGATCATGCCGCTTGGCGCGCCGATCGGCTCGGGGCTCGGCATTCAGAACCGCGTTACGATTCGCTTGATCGTCGAAGGCGCGAAGGTGCCGGTGCTGGTCGATGCCGGCGTCGGCACCGCGTCGGAAGCCGCGCAGGCGATGGAGCTCGGCTGCGACGGCGTGTTGATGAACACCGCAATCGCCGAGGCGAAGGACCCCGTCATGATGGCCGCCGCGATGAAGGCCGGGGTCGAAGCCGGGCGGCTCGCCTATCTTGCCGGGCGGATGGGACGGCGCATGTATGCGGATCCGTCGAGCCCGCTTTCCGGGCTGATCTGAGCGCCGCGCGTAACCGGCGGGCACGCAGGGCCGAACAGGAGGCATGATGCACCTTTCCCGCGCGCTCGCTTTGTCGCTGGCTCTGGCTGCCGTTTCCGGGTGCGACTCAGCCGCACCGACCCGGGACGCCGCTGCGCCGTTCGTCGCGCCGTCGCGCGCGCTGACCTTGACCGCGAAGGACGGCGTTACCGTCTATGCTCGGCTTTACTCGGCAGAGAGCCCCAAGGCGGTGATCCTGCTGTTCCACCAGGCCGGATCGAGCAAGGACGAATATGCGACGATCGCACCGCGGCTGGTCGCGGCGGGCTATACCGCGCTGGCGATCGACCAGCGCGCGGGCGGCGGTCTGTATGGCCCCAACGAAACCGCCGCGCATGTCATCGGCAAGCCCGACTATCTCGACGCGGCGCAGGATTTGCAGGCCGCAGTCGATTGGGCACTGCCCCAAAATGTGCCGATAATCGTCTGGGGCAGCAGCTATTCCGCGTCGCTGGCGTTTCCGCTCGCAACCAAGAATACGAGCAAGATCAAGGGCGTGTTGGCCTTTTCTCCCGGCGATTATTTCTCCGACAAGCATTTGGTCGAAACCGCTGCGGCGCGCCTGACGGTGCCGGTGTACGTGACATCAGCGCCCGATGCAGACGAAGTGGCTGCCGCAAGAGCGATTACCGACGCGCTGCCGCCAGGCCTCGCGACGCGCTACGTGCCGACCGAGGGCGTGCACGGTGCCTCGACGCTGATTGCCGCCAAGGACCCCAAGGGTGCCGAAACCAATTGGCTGCCGGTGCTGTCGTTCCTGAAGAAAGTCGCGCCGTAAAGCGACGCGGAACCGCTAGGACTTTCGACCGTTCTTTACCCCATGAGTAGGAGATGCCGGCTCGCGGTATCGCTCGGAACCGAAAGGATATTTTCCATGGGTGAACTCGTCGACAAGATCAAGGGCAACGTCAACGAAGCGATTGGCAAGGCCAAGCAGCACAGCGACAATCCCGACACGCAGGCCGAAGGCGTTGCGCAGGAACTGAAGGGCAAGGCCCAGCAGACCGCCGGCAAGGTCAAGGGCGCGCTCGGCGACGATATCTGAGCCGACTGAACTGCTTAGCAAAGGGCCGTCCCGGGAAACCGGGGCGGCTTTTTTATGCGTCGAAGCGCGCCGTGCATTCGAACAGGCGGATGTCGTTGGCGGCGGTCCGCTCGCGCCACGCGGACCGCGCCGCGACGGCATCGCCGAATTGCGGATTGATATAGGCGAGCAGGATCGGGCGCGACGGGTCCTGCGCCTTCGCTGCCTCCAGCCGGTCGAGGCAGCCGTGCAATATCTCCACCCCGAACGAGTTATACAGATAGCAGAACAGCGCACCCGCAGGCGCCGGATAGTCGGCGGCGTTGCCTTGCCAGAATTCGGGCGTCACCTTCGCGCCGCCGCGCGCGCTGAAGATCGCGCTGTTGTCCCGCGCTATGTCCGTCAGCAGCCCCGAATATTCGACGCCGATCGCGCGCGCGAACGGCTTGGCGGCGGCGAGCAGGACGACGCGGCCCTTGCCGCAGCCATAATCGATGAAGACATAGTCGGCGGGGTTGATTGCGGCGAGCGCGATCGCCTCATCGAGCACATGCGCGCCGCTCGCCTGATAGTGGAAACTGCCGTTTTTCAGCGCGACCGGAAAATCCAGTGCGTTCATGCCGATCTGGCGGCTGGTGTCGGTGCCCCATTGCCGGTCGAACGCCTGATCGGCGCGCGCCGCCGCGCGGGCCGCCGGGGTCGCACGCTTCAGCAGCGCAAGGCTGGTCTTTACCGCCGCCTGCGCCAATTGGCTCGGCGATCGGCCGGCAACACCTTGCTTTAAGCGGGTGAAATAGGAAGCAGAGACTGTTTGGGGCACGGGAAGCTCGTGACAGAAGGACGAAATACTGTCGTCGCGCCTATCACGAAGAGCCCTCGATTCCAGTTAACACGGCGGCGTTTAACGTCGAATATGTCGCCGGAAGCACTTCATTATTGTTGAGAAATACTTCGTAACAATGTTCTCATGCTCTCCGCATCTGGCTGATCGTCGTGCCTGCGGTGATGACCTCGATGTCGGTCTTGAGATGGAGCAAGCGCACGCCCGTCTCCGCCATCGCGCGGGCGAGTGCGGGGGCGAAGTCAGCGGTCGTCTCGACCGTCTCCGCCCAGCAGCCATAGGCGCGGCCGAGTGCGGCGAAATCGGGGTTTTGCAGCCGTGTGCCGCTGATCCGGCCCGGATATTCGCGCTCCTGGTGCATCCGGATCGTGCCATAGCCGCTGTTATCGATCACCAGCACCAGCATGTTGGCGCCGTGCGCCACGGCGGTGGCGAGTTCCTGCCCGTTCATCAGGAAACACCCGTCGCCCGCCAGCGCCACGACGGTGCGATCCGGGTGGCGCAGCGCGGCGGCGGTGGCGGCGGGGACGCCGTATCCCATCGCGCCAGCCGTCGGGGCGAGTTGCGTGCCCGGCCCGGCGTAACGCCAGTAGCGGTGCCACCAGCCGCTGTAATTCCCCGCGCCGTTGCAGATGATGCTGTCGGCGGGGAGCCGCTCGCGCATCGCGGCTACGCACAGGCCGAGGTCGAGGGTGACGCCGTCGCGGGGGGCGGGGGTGGACCAGGCGAGGTATTCGGCATGGGCTTCGGCATTATCGCCGCCCGACAACAGGCCTAAGGAAACAATCCCATCTGCGAACTCCGTCACGCCTGCGCAAATTGCAATGTCGGTCTGATAGGTGCGCTCCAGCTCCGAAGGATCGGGATGGACGTGGATCAGTTTCTGTCCGGGATGGTCGGGCGTAATCAGCGTGTAGCCGTCCGTGGTCGCTTCGCCGAGACGTGCTCCCACAACCAACAATAAGTCGGCATTCTTTACGCGCGCCGCCAGCTTGGGGTTTGGCCCATAGCCGAGATTTCCGGCATAAGCCGTGCTGTCGTTCGGGACGGCATCCTGCCGCCGGAACGCAGCCACGATCGGCACACCCGCATTCTCGGCGAACTCCGCAAACAGCGCGCCGGTCCTGGCGTTCCAGCCAGCGCCCCCGATAATCGCCACGGGGCGTGCTGCCGCATAAACAAGGGACTGGAACGCTTGCGCATAATGGCCATCCCAGCGCTGTTCCACCCGCTCAACCCGTGGCCGATCCACCGCCACAACCTCATCCCGCAGCATATCCTCGGGCAGCGCGAGCACCACCGGCCCCGGCCGCCCGCTCATCGCGACGTTCCAGGCGCGCGCGATATATTCGGGGATGCGGCGGGCGTCGTCGATCTTGGCGGCCCATTTGGCGATGGGCGCGAACATCGCGGGAAAATCGATTTCCTGAAACGCCTCGCGGTCCTTGGTGCCGCGGTCGACATCGCCGATGAACAGCACCATTGGCTGACTGTCCTGCATCGCGACGTGGACGCCGATGCTGGCATTGGTAGCACCCGGCCCGCGCGTGACGAACGCCACGCCCGGTCGCCCGGTCATCGCCCCGTCGGCGCACGCCATGAAGCCGACGCCGCCCTCCTGCCGGCAAACCACGAGGTCGATCTCTGGCGTGTCGTGCAGCGCGTCGAGCACCGCGAGGAAACTTTCGCCGGGAACGGTGAAGATCCGGTCGCAGCCCTGCGCGACAAGCTGATCGACGAGGATACGCCCGCCGGTGCGGGGGAGGGGGGAGGTGGTCATGGCATGCGGTCTAGCGCCGCAACCCGTTCCTTGTCATCCCCGCGAAAGCGGGGACCCAGCACTGGCGACCCGAGATGGGTCCCCGCTTTCGCGGGGATGACAGAAGTTTGGAGTGTCGGCGGAATTTACATCCGGAGCGCGAGCGGCAGAGTCGTTAACCACCGAAACGCGCGGAAATCCGCGTCTCGCCAAAACTGGCACACCGACTGCATAGTATCAGTCACGCCGAGCGGTAACCGCTTCAGCAGGGCGGGCCAGCGCTTTCAGTCTCGCGCAGGCCCGCCCAACCCGGCCCTTCACAATCCTATGCGGTTCTCCTGCGAACGCAGGAGCCCAGAGCAACGCGCGCCGTCCGTCGCAGCTCTGGACTCCGGCTTTCGCCGGAGCACAGGCGTCTTCAGCCCTCGGTCTTCACGCCCTGCTCGGCCAACAACGCCGCGAGTTCACCGCTCTCGTACATCTCCATCATGATGTCCGATCCGCCGATGAATTCGCCCTTCACATAAAGCTGCGGGATCGTCGGCCAGTCAGAAAACTGCTTGATCCCCTGGCGCACGCCCTGGTCCTGCAGCACGTCGACGCTGTCGAACTCGACGCCGAGATGGTTGAGGATCGCCACGGCGCGGCTGGAAA
>JAIXZV010000352.1 GCA_027489365.1 Sphingomonadales bacterium
ACGTTTCAGTTCAAGGGCGTGCATGTCGAAACGCTCGACCGTGATCAGCGCGCGCTGCTCCGGCGCAAATATCTCGGCTTCGTGTTCCAGGGCTTCAACCTGCTGGCGCGCACGTCTGCGCTCGAAAATGTCGAACTGCCGCTGCTGTACCGCGGCGATGCGAAGAAGGCGCGGCACGATGCGGCGATGGCCGCGCTCGACAAGGTCGGGCTGGCGGATTGGTGGGACCATACCCCGGCCGAACTGTCGGGCGGGCAACAGCAGCGCGTCGCGATCGCGCGCGCGATCGTCACTTCCCCTGCGGTGCTGCTGGCGGACGAGCCGACCGGCAACCTCGATTCGGAACGCTCGGTCGAGATCATGGAATTGCTCGCCGGATTGAACCGCGACAGCGGCATCACCGTGATCATGGTGACGCACGAACCCGACATGGCGGCGTTCGCGCGGACGATCGTGCATTTCAAGGATGGGCTGGTCGAGCGGGTGGAGGGGCAACATGCGGCCGGCCAGATTCCGGGGATCGACTGATGCTCGGCACCACCTTCCTCCTCGCCATCCGTTCGATCGCGCGCCACAAATTGCGCTCGATCCTGACCGCGCTCGGCATCATCATCGGTGTGGCGGCAGTTGTGTCGATGGTGACGCTGGGCAAGGCGACCACTGCGGCGGTCCAGAAATCGGTCGCCTCGCTCGGCACCAATATCCTGCAAATCCGCCCGGGGCAGGGCTTTGGCCGTGGCGGCGGCGGCCCGCGCCCGCCGGATTTCAAACCGGCAGACGTCGATGCGGTGGCGCATCAGGTCGCCGGCGTGGTCGCGGTTGCGGCGCAGGCGCAGACGACCGCGACGGCGATCTATGAAGGGGCCAATTGGTCGACCACGATCAATGGCACCACCAATGGCTATTTCGACGTACAGCCCTGGCCGTTGACCGAGGGCCGCGCGTTTACGCCGGTGGAGGAAGCCGCAGGCAAATCGGTGTGCATCATCGGCAATACCGTGGCCAAGAACCTCTATCATGGCGGGCAGACGGTCGGCACGCGGATGCGGATCGGCGCGATCAGTTGCGATGTGATCGGCGTGCTCAGTACCAAGGGCCAATCGGGCTTCGGCGGCGATCAGGACGATGTCGTGATCATGCCGATCAAGGCGGTGCAACGCCGCTTCACCGGCAATCGCGACATCCGCCTGATCCTGGTGGGGGTCGACAAGGCCTTCGCCAGCAGCACGGTGCAAGCCTCGATCGAGGATTTGCTGCGCGAACGGCGCAACATCACCCAGGGCAAGGAGGATGATTTCTTCGTCTTCGACACCAAGCAGATCAACGACACGCTGACGGGGATCACCACCGCGCTGACCGGCATCATCACCGCGGTGGCAGCGATCAGCCTGATCGTCGGCGGGATCGGGATCATGAACATCATGCTCGTCTCGGTTACCGAGCGCACGCGCGAGATCGGCATTCGTCTTGCAATCGGCGCGGTGGCGAGCGAGGTGTTGCTGCAATTCCTGGTCGAGGCGATCGCGCTGTCGATGCTCGGCGGGCTGCTCGGGCTGGTCGTAGCGCAGGGCGTGGTCCTCGCGCTGATCCCGGTGCTCAAGGTGGACTATCTGTTCGACCCGCAGATCAATCTGATTGCCTTTGCGATATCGGCGCTGATCGGCGTGGTGTTCGGCTATTTCCCGGCGCGCCGCGCGGCCTCGCTCAACCCGATCGACGCGCTCCGCCACGAATAGGCGGAGCGTCCAACTGCTGTCATCCCCGCGAAAGCGGGGACCCATCTCCCACGGCGCGAGCTGGGTCCCCGCTTTCGCGGGGATGACAGAGATGGTGGCGAGTGGCAAAGCCTTGCCATGACCAGCTGGAAATTGAGCCTGCCCTGCACCCGCGCCGAAGCCGAGGCGATCGATGCGTCGGACGATATTGCCGAGGGCATGGTGCTGATGACGACCGAACTGCAAGAGGACGACCGCGAGCATTGGCGGCTCGACGTATATCTTGAGGCGGAACCCGATGCCGCGATGATTGCCGCGATCTTAGCGTTGGTGCCGAGTGCGGGCGACGCTGCGCCGGTGATCGAGCGGCTCGACGATGCCGATTGGGTGACGATGAGCCAGCAGGGGCTCGAGCCGATCGCCGAGGGGCGTTTCGTCGTCCATACCTCGGCGCATCCGGTCGAAGTCCCCGCAGGCGGCCGCGCTTTCCTGATCGAGGCGGGGCAGGCGTTCGGGACCGGGCATCATGCGACGACCTCGGGCTGCCTGGCCATGCTCGATGCGCTTTCCGGGCACTATTTCGACAGCATCATCGACGTGGGCACGGGCACCGGCCTGCTCGCCTTTGCCGCGCGGCATCTCTGGCCCGATGCGGCGGTGATCGCGACCGACATCGATCCGCGCGCGATCATGGTGACCGAAGAGAATGCCGCGCTCAACGCGATCGATGGCGTCGATCTGATCGTCGCCGACGGTGCGCTCGACGATCGCATCACCGAACGCGCGCCCTATGATCTGCTGATCGCCAACATCCTCGCCGGGCCGCTCGTCTCGATGGCCCCGGAAATCGCCGCGATCGCCGCGCCGGGGGCGACGATCGTGCTCGCGGGTTTGCTGGAAACGCAGCGCGCCGACGTGGTCGCGGCGTTCGCGGGGTGCGGTTGTGCGCTCGACGAGGTCGACCGCCGCGGCGACTGGTCGATCCTGCGGTTGACGGCGGCGGCGGAGCGCTATGTGCCGACCAAGCCGATCGATCCCAAGGGCCGCGACGGGTGGGCGCTGGATTTGTAGCGGTCGCGACCCCACCGCCGCTTCCCCGGCGAAGGCCGGGGCCCAGTTCCGAGGCGGGCATCGGTGATCGCAGCGCCTGATTACTACGGTCACGGCGACTGGGCCCCGGCGTCCGCCGGGGAAGCGCCAGTTTAAGGCGCCACTTTCCCCAACGCATAAGCCTGCGTCCCCAGCGTCAGCACCTCATCCTCGGGCAGCACCGTCGCGACCGCCACGTCGGGCAATCCGGCAAGTTCCTCATACAACGGCGCAAAGTCCGTCTCCACCGTCAGGCGCAGCAGCTCATCGAAGCTCGGGATGACGAAATAATTCTGCTGGAAATCATCGATCCGATACTCGGTCCGCATCACGCGCTTCAAATCGAAGGCGATGCGGTTGGGGCTGGGGTCGTCCAAAGCGAAGCGGCTTTCGGCGAAGCTCGACACGATGCCCGAGCCATAGATGCGGAGGCCCTCGGGCTCGGCGATCAGGCCGAATTCGACCGTGTACCAATAGAGCCGCCCGAGATATTTGAGCGCATCGAGCCCCAACGCACGCTGACCGCCGCGCCCATAGGCCGCGAGATAATCGGCGAACACCGGGTCGGCGAGCATCGGCACATGGCCGAACACGTCGTGAAACACGTCGGGTTCCTGCAGATAATCGAGCTGATCGGGTCGCCGGATGAAATTGCCCGCGACGAAGCGGCGGTTGGCCATGTGATCGAAGAACACATCGTCGGGCACCAGCCCCGGCACCGCGACGACTTGCCAGCCCGTGAGCTTCATCAGTCGCTCCGACAATTCCTCGAAATCGGGGATGCCGGGCTTGCTGAGTTTGAGCACGTCGAGCCCGCGCAGATACGCATTCGATGCGCGGCCGGGGAGCAATTTCGCCTGGCGTTCGAACAGGGTATCCCAGACGCGGTGTTCTTCGGGGGTGAAATGTGCCCAGTCCTGCGGGATCGTCCAATCGGCGGACGCACCCTCGGGCGGGCGGTCCAGAACATGCGTATCATCGGCCATGGCCTTAGCCTATCATAGCTGCACTGCGGCAGGAACCAGGTTACGCATGAAACCACCGTCGAAACGATTGCTCGCCGTGGAAGTGCCGCGTGGAGCCTATGGCCTGGCGTCGCTCGCTTTCTCGAAAACCATGCTCGCGCGCGGGCCGCGCGGCGACGGGCGGCCGGTGTTGCTGCTGCCCGGCCTGTTCAATGGCGACCGTTCGAACATCTTCCTGCGGCGCTATCTCACCTCGCTCGGCTATCGCGCCGAGGGGTGGGGCATGGGGCGGAACCTTGGTGCGCGCGTGATCGGTGCGGAGGGCGAGCGGCTGATCGAACGCGTCCGCGCGCTGCATGACGAGACGGGCGAACGCGTGACGCTGGTCGGGGTCAGCCTCGGCGGGATCATGGCGCGGTACGTGGCGCACCGCGCACCCGATCTGGTGCGCGAAGTCATCACGATCAGTTCGCCCTTCGCCGGCACCCCGCGCGCGACCAATGTGTGGCGCGCGTTCGAGGCGCTAACCGGCGAGCGGATCGACGCGCCCGAGGTGGTGGCGCGCTCGGCGCTGATCGCGCGGCCGCTGCCGGTGCCGACCACTGCAATCTGGAGCCGCAGCGACGGGCTGGTCAACGGCATGATCTGCCACGATGCCGAGGCGCGCTCGGTAGAGGTGCGCAGCAGCCATCTGGGGGTGCAAGTGCGGCCGCAAGTGTTGCTGGCGGTGGCGCAGGTGTTGGGGGGCGGTTAGACTCACCACCCCGTTCGCCCTGAGCTTGTCGAAGGGCTGCACTTCTTGAGCGGGCCGGGGCATGGCAGGGCTTCGACAAGCTCAGCCCGAACGGGTTTGGGGGTGGGCCGGATGACCCCCTTCCCTAGAAGCGCGGGAGGACCTTAGTCCCTCGCCCGATACCCCTCATACCGGTCGCAATCGTCGCGCTTATGCTGGCGGCATTCCTTTTCCCACTTCTTGCGCTCGGCACCTTCGCGCTCCTCGGCCTTGCGCATTTTCTTCCCGTAATTGCGATCCGCCTCGGACTGGCTCGTCGTGCTCCAGTCGACCGCCTTGCCCGCGGCCTTGACCGGCAGCGTGACGACATCGACCGCTGCCTTGGCGAGACAGCCGCCGCTGAGCATGGGGAGTAGCAGGGCAGGGGCGAGCAGGGCTGTGCGGATCATCGCGGTGCTTTCGCTTTCGCCCGCCACGCGGCGCGCGCTTCGACGCCAATATAGGCGAAATCGGTGAAGAAACCATCCACGCCGAGATCGAGGAACCGCGTGATCTCCGCCGACAGTTGACCGTGTGCGGCGGGATCGGTGCCGGTGCGCAGGCTCGGCGGCAGGAACATGTTTTCCGCGCGGAAGGTCCAGGGGTGGAGCCTGAGGCCGACGGCGTGCGCGTCCGCCACCAGCGTCGAGGGAGCGTCGTCGCCTTTCTGGATCATGTCCTTGTTGGGGCCGATCCCGTAGG
The DNA here is from genome assembly GCA_027489365.1 of Sphingomonadales bacterium. Lineage (GTDB taxonomy): Bacteria > Pseudomonadota > Alphaproteobacteria > Sphingomonadales > Sphingomonadaceae > Sphingomonas. The sequence goes on from JAIXZV010000352.1 coordinate 5,244, forward strand.
CATAAGCCGCGACCGCCTTCAGGCCGGCGGGCGTGGTCATTGCGGCATAGCTCGGCGCGGCGCCGTCTGGTGGCGCGCCGCCTGCATCCATCAACTGGATCAGCCGCAACCCGGTCATGCCGTGCAGCCGCTTGAGATTATCGACCTCGAACGACTGGATGAAGACCGGATCGCTCGGTTTCGACCAGCCTGCCGCCTTCAGTTCAGCAACCAGGCGCGCCTCCATCGGATGGCCGATCTTCGCGAAATAGCTCGGATGCTTGGTCTCGGGATAGATGCCGACGTGATGCTTCTTGGCGAGCGCGATCACTTCGGCGAGCGTCGGCACCTCGAATTGCCCGTCATATTTGACATTGTCGGGCCGCAGCTTGGGCAGTCGCTCGACCGCGCGCAGCGTCTTGAGTTCAGCGAGCGTGAAATCCTCGGTGAACCAGCCGACGTGCTTCTGGCCGTCAATCACCTTCTCGGTGCGGCGCGCGGCGAATTCGGGATGTTTGGCGACGTCGGTGGTGCCGGTGATGTCGTTCTCGTGGCGGCACACGAACACGTCGTCCTTGGTCAGCACCAGATCTGGCTCGATGAAATCCGCGCCCTGTTCGATCGCCAAAGTATAGGACGCGATCGTGTGTTCGGGCCTGAGGCCGCTGGCACCGCGATGCGCGATCACGATCGGGGAAGTAAGCGCTTGCGACATCGGCACAGTCTGCGCCGAAGCGCTCGCCGATGCCAGCGCCGCGAGGAGCGCCACGACATTTCGCTTGCGAAAGGACCGCGTAAAAAGTCTCATACTGCCACCTATCCCAGGAAACCGATTTCGCACGACCGCGTTACCCCAAACTCACAGGAGCGGCGATCCTCATGCATTTCACGATCAACGGCACGGTTCACGAAGCCGAACCCGACATCCGCGCGTCGTTGCTCGACGTGCTGCGCGAACATGTCGGGCTGACCGGCACCAAGAAGGGTTGCGACCACGGCCAATGCGGCGCGTGCACGATTCTGGTGAACGGCCGTCGGATCAATGCGTGTCTCACGCTGGCGGTGATGCACCAGGATGATGACATTTTGACGATTGAGGGGATTGGCAGCGCCGACGACCTGCATCCGCTGCAGGCGGCGTTCCTCAAGCATGACGGCTATCAGTGCGGCTATTGCACGCCGGGGCAGATCTGCTCGGCTGTCGGGATGCTCGATGAAGTGAAGAAGGGCTGGGCGAGCCATGTCAGCGCCGATCTGGATTCCGTGACGCTCGATGGCGAGGAGATTTCGGAGCGGATGAGCGGCAATCTGTGCCGCTGCTCGGCTTACCCCAACATCGTCGATGCGATCAGCGAGGTAGCGGGCGCATGAAGACCTTCGACTATGCGCGGGCCAACAGCCCCGAGGCAGCGGTGGCGGCGGGCGGGCGTTTCATCGCGGGCGGAACCAATTTGCTCGATCTGATGAAATTGCAGATCGAGACGCCGGAGAAACTGGTCGACATTTCGCGGCTCGATCTTGCGCAGGTCGAGCGCCGCGACGATGGCGGGCTAACGATCGGCGCGCTGGTGCCGAACAGCGATCTTGCGGCGAATGCGCATGTCGTCGATGGCTATCCGGTACTCGCGCGCGCGTTGCTGGCGGGTGCTTCGGGGCAACTCCGCAACAAGGCCTCGACCGGCGGCAATTTGCTCCAGCGGACGCGCTGCTACTATTTCTACGACACCGCGATGGCGTGCAACAAGCGCGAGCCCGGCACGGGCTGTTCGGCGATCGGCGGGTATAACCGCATTCTTGCGATCCTCGGTACCAGCGAGCAGTGCATCGCGACGCACCCGAGCGACATGGCGGTGGCGATGCGCGCGCTTGACGCGACGATCGTCACGCTCAAGCCCGACGGCGATCGCCGCCGTATTTCGATCCACGACTTCTACCGCCTGCCCGGTGATACGCCGCAGATCGAGACCGGTCTGGAGCCAGGCGAACTGATCACGCATATCGAACTGCCGCCACCCCCGGTTGGGCAGCAACTGTACCGCAAGGTTCGCGACCGCGCTTCCTATGCGTTTGCCTTGGTGTCGGTTGCAGGAATTGTCTCGGTCGAGGGCGGCAAGATCGCGTCCGCCGCGCTGGCGTTCGGTGGCCTCGGGCCGATGCCGTGGCGTGATGCGGCAGTCGAGACGGCTTTGGTCGGCCAAGCTCCGTCCGACGCGGTGTTCGCCGCCGCCGCCGATGCCTTGCTAGCCGATGCCAAGGGGTACGGCTCGAACGACTTCAAAATTCCGCTCGCCCGGCGCGTGCTGATCGCGTGCTTGCGCGAACTGACCGGAGCTTCGACATGAGCAGCACCAACACGCTGACGATGGACAAGCCGACGCCGTCGAGCTGGCTCGACACGGGCGCGCAAGGGATCATCGGCAAGGGCCTTGACCGCGTCGAGGGGCCACTCAAGGTCTCCGGTGCGGCGACCTATGCTGCCGAACATCCGATCGACAACGTCGCGTATGGCGTGCTCGTCGGCAGCAAGGTCGCGCGCGGCAAGATCGTATCGGTCGACGCTGGTGGCGTGCGCGGTCTGCCCGGCGTGATCGACGTGGTCACCGATTTCGAGACCTTCGCACGCAACCCGCAACAAGGCGGCGAAACGGCGGCACCGACGCAGGGCGTCGAGGATGTGCACTATTTCGGCGAGATCGTCGCGATCGTGCTCGCCGAGAGTTTCGAAGCGGCGCGTGACGCAGCCCAGCAGCTCACCATCGAGTATGCCGAGGCGGAAGGCCGGTTCGATTTCGAGGCGCTGAAAGGCGAGGCCGAAAAGCCAGCTGCGTCCGATCAGGTCCCGCCGCATTTCGCGGAAGGCGATATCGACGCCGCAATGGCCGAAGCGGCGGTTTCGATCGACGTCACCTACACCACGCCGAGCCAGAACAGCGCGGCGATGGAGCCGCACGCGTCGATCGCGCTGTGGGACGAGCATGGCGCGCTGACGCTCTACGGATCGTATCAGATGCCGACCTCGGACGCGCAGCAGCTCGCCAAGGCGCTCGGCGTCAGCGCCAAGAAGGTGCGGATCGTCGCACCCTATATCGGCGGCGGGTTCGGGTCGAAGCTCGGCATTGCGCCGGAATCGGTGGCGGCGGCGATTGCCGCCCGCAACCTCGGGCGACCGGTCAAAGCCGTCATGGCACGCCAACAGGTGTTCGACGCGACCGTCCGTCGATCGAACACCGAACAGCGGATGCGGCTGGGCGCCGATGCGAACGGCAAGCTCAACGCGCTCGGCCATGAAACGCTGACCAGCAATCTCCCCGACGAAGGTTTCTTCGAGCCGTGCGGGATCGGCACGCATTTCGCGTACGCCGCGCCAAACCGTCAGATCGACCATGACATCGTGCGGCTCGACTGGCTGCTGTCGGGATCGATGCGCGCGCCGGGCGAGGCATCGGGGATGCTCGCGCTCGAATGCGCGATCGACGAACTGGCCGAGGCGGCGGGGATCGATCCGATCGAACTGCGCCGCATCAACGAACCCGAGAGCGACCCGGACACGCAAGCGCCGTTCTCGACGCGCCAGCTCCTCCGCTGCTTGGACGAGGGTGCCGCAAAGTTCGGCTGGGACAAGCGCGGCAAGGCCGGAACGACGCGCGACGGCGAATGGCTGATCGGCCTCGGCGTCGCGGCAGCGGTACGCGGCAACATGCTGATGGAATCCTCGGCCCGCGTGACGCTGACACGCGGCGGGCAGGCGATCGTCGAGACCGCGATGACCGACATCGGCACCGGCTCCTATACCATTCTCGCCCAGATTGCGGGCGAGATGCTCGGCCTTCCGATCAATCGCGTGAGCGTGAAACTCGGCGATACCGATTTCCCGCCGGCCGCCGGTTCGGGTGGATCGTGGGGCGCGGGGTCGAGCGGGTCGTCGGTCTATCTCGCGTGCGAGGCGATCCGCGAGAAACTCGCCAAGGCGATGCAGGTCGATCCCGAGGCGCTGACGCTCAAGGATGGCGAGGCGATCGCCGACAATCGCAAGGTGTCGATCGGCGAACTGGCTGGCATCGACGGCCTCGTCGCGACCGGCACGATTGCGCCCGGCAAACAGGAAAAGGCGACCAAGCAAGCGAGTTACGGCGCGCATTTTGCCGAAGTCGGCGTGAATGTGGTGACGGGTGAAGTCCGCGTGCGGCGGATGCTCGGTGTGTTCGCGGCGGGGCGCATCCTCAATGAAAAGACCGCGCGCTCGCAATGTCTCGGCGGGATGACCTTCGGGATCGGCGCGGCGCTGACCGAGGATCTGATCCACGATCCGCGCAACGGCAAGCTCGTCAATCGCGATCTCGGCGAATATCACGTGCCGGTGAATGCCGACGTGCCGCAGCAGGAGGTCGTGTTCCTGCAGGAGCGCGACGTTCACGCCAACCCGATCCACGCCAAGGGCATTGGCGAACTCGGCATTGCGGGTGCGGGCGCGGCGATTGCGAACGCGGTGTACAATGCGACTGGCGTGCGGGTGCGCGACTACCCACTTACGCTGGACAAGATCTTGGACGGCTTGCCCGCAGTTTGAGCGGGCAGGTCAGCGGGGGCGGAAAGCAGATATGGCCGATTACAAGATGGACGCCGATCACCCCGGCCTCGCGATGGACCGTGGGGTACAGGGCGTGCTCGGAGCCGGGCTGGACCGCAGCGAAGGCGCGCTGAAGGTCAGCGGCGCGGCGCGCTACGGCTATGAACACCGCGTCGAAGGCGATGTCGCGTACGGCTATCTGATCACCGCGCCTGCTGCGAAGGGCAAGGTGAAGGGCTTCGAGGCCGCCGCGGCCCGCGCGCTGCCCGGCGTGATCGACATCATCCTCGACGATCCGCGTATCCCGCGCCAGGCCGCCGCGTTTGGCCCTGCCCATGCCGGAAACGACGCGATCGATCATTGGGATCAAGTCGTCGGCGTCGCGATCGCCGACAGCTTCGAAGCGGCACGCGACGCCACCAAGGCGGTCGTGGTGCATGTCGATATCGAGCAGGGCGCCTTCGACACGATGGCGAACATCGCGCACGCCAGCCCGCCACCCAAGGACTCACGCCTGCAGGACATCGCGAAGGGCGATATCGACGCGGCGATGGCGGCGGCGAGCGCATCGGGCGGGGTGACGATGGACCAGGTCTATACCACCCCAAACCAAGTCCATGCCGCGATGGAACCGCACGCCTCGATCGCGGTGTGGGACGGCGATCACCTGACGCTGCACTCCAGCTTGCAGATCCTGTCGGTCGCCAAGCAGGTGCTGGCCAAATCGCTTGGCATCCCGGCGGACAAAGTCCGTATCCTGTCGCCCTATATCGGCGGCGGGTTCGGGTCGAAGATGCTCGGGCCGGAGGCGGTGCTCGCCGCAATCGCCGCGCAGAAGATCGGCCGCCCGGTCAAGATCGCGATGGCGCGCGCGCAACTGTTCCACAACGTCTACCGCCGCACCGATACCACCCAGCGCATCCGCCTCGCCGCTGACAAGGACGGCAAATTGACCGCGCTCGCGCATGATAGTGTGGTGAGCCAATGCCCCGATGGCGGCTTCATGGAGCCGGTTGCGTTGGGGTCGCTTGCCTTGTACGAGGCACCGGTCCGGCATTTCAGCCACAAGGTCGTGACGCTCGACATGGTGATGGCGGGTGCGGTGCGCGCGCCGGGCGAGGCGGTCGGCACGCTCGCGCTCGAAACCGCGATCGATGAAATGGCCGAGGCGCTGGGCCGCGATCCGATCGATTTTCGCAAGTTGAACGAGCCTGCGGTCGATCCGCTGACCGGCGCGCCCTTCTCGACGCGCGCGTTGGTCGAATGCCTCGATCAGGGCGCGGAAGCGTTCGGTTGGGCCAAGCGCGCGCCGGTCCCGGCGCAGCGGCGCGAGGGTGAGTGGCTGATCGGCATGGGCGTCGCCGCTGCGGTGCGGATCAATCTGCTGGTCGATTCGGAAGCGCGCGTGACGCTCAAGCCCGATGGCCGCGCGCTGGTCGAAACCGACATGACCGACATCGGCACCGGCACCTACACGATCCTCGCGCAGATCGCGGGCGAGGCGCTGGGTCTGCCGATGGAGGCGATCGACGTGGTGCTCGGCGATACCGATTTGCCGCCGGGTGCCGGCTCGGGCGGATCGTTCGGAGCCGCGAGTGCGGGCTCGTCGGTGGCGCTTGCGTGCGAGGATCTCGTCGCGGTGCTGGCCGAGCGGATGGAAACCACGGCCGAGGATATGACGCTCAAGGACGGCCATGCGGTTGCCGGCAACCGCCGCGTGCCGCTCGGCGAGCTGGTCGGCGCGGAGGCGCTCGTCGGCAAGGGCAAGATTTCGCAAGGGTCGAACGCCAGGACCTTCAGCCAGGCCGCGCACGGCGCGCAATTCGCCGAGGTCGCGGTGAATAGCGTGACTGGCGAAGTCCGCGTGCGGCGGATGCTCGGCGTGTTCGAGGCGGGGCGCATCCTCAACGCCAAGCTCGCGCGCAGCCAAGCGATCGGCGGGATGATCTGGGGCATCGGCTATGCGCTGATGGAGGATGCCGTGCTCGATCAGCGTTACGGCCAGTTCGTCAATCACGATCTCGGCGAATACCATATCCCGAGCCACGCCGACGTGCCGCCGCTAGACGTGCTGTTCGTCGAGCAGATCGACTATCACGCCAATCCGATTGGGGTGAAGGGCCTGGGCGAATTGTCGATCTCGGGTGCGGGGGCGGCGGTGACCAATGCGATCTACAATGCCTGCGGCGTGCGCGCGCGGGATTTCCCGCTGACGCTCGACAAGGTGTTGGCGGGGTTGCCGGAGGTTTAAATCCTCCCCGGAACGGGGAGGGGGACCATCCGGCTTCTTCAGCCGGATGGTGGAGGGGGCTCTCCACAAGCGAAACGTTTGGGGCACGCCCCCTCCACCATTCGCTGAATGCTCACGGTCCCCCTCCCCGTGCCGGGGAGGACTAAGGAGACAAAATGCCCGACAACGATTCCGTCCTGACCGCCGCGCGCACCTGGAAGGGCGAGCCGCTTGCGCTCGCCACCGTCGTGTCCACCTGGGGATCGGCCCCCCGCCCGCGTGGGAGCCATATGCTTGTGCACGCCGATGGCCGGTTCGAGGGATCGGTGTCGGGCGGGTGCGTCGAAAGCGACATCCTCGCCACCGCCGCCGAGGTGATCGCCGGTGCGCCGTTTCAGCTCAAGAATTACGGCGTGGCCGACGCGGCGGCCTGGGAAGTCGGCTTGCCGTGCGGCGGCGAGATCGCGGTGCTGG
>JAIXZV010000042.1 GCA_027489365.1 Sphingomonadales bacterium
AAGTCGCCGTGACGATCGTCAGCAACAGCCCGATCCGCATTCCGATCCACCCGCTGCTGTCGCGAATCGTGGTGGGCGCGGGGTTCGACGAAGCCGACGACTGGATCGCCGAACGCGCCGATGCGGCGAGCGTCGTGGTGACCGGCGATATCCTGCTCGCCGATCGCTGTCTGAAGGCCGGGGCCGCGGTGATCGCGCCGAACGGCAAGCCCTTCACCGCCGCCTCGATCGGCAATGCCATCGCGGTGCGCGCGATCATGGCCGATCTGCGCGCCGGCGGTGATGCGATCGGCGGCCCGCCACCCTTCGCCAAGACCGACCGCTCGCGCTTCCTGTCGGCGCTCGATGAAGCGCTGGTGCGCTTGCAGCGTCGATAAGCGGTTTTGTCGGCACCCTTGGGCTGGACAAGCCCCGGTTCCTCGCTTTAAGGGCGTGCGCATCGGACGGTGCGCAAGCCCGTCTCGACCGTTCGTCCGGCCGCAAAGCCCGACAGCGGGCGCGTAGCTCAGTGGTAGAGCACACCCTTCACACGGGTGGGGTCGCAGGTTCAATCCCTGCCGCGCCCACCATCGCCAACGAAAAGGCCCGCCGCTCCGGATTGGAACGGCGGGCCTTTTCGTTGGTGGCCTTCGTCCCGCCGGGTGGCGGGACGGTGACGGCTTGGATCAGAAGTTCACGCTCAGGCCGAAGTTGAAGATCGTGCCCGCGTTGTTGCGGTTGTAATAGACGCGGTTGTTACCGTTCTGCTGATATTCCTGATACTTCGTGCCGGTGATGTTGCGCACTTCGAACTTCATCTCGGTGTCCACGCCCGCGATTTTGACGCCCTGGCGCGCGACGAAGTCGAGGTGGATGCCCGGTTCTTCATAGATATCGGGCTGGCCCGACGGCCCACGCCGCGTCACGCGTTTGCTGGCATAGGACAGCAGGAACGTCTGCTGCGACAGGTGATCCTTTTCTTCCAGACCGACCTGCAGGTTGATCAAATGATCCGACTGGCCGGTCAGCGGCGTGCCGTTGCGGAACAACTGGTTCGCGTTGGTCAGCGACAGCGGATAGGCGTTGATCGGATCGTTCGGCCCGACCAGGATTTTCGATTTGGTAAAGGTGTAATTGGCGATCGCCAGCAAGCGCCGCTTGGTGAAGAAGTCCCCGTCCGACAGCCAGTTCATCGGAAAATATTTCTGCGTCTCGAGCTCGGCGCCGTAGAGATCGGCCTTCGGCGCGTTGGCGAAACGGTTGGTCAGCGTGTTGCCGTTATCGTCGGCATAGACTTCGATCGGCTTGTCGATCCGCTTGTAGAAGCCCGAGAGCGAAATCCGCTGGTCGCGCGCGAAATACCATTCGTAGCGCGCTTCGGCATTGTACAATTGGCTGTCGACCAGCAGCGGGTTGCCCTGCACCGCGGTGTTCTGCTCGGGATCGAAATAGGTCTGGAACACGAGTTCGCGGAACTGCGGGCGCGCGATCGTCTTCGATCCGCTGACGCGCACCTGCATGTCGGGTGCGAGTTGATAGGTCAGCGTTGCGGCCGGAAGCCAGTAATTGCGGTTGAGGTTGGTCGCGGGCGGCAGGATCGTGGCCGTGGTATAGACCGTCACGGGAGCGACGGTTTGCTTGGCCGTTTCGTAGCGCACGCCAAGCGTGGCGCTGAGCTTCGGCGTAATCTGCGCCTGCACCTGACCATAAGCGCCGTGAATGCGCAGCTTCGCGTCGAAGGTCGGGTTGCCGCCGAGATTGTCTTCGATCCGAATGAAGAAGTCCTTGCCCGGAAACGCCGTCACGACCGCCGAGCCGAGCAGCAGATCGGGACGCAGCAACGTCACCGCCTGCGGCAGCTGACCATTTTGACGGAAGGCGAATTCGCGCACTTCGGTACGACGCTTCGTGTCGGTATACGCATAGCCGATCGTTGCGGTGACCTCGGGGATGATCTTGTACCCGAGATCGATGCCGCCCGCGAACAGGTCTTCGTTTAGGTTCGAAAAGCCGATCGTCGCGCCATTTGGACGCGCGCCGACGCCGAGCGAGTTGGCGTAGCATCCGTTAAGACTGGTGTTGTCACAGGCGAAGTTCGCATCACGCGCATAGGTGACGCCGATCTCATTTGGCGACTCGCGTTGCGTGTTGGCGTAGGTGCCACGCACATCAAGCGAAAGCTCGGGCGTGAGCTTGAACTCGCCGACCAATTGCGTGTCGATCAGCTGGCGTTCGAACCAGGCGGTGTCCTGCTCCTGCACGATGATATTGGACCCGAAGTTCCGGACCGTCGTACCGACCCCCAACCGCGTCTGCTTGAGCGTGTCGCGAATGTAGAGCGTCGTCTCGCGGATCTTGTTCTGCCCGAATTCGAGGCTGAGCCCGAGCATCCCGTTCACGACGAGGCGGTTATCGGTGATGACGCGTTCGAAGTTGCGGTCGAGCTGCGACAGATCGGTCGAGTTTGCGGTCTGCTGCGTCGTGTCGCGGGTGCGCCACTTGTTGCTATATCCTGCGGTGGCGATCACGCCCAAGGTCGTACCGCCCAGATCGAACGATTTGCCGCCGGTGATGTTGGCGCTCCAGTTCGGCGGCAACGCCTTGTTGCGCTGAATGACGGCGTTGCGACCGTTGATGAGTTGGGCCGCGATCGCGGTATTCTCAGTATTCGAAAGTTCGGCGATCTGCCTGCCGCTTTTCAGGAAGGCAGCGAGCAAAGGTGCGGTGTTGCGCTGGCCATTGTCGAACCCGGTCCAGTCGCTGGAGCTGCCGAAATAGGTATAGCCGAGCTGGCCCGTGGTGACGGTGTCGAGCCCGATCCCCGCACCAATCGACAGGAACGGCTTTTTGGGGACCGTCTTGGTGGTCAAATTGATGACGCCGCCGCCGAACTCACCCGGAAAATTGGCCGAATAGGTCTTCTGGACGAGCGAGGACGCGATCACGCTGGTCGGAAAAATGTCGAGCGGCACGACGCGCTTGAGCGGCTCGGGGCTCGGCAGCGGCGAGCCGTTGAGCAAGGCGAGCGAGTAGCGGTCGCCAAGGCCGCGAACATAGACGAAGCCGTTGCCGACCACGCTGAGGCCAGTCACCCGCGACAGCGACCCGGCGATATCGCCTTCGCCGGTGCGCGCGATGTCGGCGCTCGACAGCACCGACACGACTTGCGGGGCGGAGCGCGCGACGTTGCGATTGCGCGTTCCGACGACGACGATGTCGGTGTTGCCGCCGGGAACCGAAATCTCGGGCGCAGCGGGTTCGGGCGTTTGCGCCGCTGGCGTGCCGGGTGCGGCCGTCTGATCGGCCGTGTCCGCAGGCGAGGAGGGGGCTGGCGCAGCCGACGTCGGTGCGCTCGGCGAAGCCTGCGCCCGCGCGACCGACGGCGCGATCAGCGCGGATGAAAACAGCAACAGGCTCGCAAAGCTCACTGGCTTCGACATGGTCAACCCCCTCATATAGTCCGAAAAGGGGCGGAGCGTCGCGCGCGCGACCCTCCGCCCCATGTCACGCAGTCGAGATCAGATCGTCGGCAGCGTGGTGCAATTGCCCGTCAGGCTGGTGCCGAGCGGGGCGGTCGTGCTGTTGCAGGTCCAGCCTTGGTACCACGTGTCGGCCGCATCCTTGACTGCACCGATGTAGGTCGTCTTCTCGAAGAAGCCGGCCGGGGTGACGGTGATGCCGTTGAACACGCGACCGTTCAGCGTGGTCTGATCGAACGGGGTCACAGCAGTTTCGTTCGCGCCGTTGATGAACAGGTTCGTCAACGTCGGGGTGTAGGTCGTCGCATTGTTATTGGCACCGCCATTGAACAAGGCGGCGACGTCGGCGTCGGTCAGCGTCTGGCCGGTAAGCGGCGAGCCGATGAACGGACGTGAAGCCAGGCACTGCATGACCACCGAACGGAACACGGGGGCGCCGTTGTCGTCGTTCGCCACAGTTACCGTTGCGGCAGCGGTGCGCGAGTCGCTGATGCGCAGGCACGAGTGCAACGGATTGGTCGTCATGACCGAGTTGACCAGCGTGTAGTCGGTTGCGCCGCGCAGCAGGATCGCTGCCTGATCGGCGTTGCCCGGGCCGGTGCGGTCGATGAAGGTCGCGTTCGACACCGTGGTGTTCTGGCGCGGGTTGTCGTTGACCGAATTGTTGTCGGTGTCGGCTTCGATCATCGCGTCGGCACCCTGTGCCAGGCTGCCCGCACGCTGGACGACGAGGACGTATTGGAAGTTCGCCTTCGTACCCACGTCGGTGTCGAGATTGTCGTCTTCGGACGCGATCGACACGTAATACTTCATGCCGACGTGGCCGCCGAAGAACTCTGCGCCATCGTCCGAGCTGTTGAACGACTGGATGTGGTCGATGACCGTGCCTTCGCCGACGCCCTGCGTGGTGAGCGACTGCAGTTCGGACGCCGCCGACAGGACGAAGCCCGAGTAGCGGATCTGCACATAGCTCAGGCGACCGCTGTTATCGAGGTTGTTGGTGCCGCCGTAGAGTGCCGGATCAACCGCGCCTTCGGTCTGGCGTTCGCAGGACGTGGTGCCGGCGTTGGGCGAGCTGCCATTGGCGAGTGCGGGCGATCCCGGAACCGCGCAATCGGTGATCTGCGCACGGCCCGACAGCACGACGCCGCCCCATTGGCCCGACGAAGTGTCGGTGTTCAGCCCGAGCACGTTGTCGCGGCTGGTGAAGATGATCGGGGCGGTCGCGGTGCCGACGGCGTTGATCGTGTTGCCGCGGTTGACGTTGAGCCAGGTCGCACCCGAAGCGGCATAGATCACCACGCCGGGCTGGATCGTCAGCGTGACGTTCGAATCGGCGGTGAGCGTCCGGCTGGTGCCATCGGGCTGCGTCACGACGCGGGTGTTGGTCGAGCTGAGCGGCGTCGGACCGTTATCATAGCCGACATCGACACGGCCGGGCAGGAAATACAACAGGCCGGGGATGCGGGTGAGGTTGGTGCTCGACACGATCCGCGACGGCAGCGCGCAGACGCGGTAGGTGCCGGTCGGGCCGGTGATGGTGCCGCGGTCGCTCAACCCTTGCGCGTCGGCGATCGTCGGGCAGCCGGTGGCCGGGGTGACGAGCGTCGTCGTCGGGGTTGGCGTGGGCGAGGGGGCCGGGGTCGGCGCCGGGTTGTTGATGATGCTGATATTGCCGCCGGTGCCGGGCGAGGCGATGTCGTTCGCGCCGCAGCCGCCAAGCGCGGCGATCGACACGGTCGCAATCAACATGCGACGCAAATTCGAATTGGTCATGTTCCCTGTCTCCAGCTCGCTGAACCGCCTGGCTGGCGGCATTCATCAGACGATGCAGTCACGAGTCGGCTCGCCCCCTCGCATCCTCATCGAGGGTCGCTCTAGGAAAGGGATGTGACGCGCTAAGTGTATTTTCGTGACACAAACGTATCACTTGAATGACAGAATTATGTCGGTCGGCAGGTCTGGCGGGGCTAGCTGGCCCAGCCCCAGGGCCGCTCCCGAAACCATTTCGTTACAACATATTTGGTCCCGGCGCGGACTTTCATGCCGTGGTGCATCGTCGCGGGATTAAGGGTGCCGTCGGGGCGGCGGTTGTTCCACGCGAGCAGTTTCCCCGTCTCGGGTTTGACGATCTTGTCGATCGCCATGAAGCGCGTCGAACCACCCGCCGCCGGTTCGTTCAGGTAGATCATCACGGTCCACGTGCGATTGCCCGCAAAGCCGCAATATTTCTCGAAATCCTGCCCGTTCGGCTCGAAATAATCGGTGTGCTGCTTGAATTCCTGCCCCACGGCATAACGCTGCCCCTGGATCGGTTCGCCATGCACCGGGTCGAGCCCGGTAAAGGCGGAAATCTTGGCGTTGAGCGCGATCGTCAGCGGATCGTCGGGCGGCAGATCGCCGGTCTCGCTGGTGCGATAGGTCGGATCGCCGTTGAAATCCGAAACGGTCGAGGGACGCCTGGTCGCGTCCACCGCGTCGCAGACCGCTGCACACATCTCGGCATCGAGGAAATGGCGCCGGATGAACAGCGTCAGTTTCGGCGAGGGCACGCGCTGCACGCCGGGCTGGGCAAGAATATGGGCGACCACCGCCTCCGAGGGGTGGCCCGAACCGAGATTGGGCGCGTCTGTCATGCCCGTCTTCTTGCCAAAGCGATTGCGGCTTTTCCAGTCGCTTGGCTGGGGGAAGTCGATATGACGCGCGGCTTCACACGAATGACGCGGGACTGTAACACTCGCCGCCTAGCAGGGTCATGATCGGGGATTGTTGCCGGATGCGGTTGGTTTTGGATGCGCGGGCGCGAGCCTTCTTGCGACGCGTGCCCGTCACGAAAGTCTATACCGGTGTCGAGCTGCTGCTGATCGCGCTGCTCGCGGTGCAATGCGCGCG
>JAIXZV010000319.1 GCA_027489365.1 Sphingomonadales bacterium
GCTTGACACAGTGTTTCCGCATGTACCAAAACTGTTCCTCTATCGTCGGCCTGAGGAAATCCTGGTGTCGCTGCAAGACTCGCCTGCGGGCTGGATGGGGCGCGGCGAGCAGCAGATCGCGGCGCGGCTCTTTCTTGCCCCAGCACCCATGCGCACTTCCGTCATCGAGACGGACAGGCCCTTGAAGTTCGCGGCACAGGTGGTCGGCGGTATTCTCACCGCTGTGTCGGACAGCGTGGCCCGGTGCGGGCCGACAGGTGAGTGGCTGCTGATGTCCTATGCGCGCTTGCCAAGCGCATTGACCGACACGATTCTGCCCTGGCTGGAATTGGTGCCAACAGCGACAGAAGCGAAAGCGCTGGCGCAGACAGTCGGCATCGACGCCAAGGATCCGACCGGTCGGCGACCGTTCGAGCCGGACGGCGCACGCAAGCGCGCGGCCGTGACTGCCGAAGTGGTGGAGCTCGCGCGCACCCTGGTCAGCGCACCGTATCAACGCTTGGAAGCCCTGCGTCAGGCGGGAGTGGCGGTATGACCGGCGCGGGTCATTACGCTTATGGCGGTCTGGTTTTCCGATCGACGGTTCCGTTACCGCTGATGCCCGCCTGTGCAGGGGACCGCCCGGTCGATGTTGAGGTCGAATTCGGTCCCTTGCCGGCACCTGCCGCCGCCCTGGTGCGGGCCAAGCCGCATTTCCAGATGTATGCCGACGGTACCGCAACCCTGCGCTCGCCGGAGGGTATTCGGCTGGGATTCGACAATGGCCGGATCCTGCGGATCGAGGTGCCGGATGGGCTGGAACCGCGCCTCGTACAAAGCTGGCTGGTCGGGCCGGGATTGGGCCTGATTCTGCATCAGCGCGGTTTCCCGCCACTTCATGCCTGCGCCGTGAGCAGTGCCGGTCGAGCAATCGCCATTGCCGGGGACAGCGGGGCGGGAAAGAGTACGACCGCCCGTATGCTGCTCGAGCGTGGCTACAAGCTGTTGGCAGAGGATCAGGCAATCATCGATCCGGCGACCGCCACGCTGTTTCCCGGCGTACCTGACCTGCGGCTCTGGGTGGAGGCGGCCCGCCGGTTTGGCCATCCAATCGAGGAGCAGGCGCGCGTTGGAGCGCATGAAGACAAGTTTACGATCCCGACCGCACGGGATCGGTTCGACACGACGCCAAGCCCGCTTGCCGCGGTGTTCGTCCTTTTGGCCGATCCCGTGGACCGGCCGGTCGCAGAACGCCTGAGCGCCGGGCCAGCCGCTCATGCGCTGCACCGCCATATCTACCGGCTGCGGCTGGCGAGCTTTATGGGCGGCGGTCCGGTAATGTTCGGCTGGGCGACGGCACTGGCCGCGCGCGTACCGGTTTTTGCGCTACGCCGCCCGCGCGACCTGTCGCGGCTGGGCGAACTGGCAGACTGTATCGAGCGGGCCATGGAGCGGTCGGCATGAGCGCCATTGCGGGGGTGTGGTATCCTGATGGCAGGCCGGGCGCGAAGGCCGATTGCGCTCGGGTGAGCCGCGCACTCGCGCTGTACGGCCCCCACCGCGATGCGCTCTGGGATGGCGGCACGATCGCGATCGCGCACCGGCTGATGCGTTTCGTGCCCGAAGACCGGTTCGATCGACAGCCCCTGGTGGGCAAAGGCGGACGCCTGCATCTGGTCGCCGACTGCCGGATCGACAATCGCGAGGACCTTGGTCGGGTGCTCGGCATCGACCCGGGCGAGCAGGCGACACTGTGCGACGCCGCCTTCATCCTGGCGGCGCTTGAACGCTGGGGTGAAGACGCGCTCGATCGGCTGTGCGGTGATTTCGCCTTTGCCGCCTGGGACGCGGACGCCCAAACGCTGATGCTGGCGCGCGATCCCGTTGGCAGTCGGCCGCTCCATTACCATGTGGGGCAAGGCTGGTTCGCCTTCGCGTCGATGCCCAAGGGGCTTCTCGCACTCCCCGACGTGCCCACCGGGCCGGACGCGGCGCGGCTGTTGACCTGGCAGATGCTGCTGCCGCTCGAGGCGGGGCGGAGCTTTTATCAACACATTGAGCGGGTTGATCCCGGCCATGTCGCGATCGTGGGCGCACAAGGAGCAATTCGGACGCGCCGCTATTGGAATCCGCTCGCAGTGCCACGGCGTAGGGTTCGGGGAGACGCCGATGCGGACGGTCTGCGCGAAGTGTTGAACAACGCCGTAAAGGCCCAACTGCGCGGCACTGCCGAGACCGCGCTGATGCTGAGCGGTGGCCTCGACAGCGCCGCGATCGCCAGCTGCGCTGCACCGCTGCTGGCGATCGAAAACCGTCGGCTCCAAGCCTATACCAATGTGCCGCGGGCGGGCGCGCAAGCCTCCTATCGTTCCGATTTGATGACGGACGAAGGTCCGCTCGCCGCGTTGATGGCGGGCCACCATGCCAATATCGATCACCACATCGTTCATGCTTTTGATGCCGACCTTCTGGCCGTGATCGAACGCATGGTCATGCTTGCCGATCAACCAGTGATGAACCCGCTCAGCACGGCGTGGGCGCATGAAATCTACACGCGGGCGGCACGGGACGGCGCGCCGGTCGTGCTGACGGGACTGAGCGGCAATTTGGGGCTGACATATACCGGCGAGCACGTTCTCACCCGCCATGCCGCGCGCCTGCGACTGTTGTCTCTGTGGCGCGATGCGGGCGTTCTGGTGGGCGCGGGGGTGCATGGCGACCATGTGGCTGCGTTCCGCTCAGCGATACGGCCGCTCCTCCCGACCGGGCTGCTGTCGCGATGGCAACGGCGCGGCGCGCGCGTGACGGCGCCATCGCCGCTGATCCCGGTGCAATGGGACAATGTCGCGGCGCAGGCGCTGTTCGCGCGCAATGCCGGCGCGTTCACCCCGCTGCATCGCGTGCGGCGCTGGCAGGAATGGCACGATCTGCTGATGCGATCGCGTGATCCGGGCCCGTTGAATGCCGCCGCCAATGCCGGCTACGGGGTGGACCGGCGCGATCCAACGTCGGACCGGCGCGTGCTTGAATACTGCCTGTCGCTCTCGGAGGATCGCTACCTGCGAAACGGGCGGACCAAGGACGTTTTCCGCCGCGCCTTCGCCACGCGGATACCGCCTGAAATCCTGGACAATGCTGCACGTGGCACCCAGACGGCAGACTGGAAGCAGATCCTGCTCAAGGCCCAGCCTGCACTTCAGGCCGAACTGGCCCATCAGGCGCGCATTGGGGCCTGTACCGATCTGATCGATGTTGCGGGGCTGAAAACGCTTGCCGACACGCTGGCGGCGGCGGACCCTGCAGACTGGGGCTCGGTGCAGCGGCACTATCTTAAGCTTGTGCGCGGCCTCTCCACCGGCCTGTTCACCCGGCGTGCGGCGGGCGGGAACTAGGCCGGATCGCCCTCGGTCAGTACGACGAGCGACCGGCGGGCAAGGCGCGCCACCGCGTCGCGTGCCTCTTGCGGTTCCAGGCCGGCAAGAGCGGGCAACGCTGCTATCTGCTTTGACCCATGGATCAAAAGCGCTGCCAGCACCGCGCGCTCGTTGGAGTCCAGCGTCACCGTTCCGCCGTTGAACGGGATGGTCGCGCCACCCTCGGCCGGCAGCGGCAGATCCGGCGCGGGTAGCGGCTGAACCCAGCAATCCGGCGCGAGCGCCGTCGAGAGCCCCAGGTTGAACGGCAGCTGCACCCGGCGCTGCTGCATGTAGCTCGCCAGGAATGCAGGCACATCCACGGTGTCGGCAAGGCGGTGGAGCTGGGCGCGCAGCGCGCGGGTATGGGCGTCGATATCCGCCGTCGAGCCATAGATCGGGATGTCACGGTCGAAATCCAGGTCCGCCATTGCATTCCCGGCGACCCATTTCAGCAGGTCCGATCCGCGAGGCCAGTTGAGGGAATGGGTCAGGTGCAGCGAAGGCTCACCCTCGATA
>JAIXZV010000041.1 GCA_027489365.1 Sphingomonadales bacterium
ATCGAACACCACCTTGGCTTGTGGTGCTGCGGCGGCGATCGCGTCGGTCGGGGCGCCGGCGAACCAGCGCGCGACGCGCCACGCGCCCATCTGCCCCACGCCGCCGATCGGGTCGCTCGCGGCCCAGCCCCTGGGTGGCAGGCCCTGCGACGATCCGCCGCCCGACAGCACGCCGACCTGCGCTTTCTCGCCGATCACGGCGATCGTCCGCGCGGTACTGGCAAGCGGCAGCGCCCCGTCATTCTTGAGCAGCACGATGCCGCGCCGCGCGATTTCCAGCGCGGTGGCGGCGTGCGCGGCCATGTCGACTTTCGGCTGCTGCTGCCAGTCGGTGACGCCGACCGCCTTCATCGAGCGCAGGATGCGCCGCACCATGTCCGACAGGCGCGCGCGATCGAAACTGCCATCGGCCAGCTTGGTCTTGAGCGGTTGGTCGAACCAAACTTGCTTGTCGAGCTGATCGCCCGATTGCTGATCGAGGCCCTTGGCGGCGAAGTCGGTGGAGGACACTGCGCCCCAGTCGCTCATCACCCAGCCCTTATAGCCCCAGTCGCGCTTGAGCACTTGGTTGAGCAGGAAGTCGTTGCCGCACGCCTTGGCCCCGTTGACCAAATTGTAGGCGCACATGATCGATCCCGGCTTGCCCGTCTCGATCGCGATCTGGAACGCGAGCAGGTCGGATTCGCGAAGGGCGCCCTCGTCGATCGTCGCGTTCCAGGTGTGGCGATTGGTCTCGTTTGAATTGAGCGCGAAATGCTTGGCGGTGCTGATCACGCCGGCGTCCTGCGCGCCTTGGATCGCCGCACCGCCCATCACCCCGGAGAGCAACGGATCTTCGGAGATATATTCGAAATTGCGTCCGTTGCGCGGATCGCGCGCCAGATTGATGCCGCCGCCGAGCAGCACGTTGAAGCCGCGTGCGCGCGCTTCCTGCGCGACGATGTTGCCGCCTCGCCGCGCCAGATCGGGATCGAAGCTCGCGCCGAGCGCCAGCCCAGCGGGCAGGGCAGTGGCGGTGTCGCCCTGACGCACGCCGAACGGATTGGTGACGCCAAGGCTCGCATCGGTTTCGCGCAGCGAAGGGACGCCGAGCCGCTTCACGCCGCGCACATAGCCCGCACCGGGAACGACATCTTCGGGCCAGACCATTTTGGGATCACCCAGCCCGGGGATGCGCAGCGCCATGAAGCCGTGGATCAGCGAAAACCGCTCGTCATCGGTCATCTTCGCTTCGGTTTCGGCGGCCCAGCGGTCGGCCTCGGCCTCGCGTTGGGCCGTCGCAACCGGCCGGGGTTCGGCGACGGCGGGAGCCTTGCCGGTCGCCGCCGAAGCAAGGCAGGCCAGCACCAGCGCACAGGCAGTGGACGTCTTCATACGGTCTCGTCCTCGAATAGCAGTGTCCTCAGCGCCGAAGCGCCCGGCTCAGAAGCCGAAGCGCACCCGCACGCCACCGTAACGCTGTGCATTGCGCGAGAAGGTCTGCGCGACCAAACCGGCGGTCCCGCCCGACGAAATGCCCAGCGCGCTGGCATAGCGCTTGTTGAACAGATTGTTGACGAAGAACGTCACCTGCAACCCGCCGCGATCCCTCTGATCGAGGCCGATGCTGGCGTTCACGACCGCGTACGCCTTCTGCACCAGCGCCGGGTTGCTGAAGTCGAACTTGACCGAGCTCTGATAGCTGACGTCGCTCCGGATGAAGGCGTCGAAGGGCATATCCGGCATCAGGATGTTATAGGTGCCGCCCAGATTCGCCTTCCAGCGCGGCGCATTGGCGAGCCGCTGACCGGCCAGGTTCTGCAACGGCGTGGCCGATCCGGTCACCGGTAGGCACCCCTGTGCCGCGGTCTGCCCGGTATAGCATTGCGCGTTGGGATATTCGCGGATCATGGCATCGGTGAAGCTGACCGCGCCATCGAGCGAGAAGGCGTCGGTCGGGCGCGCCTGCCACTCGACCTCGACGCCGCGGGTACGCACCTTGCCGACGTTGTTGAGCGTCAACTGGATCGTCTGGTCGGGCAATTGCACACCCGACTGCGCCTGGAAATTCTTGAAGTCGGTCCAGAAGGCGGCGACGTTCAACTGCACGCGGTTGCCGAAGAAGCGGCTCTTGAAACCGACTTCATAGGCATTCGATGTTTCGGGGCGGACCGGGACGGCGGCGCGCGTCGGTGTGAAGCCGGTGGAAATATCGTAGCCTTGGCCCTTATAGCCGGTCGAGAAGGAGGCGTAGGCCATGACGTGCTTGGCCAGATCCTGGCGCAGTGCGATCTTGCCGGTGACGACGCTGTCGCTCGCCGTGCCGACGCATTCGACGAGGCAGGTGGCGTTGTTCGCGGGCGCCGTTGCCGGGGTCACCAGATTGAGGAAACGGCCCGAAATCTTTTCGTGGTTGAAGCGCAGCCCGGCATCGACATGCGTCGTCGCGGCAAGATCATAAGACGCCTGCGCAAACGCCGCGTAGCTCTTCGTCCCGCTGGTCGAGTTCCAGCGCGCGACAACCGGGCCTGACGGGCCGCGATCGAAGCTGCGGTCGGTCTTGCCGTCCGAATAATAGAGGCCAGCGACATAGCTGAGCGGCCCGCCGCCCTTCGACGCGAGGCGCAATTCCTGCGCGAATTGCCGCGCGTGGAAGCCGCTCTGCGCGACGATGCCGTTGGGCAGGCCGACGACGGTGCCGACGATATAGTCGAAATCTTCGATGAAGTTGAAGCGCCAGTCCTGATAGCTGGTGATCGAGATCAGGTTCGCCGCGCCGAGATCGACCGTCACCCGGCCGCTGCCGTTGGTCTGCAGGCTCTTGTTGAATAGCGGGCCATTGAAGGCGGTGTAGAAATTGGTCTCGCTGGGCGTGATCCCGACCAGCGACGCGGCCACCGGCGTACCGAAGATCGCCGCACCTGTTGGCACGTTACGGAACGTGCGCGCCGTGCCACGGCTTTCGGTCACGGAATGGCCCGCGATCAGATCGATCGCCACGCCCGGCAGCGGCGCCAGCGCGAAGCGACCGCGCAGGCCGTAGCTACGGTCGTTATTGAGCCGCCGACCGTCATAGATATTCTTGATGAAGCCGTCGCGATCACCGTAGAAACCGTTGATCCGGAAACCAACGCCTTCGGCCAGCGGGCCGGAAATCACCGCATCGACGCGATATTCGTCGTCGGTCGTCGCCGTACCCGTCACCGCGCCGGTCAGGCGCGCGCTCGGCCCCTGCGAGACGATGTTGAGCGCACCGGCCGACGCGTTCTTGCCGAACAGCGTTCCCTGCGGCCCACGCAGCACCTCGATGCGGGCAATGTCGCTGAGCCCGGAGAAGGCCTGGGCTTGCTGGAGCAGCGCGACGTCGTCGACGATGACGGCGACCGACGGCTCGATCGCGGTCGAGAAAGCGACCGTAC
The DNA here is from genome assembly GCA_027489365.1 of Sphingomonadales bacterium. Taxonomy (GTDB): domain Bacteria; phylum Pseudomonadota; class Alphaproteobacteria; order Sphingomonadales; family Sphingomonadaceae; genus Sphingomonas. Next base: position 3,399 of record JAIXZV010000041.1, read on the forward strand.
CGATACCGCGCAGGTTGATCGAGTTGTTCGTCGGCACGGCACCGGTCGTGACGGTCAGGCTGGGGGCCAGGCGGGTCAGGTCGTTGACCGTCGCGACGTTGCGGTTGACCAGCGTGTCGGCGGTGATCGCGGTGACGGCGACCGGCACGTCCTGCAAATTCTGTTCGCGCTTCTGCGCAGTGACGACGATGTCTTCGAGCGTGCCGTCGTCGGCGACGGCGGTGGTCGATCCCTGCTGATCACCGGGGCGGGCGAGGGGATTGGCGGTGGTGGGTGCGGACGGGGTGTTGGCGGGGGCGATGCTGCCCTCCTGTGCCAATGCCGGATGCGCCAGTGCAAGCGTCGCGACGCCGCTGAGCCAGAAGAAACCTTTGCGCATGTGATCCTCACCCGTTGAATCGCCGCATGAGTGCGGTCTGGTCAGGCCAAATATGCGTATTGGTCAGCAGTGTCAACGTCGCATCATCAAGAGTGGATTGATCGAATTCTGGACTGGTAAGACCGATCTGGCGATGATATCCACCGGGACAACAGGAGAGAGAGCATGATGATGGACCGTTACAGGCGGCTGATCGTCGCAGGCACGCTAATGTCGAGCCTCGTGACCACGGCCTATGCGCAGACCGCTCCGGCCGCTTCCGTCGCTGCTGTCGCCGATAGCGCCGCCGGGCGAACCGTGCAGACACTGGCGACCGGCTGGCGCTTTCATCAGGGCGACGCGCCCGCCGATGTGACCGCAGGCACATTCGACGATTCCGCTTGGGAATCGGTCAGCGTCCCGCACACCTGGAATCGCGTTGGCTTTTACCGCCCCGATCCGCAAAGCCACATCCATCGCGCCGAAACCGTCAACAAGGCTCAGGGGCTTGGCTGGTATCGCCAGCGGTTCACCGTGCCCGCGTCGTTCAGCGGCAAGCGCATCTGGATCGAATTCGATGCGGCCAGCCGGATCGCCAGCGTCTGGCTGAACGGCAAGAAGCTCGGCGATCATGCCGGCGGCTTCTCGCGCTTCCGCGTGGATGCGACCGAGGCGCTGGTGAAAAGCGGCGAAAATCTCCTCGTCGTGCGCACCGACAATAGCGCGCCGTCGGGCAAGGATGCGACCACCGCCGATGTCCTACCGCTGACCGGGGATTTCTTCGTGCATGGCGGGTTGTATCGCCCGGTGCGGCTGGTCGCGGTCGATCCGGTGCATATCGATCTCGCCGATTTCGGCGGCTCGGGCGTGCTTGCGACGACGGCCAGCGCCAGTGCCACCACTGCGCGGATCGACGTGCGCACGCGCATCACCAACGCCGGTCGTCGCGCCAGCGCGACGCGGGTCGCGGTCAGTCTGATCGACGCCGAGGGCCGGACCGCGGCATCGACACAAACGGCGCTGAAACTCGCACCCTCCGTCACGCAGGACGCCGCGCTCACGCTCGACGTGGCGAACCCGCACCGCTGGCAGGGCGTGGCCGACCCCTATCTCTACACGCTGTCGGTCGATGTGCTCGATTCGCGGGGCCGCGTGATCGACCGCGTGCGCCAGCCGTTCGGCATCCGCACGATCCGCGTCGATCCCGACAAGGGCCTGTTCCTCAACGACCAGCACGTTCAACTGCGCGGCGTCGGCTATCATCAGGACCGCGAAGGCAAGGGCTGGGCGATCGACGCGTCCGATGTCGCCGCCGACGTGGCGATCATGCGCGAGATAGGCGTCAACGCGATCCGCCTGACGCATTATCAGCATGGCCAGACGATCCACGATCTCGCCGACCGCTATGGCCTGTTGGTGTGGGACGAAATTCCGCTGGTCTCCGCCTGGACGCGGCGCGGCGAACTCGAGCCGCGCGCGGCGCTGATCGACAATGCGCGTCAGCAGATGCGCGAACTGATCGCGCAGAACGGCAATCATCCCTCGGTCATCACCTGGGGGATCGCCAATGAAGTCGATTTCGGCAATTCCTTCCCGGCGTTCCTGACCGGTTATCCCGACGGCAAGTCGCCCGACCCGCTGCCGCTGCTGCGCACCTTGCAGGAGGTGGCGCACGCCGCCGACCCGAGCCGCCCGACCGCGCTCGCGACCTGCTGTGAAGGCCGCCTGTTCGACAAGGGCACCGCGATCCCGACCACCGCAGTCGCGGCGGATCTCGGTGGGGCCAACCGCTATTTCGGTTGGTACTTCGGGGTGCCGGGCGATCTCGGGCCGCATCTCGACGCGCTTCATGCGCTGCGGCCGCAACAGCCCTTGTCGGTGACCGAATATGGCGCCGGCGGGGCGACGACGATCCATAGCGATAACGTGCTCGGCGGCCCGATCGATTCGCGTGGGCTGACCCAGCCCGAGGAATATCAAAGCTACATCCACGAGGAAGCGCTGAAGACGCTCAACGCGCGGCCGTATCTGTGGGGCACCTTCCTCTGGAATTCGTTCGATTTCGCGACGACGATCCGCACCGAAGGCGACGCGCAGGACATCAATACCAAGGGGCTGGTCACCTATGACCGGAGCATCCGCAAGGACGCCTATTATCTCTATCAGGCGAATTGGAGCGCGACGCCGACGGTGCACATCACCGGACGGCGCTATGTCGACCGTGCGTACCGCGTGACCGACGTACGCGTTTACAGCAATGCGGCCTCGACCGATCTGCTGCTCAACGGCCGCTCGCTCGGCGTGCTGCGTGATTGTCCGGAGCGGATTTGCGTGTGGCGCGATGTCGCCCTGGCGGAGGGAAGCAACGCCCTCGTCGCGCGCGGCGGCGGCGCCGAGGATCGCGTTGCCTGGACGTTGTCGCCCGATGCGAGCGCAAACGTGCGGATCGATGCCGGCGCGATCGTCGCCGCGCCCGCGACGCGGCGCTTCGGATCGGACAGCTTCTTCACCGGCGGCAAGCCCGGCACGCTGGTCAAGCCCGCCGATTACGGCAAGCCGGCGGTTCCGGCGGTGATCGCGGGCACGCAGGATTCGGCCGTCGCCGCGACCTATCGCGAAGGACGTTTCAGCTATGCCATTCCGCTCGCCGATGGGCGCTATGCCGTGACGCTGACCTTCGTCGAACCGTCGCTTGCCGCTGGCGCACGCGTGTTCGATGTTCGCGCAAACGGCAAGGCGATCGTGAAGGCGCTCGATATCGCCGCAACCGCAGGAGGCAGCTCCAAGGCGCTGGTGCGCAGCGCCACCGTCACGGTGCGCGGCGGCAAGCTCGACCTGTCGTTCGAACCGTCCAAGGGCGATGCGATCGTCTCGGCGATCGAAGTCACGCGATGAGCCTAGCGACGCCTGCCGACCCGGCACGCCCACGCGGCTGGCGCAGCATCCTGCTGCGCTGGCGGCTGATCGGGCTCGTCACGCTGGGCACGATCCTCAACTATCTCGCGCGATCGACGCTGTCGGTGGCGGCGCCGCAGTTGAAGAGCGAATTCGGCATGAGCACCGCCGATTACGCCTGGGTCGTGCTGGCGTTTCAGGGCAGCTACACCGTGATGCAGACGGTGGCGGGGGGCGTGCTCGATGCGCTCGGCACACGGCTCGGCTTCTTCCTGTTCGCGGTCGGATGGGCGCTCGCCAATATGGCGCACGCACTGGCGACCGGCTGGCCCAGTCTCGCGCTGTTCCGCGCGCTGCTCGGCGCGACCGAGGCGGCGGCGATCCCGGCGGGCGCAAAGGCCGTGTCCGAATGGTTTCCCCCGCGCGAGCGGTCGCTGGCGACCAGCGTGTTCCAGATGGGCACGAGCGTCGGCAATATGATCGCGCCGCCGCTGGTGGCGTTCTGCATCCTGGCGTGGAATTGGCAGGCGGCGTTCATCGTCACCGGCGGGCTTAGCCTCGTGTGGGCATTCCTGTGGTTCTGGGCCTATCGCAGCCCCGCCGAGCACCCCGCGCTCAGCGCTGCGGAGCGCGTTGCGATCACCGCCGCGCGCGACGAGGATGTCGACGCCAAGCCGACGACGCGGCGTGATCTGCTCAAGAGCCGCGCCTTTTGGGGCATTGCGATCCCGCGCTTCCTGGCCGAGCCGGCGTGGCAGACCTTCAACTTCTTCATCCCGCTCTACCTCGTCGCGGTGTGGCAGCTCGATCTGAAGAGCATCGCCTTGTGGGCGTGGATGCCGTTCCTCGCCGCCGATTTCGGCAGCTTAGCGGCGGGCGTGTTGCCGAGCTGGCTGATGAAGCACGGCGTGCCGCTGGTCGCCTCGCGCAAGGTCACGATGACGGTCGGCGCGCTGTGCATGATCGGCCCGGCGTGCATTGGCCTCGCCGGATCGCCGGGGATTGCGATCCTGTTGTTCTGCGTGGGCGGCTTTGCACATCAGATGCTGAGCGGTGCGCTCATCACGCTGTGCGCCGACATGTTCGACAGCCGGACGGTCGGAACGGCGAGCGGCATGGCGGGGACGTCGGCGTGGGTCGGCGGGATGCTGTTCACGCTGCTGATCGGCCAGAGCGCGGATGCCTTTGGCTATGACCCGTTGTTCGCCGCGCTGGCGGTGCTCGATATTTTGGCGGCGGCCGTGTTGTGGAGCCTGCTGCGCTCCCGCCCGCGCACGCCAGTGGCTATTCAGGAAGGCTGATTACGGTGTTGATGACTCAAACGATGCGCTGGTTCGGGCCGAACGACCCGGTGCGGCTGCGCGACATTCGCCAGGCGGGGGCGAGCGGCATCGTGACGGCGCTGCATGAGGTGCCGAATGGCGCGGTGTGGGAGCGGGACGCGATCGCCGCGCGGAAAGCGATGATCGAGGTGGCCGGGCTCGACTGGCGCGTGGTCGAAAGCCTGCCGGTGGAGGAGGGGATCAAGACCCGGTCGCGCGACTGGGACCGGTTGATCGACGACTACCGGCAAAGCCTGACCAATCTCGCGGCGTGCGGGATCGATGCCGTGACCTACAATTTTATGCCGTTGCTCGATTGGACGCGGACCGATCTCGCCTGGGAAATGCCCGATGGCGCGCGCGCGCTGCGGTTCGAGCCGGTGGTGGTCGCGGCGTACGATTTGTTCATCCTGAAGCGGCCGGACGCGGCGGACGATTATGACGACGCGCTGCTCGACGCCGCCGCTGCGCGCTATGCCGCGATGGACGATGCTGCGCGCGCCACGCTGGAGCGGACGATCATCGCGGGGCTGCCGGGCAGCGAGGAGGGCTTCACCTCCGCCGAATTCCTGCGCGCGGTGGAAACCTATGCCGACATCGACGCCAAGCGGTTGCGCGACAATCATGTCGCGTTTCTGGAGGCGGTTTGCCCGCTGGCGGATGAACTCGGCATCCGCCTGGTCGTCCATCCCGACGATCCGCCGTTCCCGATCTTCGGGCTACCTCGCGTGGTTTCCACCGAGGCCGATGTCGCCGATCTGTTCGCGCGGGTGCCGAACCGCTCGAACGGGCTGTGTCTGTGCACTGGGTCGTTCGGCGTCCGCGCCGACAATGATCTACCCGGTATGGTCGATCGGTTGGGCGACCGCATCGGCTTTCTGCATCTGCGCTCGGTCCAGCGCGAGCCGGACGGCGCGTTTCACGAGGCGGCGCATCTCGAGGGCGATGCCGACATGGCCGCAGTCGTCGCGGCGGTGCATCGCCTGTCGGTCCGCGAGCAGCGCAGCATCCCGATGCGCCCCGACCACGGCCATCAGATGCTCGACGATCTGCAGCGGACGGTGAACCCCGGCTACTCGCTGTTGGGGCGGATGCGCGGGCTGGCCGAACTGCGCGGGCTGGAACGCGGGATCGCGCACGCGGCCGGTATGGCTTGAACCACGCGAGGTCGAAGGCAATAAAATGCCCGGCTCGTTCATTTAAAAGTCGAGGGCAGGGATAAAAGTTCACGAACTAATAATTCTATTCTTATAAAATCCGCGTTTATTAAAAATAATACTGTTATAAAATTAACAAGAGAGGCGATATTGTAGCTTGAGGATACGTAAACATTACGCGAAATAGTCAGCAATATTGCAAAATAGTTGCATTTTATGCAACATAAATGTCCAATCTTTTCTCTAACGCCGCTGCATCGGATCAGAAGCAACCGAGCGTTAAAGGGAAAGAACATGACGTTTCAAAAGGCCATCCGCCTGCAGTTGATGGTTGGCAGCGCGCTGTTTGCGTTTGGCGCAACGTCGGCCATGGCGCACACCGCGCCTGCGCCGACACCTGACGCAGCACCTGCGGCACTCGAAGCACCAGTGGCAACCGCACCCGCCGATCAGGGACTCTCCGACATCGTAGTCACCGCCACCCGGCGCGAGACCAATCTGCAGAAAACCCCGATCTCGATGAGCGTGCTCGACACGCAGGCCTTGACCGATCGCCACGTCCTCAGCCTGATCAATCTGGCCGATGGCACCATCCCGTCGCTCCGCGTCGCGACCTTCGAGGCGCGCCAGTCGGCGCTGACGATCGGCATTCGCGGTATCGTGCCCTATGACCAGAACCAGACCGCGCGCGACGGTGGCGTCGGCGTCTATATCGACGGCGTCGCGCTCGGTAAGACGCAGGGCCTCAACGCGGCGCTGTTCGATATTCAGCGGATCGAAGTGCTCAAGGGCCCGCAGGGCACGCTGTTCGGCCGCAACACCGAAGGCGGCGCGCTTTCACTCGTCACCAAGGCACCGACCGGCGAGTTCGGGGGGCGGTTCGTCGGCGGTCTCGGCAATTTCGGCGGTCGCAACGCCGAACTCCATCTCGATTTGCCGACCTTCTACGACATCGCGCTCAAGTTCGACGGTGTGTATCAACATCAGGACCCGACCGTGAAGAACCCGCTCTCGGGTTCGACCGGCTGGAACTATTACGATCGCAAGGGCGGCCGCGCTGCGGCCCGTTGGCAGCCGGTCAGCGGCCTGACCGCCGATTTTTCCTACGACTATGCGAAGGACGACAACACGCCGATGTTCAGCCAGTTGCTGAACTATAACCCGAACAATTATGCGGTCGGCACCTATATCAATCCGCTCACCGGTACGATCGATGCCACCCCGGTGCTCTATCAACAGGGCACGCCGGCCGGCACCGCGGGAACGCGCTGCGGCGGGACACTCGCATCGGTCTGCATCGCACCCAAGGCGCCGATCCAGGGGGTTCACCCCGAGCGTCAATATGTCTCCGATGTCGGCGTTCCGCAGCAGCCGAGCGTCGACATCACGCACGGCTTCACGTCGAACCTGAAATACAAGCTCGCACCGTGGATCGAGCTCCGCTCGATCACCGCATGGCGCGGCGTCTCGACCGATCAGTGGGACAATTCGGGCGGCACGGCGCGCAGCACCTTCGTGCCAAACGCCAATATCAGCCGTTACAGCCTGTCATTCCTGCGCCAGCATCAGTTCAGCCAGGAATTCCAGGCGGTCGGCAGCATTCCGCAGTTCGATTACGTCGTCGGCGCCTATTACTTTACCGAACACGCCACCGAATATGCCGCAACCCCGCTGAGCAATCAGTTCAACGCGACCGGCACCGCGCTCACGGTGCGCAGCCCGGTGATCGATTCCTCGGTCACGGGTCCGATCACCTCGGCAAATTCGGGCTATCAGCAATATGCCGCGTCCTGCAACAATACGCTCGCCGGGACGGTGCCGCAGTTTGCCAACAGCTGTCAGTTCATCACGCGCGCGAGCGGCGCGTATGACCATAGCTATTCGATGTTCGGTAATGTGACCTATACGCCAGCCGGTCTCGACATCGTCCATATCACGGCCGGGGGCCGCTACACCAAGGACAAGCGTCGCGGCCAGCTATACGTCGTCAACAACCGGTCCGACCTCAATCCGATCAGCGCGGTTGCCAACAGCGTGGCGACGCCGTTCCTCTTTTCCAACAGCGTCAGCCGCTTCGATCCGATGGTCAACATCTCGCTCGATGCGACGCCGGACGTCCACTTCTACGCAAAATACGCGACCGGCTTCCGCGCCGGCGGGGCCAACGACCGTTCGCAGAGCTTCAATGCGTTCGGGCCGGAGGCGGTCAAATCGTATGAAGTCGGCATGAAGGCGGATTTCTGGGATCACAAGGCGCGCTTGAACCTCGCCGGCTACATCATGAACCGCAAGAACACGCAGTTCGACTTCGACTTCTTCGACACCAACAGCGCCAGCCCGACCTCGGGCGCGCATATCGAACAGACGCAGAATGCCGGGGACAGCAAGATCCGCGGGATCGAGGCCGATCTGACCGTGAAGCCGATCCGCGACCTGACCCTGACGGCGTCCTACGCCTACACCTATTGGCGGGCACCGAAGGCGTCCTATTCGATCACCGTTGGCGGCACGACGGTGGCGAGCCCGGCGCAGCAACTGTATCTCGTCTACACGCCGACCAACGCGGCGTCGGGCGCGATCGATTATGTGCTGCCGGTGCATGTCGCCGATGCCAGCGTCCGGCTGCATCTCGACGGCAATTACTCCAGCAGCCAGTACAGCTTCCAGCTTGAGCCGACCAAGACCGATGCGAGCTTCGTCGTGAACGGTCGCCTCGCGCTGGCCGATGTCGCGGTTGGCGATCACAACAAGGTTACGGTTTCGGTGTGGTCGCGCAACCTGTTCGACACGACCTATGTCTATCGCCGCTCGGCCGCGAATTCGACTCCGGTTGTGAACTTCAATGGTACGACCAACCCGACCAATTATGGTGGCGTGCTGGGGGATTACGGCAATTTCAACGCGCCGCGAACCTGGGGGCTTGAGGTCGCCGCGAACTTCTGATCCCGCGATCTTCCGTTATCTCCGAAAACCCGGTCCGAGCGCGCGCTCGGGCCGGGTTTTCTATGCGTCGCGCGGCAGATCGGTAACGACGCGCAGGCCGGGTGCGGCATCTTCCAGCGCCAGCCTCCCGCCGTGCAGCCGCACGATCGCATCGACCAGCGTGAGCCCGATGCCATGGCCGGGTGCCTCGACCGATGAATCGAGGCGCCCGAAGCGGCGAATGACCTGCGCGTGCTGGTCGGCCGGGATACCGGGTCCGCGATCGGTAACGATCAGCCGCGCGCCCGTCGGCGACGGCACAACGCTGAGTTCGATCTCGGTTCCGGACGGCGTGTGGCGGATCGCATTTTCGATCAGGTTGACCAGCAATTGGCGCAAGAGATTGCGCTCCCCCCGCAGCGGCACCGATCGCGCGCCTCGCAGCGTCAGGCGATGGCCTGAATCGTCCGCGACCGGCGTTAAAGACTCGTACGCCTCATGGGCGAGCACCGCGAGATCGAGCGGCTCGAAGCGCTCGCGCCGATGGCCCCCCTCGATCTCCCACAGCCGCATCAGGCTGGCGAACAGGTCGAGCAGCTGATCGGTTTCGTCCAGCGCCTCTGCGATCTCCGGCGCGAGCGGGGTACCGGTCGATCGGCGCTCGATCGCCGCCAAACGGTTGCGCAACCGCGCGAGCGGGCTTTTCAACTCGTGCGCCACATCCTTTGCGGCATGGCGGATGTCGTTCATCAACGCCCCAATCCGATCGAGCATCGCATTGAACGCGGCGGCTTGCTGGTCGAATTCGCTACCGCTCCCGGTTTGGGGGATACGGCGACCGAAATCGCCCGCCATCACGGCATCAACGGTGCGCTGCATCGATCGCAGCCGTCGACTGATCTCCCAGATCATCCCGGCAGTGCCCCCTACGACGATCAGCATCGTCAGGATGAGGCCGATCAGTTGAGCCCGGAACATCAGCGCGTCGAATGCGTCGCGCACGTCATTGTCCGAAATTACGCTGAGCGTCGCGCCATTCACCAGACGCCGCGTCAAAATGCGCCCGTGGCCGACCCCGGATATCCCGGCGCGTTCGTCGAAATCGGAATAGCCGAGCGGCGGAATCTGCCGCAGCTTGAGCGCTCCGCCAACCTGTCGGTCGGCGGAATCGAACACCGCGAAGAACAGGTCGGCACTGTCATGGTCGCGCTGTTCGCGCTCGATTGTCGCGATCACCCGGGGCAGCGGTCCTGCTCTCGCGATTTCGTCCGCCTCGAGCGCGAGCCGCCGATCGACCTCGATACCGAGTGCCTGGTGCGCAAGGCTGTAGCTTGCCCCCCGCACCGCGAGCAACGCGGCGAGAATGACCGCAACATACACCAGCGCGATGCCGCGAAGCGACCGGCACGGCACGTCAGCCTTCGCCGGTCATCATATAGCCCACGCCCCGGATCGTGACGATCGGGTCTTCCTCACCGTTCAAGGTGAGCTGGACGCGAACTCGCCGGATATAGG
>JAIXZV010000019.1 GCA_027489365.1 Sphingomonadales bacterium
CCCAACCGCCTCCGCTGGGGTCCGCTCGACGTACAGGACAGCGACTGGCTCGACAGCCTCACCACGATGCTCGTCGCGGGTGACGGCCCCAAGACGCAAACCGGCGTCGCTATGCACATCTACCGCTGCGCGAAGGACATGCAGCACCGCGCCTTCGCCTCGGCCGATGGCGAGCTGCTGATCCTGCCCGAGCAAGGCGCACTCACCCTTCTCACCGAACTCGGACGGATCGACGTGAAGCCCGGCGAGATCGCGCTGATCCCGCGGGGGTTACGCTTCCGCGTCACCCTCCCCGATGGCGCGGCGCGCGGCTATGTCGCGGAAAACCACGGCCAGCCCTTCCGCCTCCCCGATCTCGGCCCAATCGGCGCGAACGGCCTCGCCAACCCGCGCGATTTCGAAACACCGGTCGCCTGGTTCGAGGATGTCGAGGGCGACTATCAGCTCGTCCAGAAATTCCTCGGCAAGCTGTGGACCACAAACCTCGGCCGCTCCCCGCTGGATGTCGTCGCATGGCACGGCAATTACGCGCCGTGGAAGTACGATCTCGCGCGCTTCAACACGATCGGCAGCATCAGCTTCGATCATCCCGATCCCTCGATCTTCACCGTGCTCACCTCGCCCAGCGACGTGCCCGGCACCGCGAATGTCGATTTCGTGATCTTCCCGCCGCGCTGGCTGGTCGGCGAGGACACCTTCCGCCCGCCCTGGTTCCACCGCAACACGATGAGCGAGTGCATGGGCCTGCTCTACGGTGCCTATGACGCAAAGGCCGACGGCTTCGTCCCCGGTGCCTTGTCGCTGCACAATCAAATGAGCGGCCACGGCCCCGATGTCGCCTCGTGGCAAGGTGCCAGCAATGCCGATCTCAAACCGCACAAATTGGACGGCACGATGGCGTTCATGATCGAAAGTCGCTGGGTCTTCACCCCCACCGATTTCGCGACGCAATCCGGCGCACTCGATGCGGATTATGATTCCGCTTGGGATGGTTTCCCGAAAGCTATTCTACCCGATAGTTGATCGAGATTACGCTATTCGGTCGGAACTTCGCGGCAGCAAACTCGTCTTATTGCCCATGCCTATTCCGACGACACCGCTCTTCCCCTGGCGCCACCGCGCGCAGGCGGATTTCCAGGCCCTGCTCGACACCCACGTCGCGGCGGCCGATTTCCCCTGCGTCGGCGCGAAGGCCGCGCTCGCCAAGGGCACGCTCGCCGTCCTGGCGTGCGACCGGATCGACAGCGCGTGGGACGATCTGCGCATTCATGACGGCTTGCTGAATTTCGCGGCCGACTATCGCAAGGACCCCGGCCTGTTCCGCAGTTTCGCGGTAATTTTCGATGGCCCCGGCGATCTCAGCGAAGAAGCGTTCGAGGCCGCGCTGTGGCAGCGTGCACAGTCGCTCTCCGACAAGGACCATTGGCGCGGCCAGGGCTATGATGCCGCCGTCAGCGCCGATCCCAACAGCCCGCATTTCTCGTTGAGCTTCGGCGGCGAGGCGTTTTTCATCGTCGGCCTCCACCCGCGCGCCAGCCGCCCCGCGCGCCGCTTCGCGCGGCCGACGATGGTGTTCAACCTGCACGACCAGTTCGAAACGCTCCGCGCGCAGGGCCGCTACGAAGGGATGCGCGAGAAGATCATGGTGCGCGACGAAGCGCTGGCCGGATCGCGCAACCCGATGCTCGCCCGCCACGGCGATTCGAGCGAGGCGCGCCAATATAGCGGTCGCCAGGTCGAAGACGGCTGGAAATGCCCCTTCTCCTACGCAGGCGACGCCGCTTGAGCGACACGCACGAAATCCCCGAGCGCAGCGGCACCGCCTTCCGGCTGGCGGCAGGCCAGACGCTGACCGTGATCGATCCGCGCGGGATGCAGGTCGCCGATCTGCTGGCCTACAATGCGGACGATACCGCCGAGGTCATCTCGTCCGGCCGCACGCTCGATTATGCCGAGACGATCCGGCTCACGACCGGCCACACCCTCTACTCGAACCGCTCGCGCCCGATGCTCGAAATCATCGCGGATACCGTCGGCGTGCACGATTTCCTGCTCACCCCGTGCAGCTACGCGACCTTCCACCATTTCTACCCCGATTTGCCCCCACACCGCGGCTGCTTCGGCAATCTCGCCGCAGCGCTCGCGCCGTTCGACATCGGCCAGGACGATATCCCCGTCGCCTTCAACTGCTTCATGAACGTGCCGGTCGATCGCTCGGGCAAGCTCTCGGTCCTGCCCCCGATCAGCAAAGCCGGCGACCATATCACCTTCCGCGCCGCGATGGACCTGATCATCGGCCTCACCGCCTGCTCTGCTCCCGCAAGCAACGGCGGCAGCTTCAAGCCGATCCACTACCGGATCGACTGAGCCGAAATAAATTTCACACCCCCTGTCGTTTTCGCCCGACTTCGCCCGTCTCCGCTGTACGATCGCGCATTCTGCCGATCGCTGCGAAGGGAGACGATCCGTGAAATATCTGCTGACCATCTTCGAAGACGAGAGCGCCTATGACGACGACACGGGTGCCGCGATGAATGCGATCGTCGAGAAGCATATGGCGTTCGGGGAAGACATTGGCGCCGCGATGCTGAACGGCGCCGGGCTGGAACCGTCCACCACGGCGACGACCGTCCGCACCACCGCCGGCCACCAGACGCTGCACGATGGCCCCTTCGCCGAAACCAAGGAGCAGATGGGCGGCTTTTACATGATCGAAGCGCCGGATCTCGACGCCGCGATCGCGATCGCGCGCAAAATCCCGCTCCACGCCGATGGCGCGATCGAAGTTCGCCCGGTCCTGTCACCGCCCAGCATGTGAGCGACGCGGCGCTGGCCGCGGTGTTCCGCGCGGCGAGCGGGCGCATCGTCGCCGCGCTCGCCGCCCGGTTCCGCGATCTCGATCTTGCCGAGGAAGCCTTTGCCGAGGCGTGCGCGCGCGCCGCGCAGGCGTGGCGCACCGCCGTGCCCACCAATCCGCACGGCTGGCTCTACCGCGTCGCAGAACGCGCCGCCCTCGACCTGATCCGCCGCCAAACGGTACGCGGCACCGCCACGCTGCCCGAACCCGAGCCCGAGCCGACGCCTGAGGAGGTGCTGATGGCCGACGCAACGCACATTCCCGACGAGCGGCTGCGGCTGATCTTCGTCTGCTGCCACCCCGCGATCGATCCGCAGGCACGCGCCGCGCTCACGCTGCGGCTGGTCTGCGGCCTCACCACCGCCGAGATCGCGCGCGCCTTTCTGCTGGCCGAGCCGACGCTGGCGCAGCGCCTGCTGCGCGCCAAGCGCAAGATCGCCACCGCCGGCATCGCCTTCGAAGTCCCCGCCCCAACGGCCTGGCCCGAGCGGCTCGACACGGTGCTCTCGACGCTCGAAATCGCCTATGCCCACGCCCATGCCGACGGCGGCGGCACCGGTCGCCACGCCGACTATGCCGCCGAGATGCTCGCCATCACCGCAACCCTCGCAACCATGGTGCCCGATGACCCCGGCGTGCTCGCGCTCGCCGCGACGCTCCGCTTCGCCGAGGCGCGACGCCCGGCGCGGGTGACCGCGGACGGCATGATGATCCGCTTGTCGGAGCAGGACCCGACGCAATGGAACGCGGCACTAATCGAGGACGCGCGACGCCTGCTCGCGCGTGCGCTCAAACGACCCGGCCGCGACTATCGCGTGCTGCAGGCATTGCTGCACGCCGAATGGTGCACCCGCCGCTCGCTGGCCGAGCCACCCCCCTGGCCCGCGATCCTGACGATCTACGATGCCATGCTCACAGTGCGCGACGATCCCGTGACCCGCCTCAACCGCGCGGTTGCGCTCGCCGCAGTAGCCGGGCCAGCCGCCGCGCTCGAGGACGTCGATGCGCTCGCCCATGCCGGGCTGGCCGACTTCCTGCCCTACCACGCCACCCGCGCCGGGCTGCTGCACGACCTCGCCTTGCCAGACGCAGCCGCCCAATCCTACCGCGCCGCGCTCGCGCTAGACCCCGGCGAGGCGGAACGCCGCTGGCTCGAACGAAAGCTCGCCGAGGTCACGGCATCAGGGCCGCTTTGACACTCTGACCGCCGCAGCTCACTTCATCTGCCGCCGCACGCTCGTCATCGTCGCCTTGCCATAAGGCGGCTTCAGCCCCGCCAGCTTCGCCACGTCGAGTTTGGCCTGCTTATACACCGCCTTGGCATGGCTGAACGTCTTGAAGCCGTCGCTGCCGTGATACGATCCCATCCCGGACGGCCCGATCCCGCCGAACGGCAATTCCTCCATCGAGACGTGGAACACCACATCGTCGAGCGTCACCCCGCCCGAGATCGTCCGGTCGAGCACATGCCGCCGCTCAGCCGCATCCGGCCCGAAATAATAGAGCCCCAGCGGCCGGTCGCGCCGGTTCACCTCGCCGATCGCATCGTCGATCGCGCGATAGCTGCGCACCGGCAGGATCGGCCCGAACAGCTCCTCCTGCATCACGATCATGTCGTCGGTCGCGTTCCGCACGATATGCAGCGGCATTTTCCGGGCGTTCGACCCGGCGAAATCCTCCCCGCCGGGATTGACCACCTCAACCGTCGCGCCCTTTGCCTGCGCGTCGGCGACCCAGTCGGCAAGCCGCTGATGATGCCGGTCGTTGATGATCGCGGTGTAATCCGGGTTGGCGAGCAAG
>JAIXZV010000031.1 GCA_027489365.1 Sphingomonadales bacterium
CGCGCCACGAACTGATGATGGCGGCGGGCGGGTCCGACTTGCTCGAATGGGAAAGTGACGCGTCGCGTGGCGGCGCCGAGGCGCGTGCGTGGCTGCGCACCAAGGCCAATTCGATCGAGGGCGGGACGAGCGAGGTGCAGCTCAACATAATCGCCAAGCGGATTCTGGAATTGCCCTCGTAAAAAATGACGTCACCCCAGCGAAAGCTGGGGTCTCCCTGCAACGTAGCGTGCCCGCGGGGCACGAGACCCCAGCCTTCGCTGGGGTGACGGAGTAAAAAATGCCCCTGTTTCTAGACGACGATCAAACCGCCCTGCAGGACACAATCCGCGATTTCGTGGGCGAACACGCCCCGGTAAAACACATGCGCGCGCTGCGTGATGCGAAGGACCCGACCGGCTTCAGCCGCGATCTGTGGAAGAGCTTCGCCGAAATGGGCTTCACCTGCATCCTGATCGGCGAGGAGGAAGGTGGCCTAGGGCTCGGCCATGTCGAGGCGGGCGTGGTGCTTGAGGAGATCGGCCGCAACCTGTCCCCCTCGCCCTTCCTGACGACGGCCGTCGCAGCGGTCGCGGCGTTGAAGGGCACCGCCCACGCCGCGCGCTGGTTCCCCGGCATTCTGGCAGGAGAAACCGTCGCCGCGCTCGCGATCGATGAGCACGCCAAGCATCGCGACAGCGTCGGCCTCAAGGCCGAACGCTCCGGCAACGGCTTCAAGCTGTCCGGCAAGAAGCAGTTCGTCACCCACGGCCATATCGCCGATCTGCTGATCGTCGCGGCACGCACTGCGGGAAGCGCGGACGATGCCGAGGGCGTGACCCTGTTCGCGATCCCCAAGGACGCCGCCAACCTGACCGCGACGCCCGAACGCCTGGCCGATTCGAGCATCGCCGCGCGGCTTGAGTTCGACGGGGTCGAGGTCGATGCCGATGCGGTGATCGGTGACGTCGACGGCGGCCGCTCGCCACTCGACCGCCTCCTCCGCGCGGGCCGTACCGGTGCCTCGGCCGAACTGCTCGGCGTCGGTGGTGGGGCGATGGATATGACCGTCGGGTATCTAAAGCAGCGCAAGCAGTTCGGTACGACGATCGGCAGCTTCCAGGCGCTGCAGCACCGCGCCGCACACCTCTATAGCGAGATGGAAGTCGCCCGCGCGGCGGTGATCAAGGCGCAGCAATTGCTCGATGCCGGCAGCGACGCCGCCGATACCGCCGTCTCGGTCGCCAAGGCGATGACCGCGATGGCAACGACGTTGTCAGTGCAGGAAGGCGTGCAGATGCACGGCGGCATCGGCATGACCGACGAATATGACATCGGCTTCTACATGAAGCGCGCGCGCGTTCTCGCCGAGATGTTCGGCGATGCGAACTTCCACGCCGACCGGGTCGCGCGCGCGGCGGGCTATTGATGGACGAAACGCCCACCCCCGAACAGCTTGCGCAGGACCTGGTCGATCTGCTCGATGTCGAAGAGATCGATACCGATCTCTATCGCGGCAAGCTCGGTACCGATGGCGTCGGGCGGGTGTTCGGGGGCCAGGTGATCGGACAGGCGCTGCAGGCCGCGCAGCGTTCGACCGAGGCACCCAAGATCGCGCATTCGCTCCACGCCTATTTCATGCGGCCGGGCGCGGAGGATCACCCGATCATCTACCGCGTGGTGCGCGATTTCGACGGCAAGAGTTTCGCCACGCGCCGCGTGATCGCGACGCAGCACGGCCAGCCGATCCTGAGCATGACCTGCTCGCTGCACCGCCCCGAAGGCGGCCTCGCGCACCAGGACACGATGCCCGAGGTAACCCCGCCCGAGGAGCTCGAGAGCGACCGTGACCTTCGCCTCGCGATGATCGACCGCATCCCCGAACGCTTCCGCGCCAATTTCCTGCGGCCGCGCATGGTCGATATCCGCCCGGTGTCTCCACGCAGCTGGCTCGATCCGGTCAAGCAGGCTCCGGCGCAGAACAGCTGGTTCCGCGTCGTCGCGCCGATCGGCGACGATGCGGCGATGCACCGCGCGATCCTGGCCTATGCGTCCGACATGTCGCTCCTCGGCACCGCGACGCTGGCGCACGGGGTCAACTGGATGACGCACAAATTGCAGACCGCCAGCCTCGATCACACGGTCTGGCTGCACGAGGATTTCCGCGCCGACGAATGGCTGCTCTACGTCTGCGACAGCCCGTGGGCGGGCCATGCGCGCGGCTTCAACCGCGGCAAGATCTTCGCACGCGACGGACGGCTCGTTGCCTCGTGCGCGCAGGAAGGGCTGATTCGCTTGCGGGAGTGACGCCATGGCGCTGAGCACGGACATCGCCGATTTCACACGCCGCGATTGCACCTTTGGCGGCAAGACCAGGCCAGTGCTTGTGCTGGGTGATCGAGGTCCGGCGGTGATCGTGATCCACGAGGTGTACGGCTTCACGCCCGAACTCGCACGCTTCTGTCGCTGGATCGCCGGGGCCGGAATGCGCGTCTATGCCCCGGTCCTGTTCGGCACCCCCGATGCGACCAATCCCAGCAAGATCACCCGGCGGCGGCTGTACGGCCTGTGCATCAGCCGCGAATTCACGCTGTTTCGCACGGGCAAATCCAGCCCGATCGTCGATTGGCTCCGACCGCTCGCGCGCCAAGCGCATCAGGAATGCGGCGTGCCTGGAGTCGGCGTGATCGGCATGTGCCTGACCGGCGGCTTCGCGCTGTCGATGGCGGTCGATCCCGTCGTGCTGGCGCCCGTGCTGTCGCAACCGGGGATGCCGGTGGGCAAGGCCGCCGCGCTCGATATCTCCGCCGCAGATCTGGCGATTGTAAAGCAGCGCACTGCCGAGGAGGGGTTGCGCTTGCGCGGCTATCGCTTCGAAGGCGATCCGCTGTGCAAACCTGCAAAGTTCGAGACGCTGCGGCAGGTATTCGGTGACGCTTTCACCGCAGTCGAATTGCCCGATGCCTGCGCCAATCCGGCCAGCGTGCTGGTCCGCGCAGGCAAACCGCCGCATAGCGTGTTTACCGACGATTTGATCGACGCGGACGGCGAGCCGACGCGGCAGGCCGCCGATGAGGTGATCGCCTTCTTCAAAGACGCCCTCGCCAACTAACCCTGCGTCGCCGTTCCCGCCACGACGTAGAGCGTCACCAGAAAGCCGGTGAGCAAGGCCCCGGCGCGGTGGCTGCCGGTGCGGCGCCACGCGAAAACCGCGACGATCGCGATCACCGGCAACACCGCGACGAATTGCAGCGCGATGACGGTGGTCAGCGGATCGAAACCGGTGATCAGCGTGCCGGTCGCGAAGAAGATCCCGTAGATCAGCGCCATCAACCCGCCGATCCCTGCGCCCATCGCCAGCATCGCGCTGCGATAGCTCCGCGCAGACGAATCGCTGCGTACGGTGAGCGCGAGCACGCCGCGCTGCTGCGCCAGGAACGCCGCCGTGATCGGCACGAGATAGATCAACGCGATGCCCCATTGCCGCGCATCGGGCCATTTCACCGCAACGATCCAGAAGCGCAGATCGGTGCCGAACAGGCGATCGACCGCAAAAACCGCAAGATAGGCGATCGCCGTGACCGCCAGCGCGCTGCCGATCGCCGGGACCCAGGACGAGGCCGTAGCGGCGGGCTGAGCCGGACCGAACCGGCGCAATGCTAGCCCCGCCGCCTCGCTGACCAGCGCCCACACCGCCACTTGCGTTGTCACCGTCTGGGGCAGGATCGCGGTTGCCGGGACCAGCAGATAGACCGCGATGAAGCACGGATAGAACAGCAATGTCGGCACCAGCAGCGTCAGCCAGAAGCCGCGCCGCCAGCGCCGATCGCGCGTCGCCGATGCGGCCACCGGGTTGGCGCGAAGCCCCGCGAACGGCGCGCTGCGCACCAGCAGATCGAAACTCCCCAGCACCAGCGACACGAACCCGATCAGTGAAACGCCGGTCGCAATTTCCTTCCAATACCAAATCTGGTCGCTGGCCGGGCGCGGGGTCCCACCCTTCAAGGTTCGCGCGAACCAGTCGGTGGCGTGGCCGATCGCGACGGTCGAGATATGGTCGCCGGGATGCGTCGTCGCGGGCTGATACAGCACCCGCGCCGTCCCCTCCGGGATCGATCCGTAGACTTTGCCTGGCATGATCGGATCGTTCGTACCAAAGACGCTTTTCAGCTTGGTGCTATCGGTGGTGAGATCGGCAGCACGATCGACGCCCCACATGATCTTCGCAAACTCGTCATAGCGACTGAAGACCAGCGCGAGGTTGCGCGGCCATATCGGGCTGCCCTCCTTGGCATAAGGCGCGCCGGTCGAGGAGCCTTCGAGCACGATCGCGCGGTAAGCATCGGGCATTGCGGCGGCGGCCGCAAGCACCGTCCAGCCACCCATGCTATGCCCTTCCAATCCGATCTGATCGCGGTCGACCATCGGCAGCGAGCGGAGGTATTTCAGCCCATCCGGCCCGCCGAACCCGTTCGAGAAGGCCTTGCCGCCGCTATAGCCATGCCCGGTCTGATCGAGCGCCAGCACGACATAACCGCGCCGCGCGAATTCGATCGAAAAGCCATCCTGCGTCTCGCGCGAATTGATGTAACCGTGGACCGCGAGGATGCCCGGCGCGCGATGCGTGGGGGTGGCCGAGGCGGGTGTATAGAGCAGGCCGCTCATCACGGTGCCGCCGGTTCCGACGAAACGGATGTCGTTCACGCGCACCGGACTGCCGCTCGCATCGGGCGCTGTCCGGATCAGCTTCGCGCACGCCGCGCCACCGAGGATCAGCAACAGGCCGATCAGCGCGAGCCAGCCGCGATGGCGCGGCGCGGTCATACCGCCGTCTTGCCATATTCCTGGCGGGTGACGGGATGGCTCGACGACAACCCGCCATCGACCGCGATGGCTTGCCCGTTGACATAGCTTGCGTCGTCCGAGGCCAGGAACGCGGCGACCTTGGCGAGTTCCTCCGGTTGCGCACCACGGCGGAGCGGGTTGAGCCGGCCGACCTTCTCCATCTTGCCGGCCTCGCGCGCGTAATCGAAGGTCGGTTTGGTCATGCCGGTTTCGGTCAGGCCCGGGCAGATCGCATTGACGCGCACGTTCGAGCCCGAGAGCTGTTGCGCCGACACCATCGCGAGGTTGATGACACCCGCTTTGGAGGCGGAATATGCTGGCGACCCGGCACCGGATCGAATGCCCGCGACACTTGCCGTCAGCACGATCGCGCCACCTCCACGCTCGGCGATCTTCGGTGCGGCGTGTTTGATCGCGAGATACGGCCCGATCAGATTGACGCGCAGCACCTCGGTGATCAGCGCGACATCGGTATCGAAGATGTTGGCCATCCCGCCGGAAATCCCGGCATTGGCGAACATCACGTCGAGCCCGCCATAATATTCACACGCGACGTTCACCACGCGGATGACATCCTCTTCCCTGCCCGCGTCGATCTGGATGCCGTGGGCGGTGCCGCCCGCTTTGTCGATCATCGCGGCGGTTTCGTGCACTGTATCGGACAGATCGGCGGCGAGGACGCTACCGCCCTCCGCGGCGAACAGCAGTGCCGCCGCCCGTCCGATGCCGGAGCCCGCCCCGGTGACGATGATCGACTTGCCGCTGAACCGCATTCTTCCCTCCGTCGTCCCAGCGCAGGCTGGGATCTCAAGCCACTGTCCCGACCGTCACCACCAGACCCCAGCCTGCGCTGGGGTGACGAACACGTCAGATCGTCACGCCGCCGTCGAGCACGATCGTCTGCCCGGTCATGAAGCTGCTCGCCGCGCTGGCTAGGAACACAACCGCGCCCGCGATTTCCTCGGGTTCGCCGATCCGGCGCAGTGGCACGCGCTGGTTCGCCTCGGCGATCCGCGCCGGATCTTCCCACAGCGCCCGCGCAAAATCGGTCTTGATCAGGCCCGGCGCGATACAGTTCACGCGGACATTGTCGGGGCCGAATTCATGCGCGAGATTGCGCGCGAGCTGCATGTCTGCGGCCTTGGAAATTGCATAAGCGCCGATGATCGGCGTCCCGCGAATGCCGCCGATCGACGAGATGATGATGATGCTCCCCGCGCGGCGCTCGCGCATTTCGGGGGCGACCATCGCAATCAGCCAGTGGTTCGAAACGATATTGTTGTCGAGCACCTTGCGGAACTGCTCGTCCGAAATGCCTGCCTGCGGCCCGTAATAAGGGTTCGAGGCAGCGTTGCAGACCAATATGTCGATTCGCCAAAAGATAGCGCGCGTTTCATCGACGAGATGCTGCAAGCCCGCCTTGTCGGAGATGTTGGCGGCGACCGCGATTGCAGTCCCCTCGCCAAACTTGGCGTTGATCTCGGCGGCGACCGCATCGCACGCATCCTGCTTGCGGCTGGAGATGACGACCTTTGCGCCATGTCCGGCCAGTTCGAACGCGCTCGCCTTGCCGATCCCGCGTGAGGAGCCGGTGATGATCGCGACTTTTCCGGCCAGATCGAATTGCGACATGCCTTACGCCCCTGCCCGCTTTGCAAAATCCCAGGCGGCCGTCGCCAACGGCCCGACGCGCTCCGCGGTCTTGGCCGCCTGTGCGCTCGACGCCGTTCCGTCGACGATGCGCTTCTTGATGCCCTGAACGATGCCCGCCAGCCGGAACAGGCTGTACGAGAAATACCAGTTGAGGTTGGGCAGACCGTCGCGTGCGGTCGCCGCACAATAGCGCGCGACCACCTCTTCCACCGTCGGGATGCCGCCCTCCGGACCGTCGAGCCCCATCACGCCCGAACGCCCCTCCGGCTCGGTCACCCAGTTCATCAGGAAATAGGCAATGTCGGCGAGCGGGTCGCCGAGCGTAGAGAGTTCCCAGTCGAGCACCGCGATCACCTTCGGCGCATCGGCGGCGAAGATCATGTTGTCGATGCGGTAGTCGCCATGCACGATTGAGGTCCGCGTCTGCTCGGGCAGCGTCGCGGGCAGCCATTCGATCAGCGACTCCATCGCGGGCATGTGCTCGGTTTCGGAGGCGCGATATTGCTTGGTCCAGCGTGCGACCTGGCGCTCGAAATAGTTGCCGGGGCGGCCATAGTCGCCAAGGCCCGCCGCCACATGATCGGTGTTGTGCAGCGCGGCCAACGTATCGACCATCGCATCGTAATGCGCGCGGCGTTCCGGCGGAGTCATGCCCGGCAGCGCGCCGTCCCACAGGCTCCGGCCCTGGACCATTTCCATGACGTAAAACATCGATCCGATCACTGCCGGATCCTCGCACAGCCCGAACGGTGCGGGCACCGGGAAGCCGGTCGGATGCAGTCCGGCGATCAACCGATATTCGCGGTCCACCGCGTGCGCCGAAGGGAGCAGCTTGCCGAACGGCTGGCGGCGCAGGACATAGCTCTTGCCGCCTGCATCGACACGGTAGGTCGGGTTCGACTGCCCGCCCTTGAACTTCGAGAGCGTCACGGGTCCGTCGATGTCGGGCATATGCCCCTTCATCCACGAACCCACCGCCCCCGCATCGATCGTGTCGTCGGCAGGGACCGGGATCGTGCCGACCATCGAGATATCCGCGCTGTCGGCCATCATGCGAACTCGATCACCGAGCGCAC
>JAIXZV010000382.1 GCA_027489365.1 Sphingomonadales bacterium
CTGATCCGCCACGGCCAGTCTGCCTGGAACCTCGAAAACCGCTTCACCGGCTGGTGGGATGTCGATGTCACGGAGAAGGGTGCGGAAGAGGCGCGCGCGGCGGGGCGGTTGATGGCGGAGAAGGGGCTCGATTTCGACACCTGCTTCACCTCGCTGCAGACGCGCGCGATCAAGACGCTCAATTTGGCGCTGGAGGAAATGCAGCGGCTGTGGCTGCCGGTCGAGAAGGACTGGCGGCTCAACGAACGGCATTATGGCGGGCTGACCGGGCTCGACAAGGCCGAGACCGCCGCCAAGCATGGCGAGGCGCAAGTCCATATCTGGCGCCGCAGCTTCGACATCCCGC
This sequence comes from Sphingomonadales bacterium, assembly GCA_027489365.1. Taxonomy (GTDB): domain Bacteria; phylum Pseudomonadota; class Alphaproteobacteria; order Sphingomonadales; family Sphingomonadaceae; genus Sphingomonas. Next base: position 347 of record JAIXZV010000382.1, read on the forward strand.
CGCCGCCGATGGAGGCAGGCAGCGCCTATGATCTGTCGAGCGACCGCCGCTATGCCGGGATCGCGATCCCTAACACCGAAAGCCTGAAGGACACGATCGCCCGCGTCCTGCCCTATTGGGAGGGCCGCATCGCGCCCGAGCTCAAGGCGGGCAAGCGCGTGCTGATCTCGGCGCACGGCAATTCGCTGCGCGCGCTGGTCAAGCATCTCTCGGGCATTCCCGATGACGAGATCACGACGCTGGAAATCCCGACCGGGCAGCCGATCGTGTACGAACTCGACGACACGCTCGCCGCTACCGATCGCTATTATCTGAGCGAGCGGTAGCGGGGTCACGGTTGCCCTGCCCCGCGCCGCCCGCTAGGCACCGGACATGACGACGGCAGAGACGCCACAAGTTGGCATCATCATGGGCAGCACTTCCGATTGGGAGACGATGCACCATGCCGCCGATCTTCTGAGCGAATTGGGCGTCTCGCACGAGGCGAAGGTGGTGTCGGCGCACCGTACGCCGCAGCGGCTGTATGATTATGCGAGCGGCGCGGCCGAGCGCGGGATCAAGGTTGTGATTGCGGGCGCGGGCGGGGCGGCGCATCTGCCCGGCATGGCGGCGGCGCTGACGCATTTGCCGGTGCTGGGCGTGCCGGTCGAGAGCAAGACGTTGAAGGGCGTCGATAGCCTCTATTCGATCGTGCAGATGCCCGCCGGGGTGCCGGTCGGCACGCTCGCGATCGGCAAGGCCGGGGCGAAGAATGCGGCGTTGTTGGCGGCGGCGATTTTGGCGCTTTCCGATGAGGCGCTTTCGGCCCGGCTCCAGGCGTGGCGTGCCGCGCAGACCGATGGCGTTGCGGTCGATCCGGCATGAGCATTTTATAAAATCCGTTCGTCCTGAGCTTGTCGAAGGACTGTTCTTCTGGTCAACCGCCGACAAGAAAGCAGGGCTTCGACAGGCTCAGCCCGAACGGATTAGGATGCGACCATGACCCCCCTCCCCCCCGGTTCCACCATCGGCATCCTCGGCGGCGGGCAGCTTGGGCGGATGCTGTCGGTGGCGGCGGCGCAGCTAGGCTATCACACCCGCGTGCTCGCGCCCGATGAGGAAGCGGTGGCCGCGCAGACCGCGACGAGCTTCACCCGCGCCGATTATCACAGCCGCATCGTGCTCGACGAATTCGCCTCGGCCGCCGATGTCGTGACCTATGAATTCGAGAATATCGCGCTCGATCCCGTGGTCTATCTGGCGGCGAAGGTGCCGGTTCACCCCGCGCCCGCCGCGCTCGGCATCGCGCAGGACCGCGCGCAGGAGAAACAGTTCGTCGGCGAACTCGGCGGCCGCACCGCGCCCTGGGCCAAGGTCGAGACGTTGGCCGACCTGGAGGCTGCGGTGGCCAAGATCGGCTGCCCGGCGATCCTCAAGACGCTGCGGCTCGGCTATGACGGCAAGGGGCAGGTGCGCATCACTGCGCCGGGCGACGTCGCGGCGGCATGGGAGGCGATCGGCGCGCGGCCCGCGATCCTCGAGGGGTTCGTGACCTTCAGCCACGAATTCTCGATCCTGCTGGTGCGCGGGCGCGACGGGCAGATGGTCAGCTATCCGCCGCCGTGGAACGAACATAAGGATGGCGTGCTGGCGCGATCGACCCTGCCCGCCCCGGCGGAAATCGCGGCGAGCTGGGGCGAGGCAGCGGCGCTCGCCGGGCGGATCGCCGACCGATTGGGCTATGTCGGGGTGCTGGCGTGCGAGTTCTTCGCCAGCGCCGACGGCCCGGTGTTCAACGAAATGGCGCCGCGCGTGCACAATTCGGGGCATTGGACGATCGAGGGCGCGGTCACTTCGCAATTCGAAAACCACATCCGCGCGATCTGCGGCCTGCCGCTAGGCGACACCGGCCTCACCGCGCCGACGGTGGCGATGGAGAATCTGATCGGTCACGATGCCGACCGCTGGGCCGAGATCCTCGCCGAACCCGGCGCGCATCTCCATCTCTACGGCAAGGAAACGCGGCCGGGGCGCAAGATGGGGCATGTCACCCGCCTGGGACGGTAACGTTTTAATCCTCCCCGGCACGGGGAGGGGGACCATTTTGCCACTTCCGGCAAAATGGTGGAGGGGGGCCTCCTCAAACGATCCGCTCGCGGCACGCCCCCTCCACCGTTCGCTGAATGCTCACGGTCCCCCTCCCCGTGCCGGGGAGGAATAAGAAAGGCCCACGCTCCCTCTGGAACGCGAGCCCTTCTGCTATCGGTACTCGGTGGAATTAAGCGCGCGTGCCCGTCATCGGGAAGCTGCCGAACGCGCCTGCGCCGACCGAACCGGTCAGCGTGTCGCCCTCTGCGGTCGCCTGGCAGGTCAGCGTCATCGGCATCGGCACGACGATCGACATCGTCCACTTGATCGTCTCGCCATCGACGATGCCGTCGGTGATCTGCGCCGTGCCCTGGTCGCCCGCCTGCGAACCCGTCCAGCTCGCGCCGTCGGTCTTGACAGTCAGCACGGCCTTCTGGTCACCCAGCGGCGACTTGACGACCGTGTTCCATGTTCCGTCGATTGCAGCCATTATCTCTCTCCTGAACGCGAATCTTCAGCGCACATCCGCGACGGATGCGGCACTCATCACCTCAACCGGCAACCCGATGCTGTCAAGCTGGGGGCGGACCTTGGAGGCATCGCCGACGACGATCCAGATGAACTTGGCCGGGTCGATTGCCGCGCGTGCCGCAGCGTCAAGCTGGGCGATAGTGAGCGCGCGATATTTTTGCGGCAGCGACGCGTAATAATCGTCGGGGCGCTTGTAGAGATCGTTCTGCTGCATCGCGCCGAGCACCGCACCCGAGGTTTCGAAATTGCCGGGCAGCGAGCGGATCGAGTCGCTGACGGTGCTGTCGAATTCGTCCTTGGTGACGCCATTGGTGGTCAGGAACGCCTTCACGTCGCCTTGCAGCGCCTTGATCGATTCGCCGGTCTTGTCGGCCTGCACCGGCGCGCCGATGATATAGGGCGTCTGATATTGCGCGCGACGGAAATTGCCGCTGACGCCGTAGGACCAATGCTTCGCCTCACGCAGGTCCATGTTGAGCCGCGCGGTAAAGTCGCCACCCAGCGAATCATTGGCGGCGAGTAGCGGGAGCAAGTCCTCGGTGCCGACCAGCCCCGTGGGGGCCGCGCCGAGGATCAGCGACTGCGGCGAATCGGGCCGGTCGATCAGCACGATCTTCGGTGCGGCGGGGGTTGCGGGCGCGCTGAAATCCTTGGTGCCGGCCGGCCCCATCGGGGTCCAGTCGCCAAAGCGCGTGTCGAGTGCGGCCTTCACCTCGGCGAGCGAACGATCGCTGACGACGAAGATCTTCGCCTTGTCGGGGCGCAGCCAGGCTTGCTGGAACGCGATCAGATCGTCGCGCGTCAGTTGCGCGACCGCCTTGGCATCGCCGCTGCCCAGGCCCTTGGCGTAGGGCGAGGCCGCGCCATAGACGAGCTTCGGCAGCACGCGCGAGGCGAGACCCTGCGGGTTGGTCAGCTCGGCCGAGATGCGCGCAACCTGCTGGTTCTTCAACCGCGCGACTTCGGCCGGATCGAACTTCGGATGGCGCACGATGTCCGAGAAGAGTTCGAGCGAACCGGCCAGATTGGCGCTCGGCGTGAACATGCCGATCGTGGTGCGATCCTGCCCGGAGCCGGTCGAAATGCTCGCGCCGAGCCGCTCCTTCGCCTCGGCGATCGCGATCGAATCGCGCGTCGTCGTGCCTTCGTCCATCATGTCGAGCGTCAGTTGCTGCGTGCCGAGCTTGCCCGGTACGTCGGCGGCAACGCCCGCATCGAAGCTGATCACCGCCTGGGTGATCGGCACGGCGTTGCGATAGGCGTAGACGAGTTCGATCCCGTTCTTCAGCCGCGTGCGCTCGACCTTGGGGAAGACCAGGTCGGAAATCGTGGCGACCGCAGGGAGCGCACCGCGCGTGCCCTTCACCGCCGGTTCGGCAGGTGCCGCAGCAGCAGCCTTGGCGGGCGGCGTGGCCTCGACATAGGCGTCACGCGCGCCGGGGACGACGGTCAGCGCATAGACCGGGCGCGTCAGCCACTTGGCGGCGGCGGTCTTGACCTGCGCGGGCGTCTCGGCGGCGAGCGTCGCGAGCTGCTTCTTGTAGAAACCGGGATCGTTCGAATAGAGCGCGCCCTCGGCGAGCGCGACGGCCTTGCCGCCGAATCCGCCGACCGATTCGAGACCGGCGATGCGGCCCGACGCGTTCTGCGTCGCGACGCGCTGCACTTCGTCGGCACTCGGGCCGTTGGCGATCAGATCGGCGATGATCTCGTCGAGCCGCTTGGCGACCAGCGCCGGATCGACGCCGGGGCGGACATCGGAATAGACCGAAAACATGCCGACTTGCGCGAAGCTCTCGTTGTTCGCGGTCACCCGCACCGCGAGCTTTTCCTTGCGCACCAGCGCATTGTCGAGCCGGCTGCTCGACAGGCCGCCGAGCACGCCCGCCGCCACGTCGAGCGCGACCGAATCCTTGTCGTTCAGGCCCGGCACCGCCCACATGCGATAGATGCGCGTGTTCGACACACGGTCCTTCATCGTCTCGATCTTCGGCGCAGCGAGCGTCGGCACGGCGGCGGCGGGAACGATGCTCTCAGGCCCCTTGGGGATGGCACCGAAATACTTCGTGACGAGCGTCTTGGCGGTCGCCGCATCGATATCGCCGGACAGGACGAGCACGGCGTTGTTCGGGCCATAATGCCCGCGGAACCAGTTCTTCACATCCTCGACGCTGGCCGAATCGAGATCGGCCATCGATCCGATCGTGCTGTGGCCATAGGGATGGTCCGCCGGGAACAGCGTTTCGACCTGCTTATATTCGACCAGGCCGAACGGCTGATTGTCGCCCTGGCGCTTTTCGTTCTGCACGACGCCGCGCTGTTCATCGACGACGGCGGGCGTGATCGCGCCGAGCAGATAACCCATGCGATCGCTTTCCAGGAACAGCGTGCGTTCCAGCGCGGGCGTCGGCACCGTCTCGAAATAATTGGTGCGATCGAAATAGGTCGTGCCGTTGAGGTCGGTCGCGCCGAGCTGCTTGGTATAGGTGAAGTAATCACCCGGCGCGTTCTCGCTGCCGTTGAACATCAGATGTTCGAACAGATGCGCGAAGCCGGTCTTGCCCTTCGGTTCGAACTTCGAGCCGACATTGTACCACACCGACACCGCGACGACGGGTGCCTTGCGATCGGTGTTGACGATGGCGCGCAGGCCATTGTCGAGACGGAATTCGCTGTAGGGGATATCGACCTGTTTCACGAGCTCGGCCACCGGCACCGGTTTCGGCGCGGTTTGCGCGAAAGCAGGCATGGCAAGCGTCGCCAAAGCAACGCCCGAGAGCGCGAACAGCTTTACGGTCATGGAGTATCCTCTTGAGAAGACGGGGGGATGGAACTGTGGTGGCGGAGTATAGCGGGGCGTTTAGCGGAGGCAATCGTGCGATTTCCCGCCTTTCCTCTGTCATCCCCGCTCCTTTGTCATCCCCGCGAAAGCGGGGACCCACCTCCCTCGGCACGAGCTGGGTCCCCGCTTTCGCGGGGATGACAAAAGCATAGGTGGGTTAAGGCCGATACACCCGCTCGACATTCCGCCGCAGATCCTCGCGCCAGAAGTTCACCGGCTTGGTCTTGTGCGCGACGAACAGCGGGGCCTGATCGCTGTAATGCGGCGATTCCGGCCGCGTCGTCGCGGCGCCGTAGGGCTGGATCGATTGCGAAGAAACGCGGCCTTTTTTGTCCCATGTCATGAACATGATGAAGCTGTCGCCATGGTTGACGACCAGCCGCCCGTCCTCCGCCTCGGTCCAGGTCGAGGCCGCGCGCAGCACGTCGGGCGCGCCGTCGAGCGGGAGGTCGACCGTCCCGTGCCGCAACCGCAGCACGGTGCCGAGCGGCGGATCGAGCGTGCCGAAATGCGTCTGCAGATATGCCGCCGCCTTCAGCAGCGCGTCGCGCGGATCGAGTTCGGGGCGGCGCTGGTAATGCCATTTCTGGCCCGTGCGCAGCAGGATCGCCGCGAGCGCCTGACCCGGATGCTTGCCGTCGAAATCCCAGTTCCAGCGTTTCAGCAACGCCACCGCCGCGCTGAGCTGCGCATCGCCCTTGGGATCGATCGCCGCCACGTCGCGATACCAGCGTACGGCCCAGCTAAGCCGACTGACGCCGGTATCATATTTGATCCGCTCCAGATCGGCGGCCGAGATTGACGAATCCTGCCCCATCAATTCCACCGCGCGCGTGCCGCGGTTGGTGGTGTCGGTCTCGATCCCCAACAGCGCCGAATAGTTCGCGGAGTTGAGCTCGGACCCCGCCCCCGCCGCCTGAAACGGCGTGTTATTGGCGTTGATCAAAAAGCCCGAAGCCGGGTTCACATTCTTCGGCACTTGCGCAAACGGCACCGTCCCCGCCGCCAGATCGCGCGAGGTGTAGCCGGGCAGGACATGCTTGTAGTCGAACCCCGGCTTCCGATTGGGGAAGCTCGCATTGTAGACATAGGCGATATTGCCCTGCGCATCGCCGTAGAGGAAATTGGTGGCGGGCACGCCCTGGATCGCCAGCGCCTTCTGCCATTCGGCGAAGTTCCGCGCGCGCGTCAGGCGGTAATATTCCTCGATCATGCGAAGCTGATCGGCTCCGGCGTAGCGGATCGCGAACGCGCCGCTTTTGTTGACCACCACCGGCCCTTGCACCGCGTGATACGCCATTTTGGGGATGGGCAGCACGAACGGCCCGAACGCGACCTTCAGCCACACCCGCCGCGCTTGCAGCGGCAGCCATTTCCCGTCGAAGCGATACTGGGTGCCCTCGGCATTGGTGACGAGCTTATAGACGTCGGTCAGATCGGGCCGGTTGACGGTATTGGTCCACCCGAGCGTCTCATTATGCCCCAGAACCGGGAACGGCACGCCGGGGAAGGTCGCGCCCGAGAAATGCCAGCCGGTGCCCGATTGCACGCTGAGTTCATACCAGGCGACCGGGCCCTTCCACGGCTGATGCGAGTTCGACACCACGCGCGTGAAGCCGTCGGCCGAGCGCTTCGGCGCGACGACGAAGGCGTTCGAGCCGTTGGGCATCGCCTCGCCCGTCGCGGGGAGCGCGGTCGGATCGGGGCTGTCGGGGGTTGCGCCGGCATCCTCGCGCGGCAGCGGCTTGTCGCCGGTCAGCGCGCCGAGCGTCTGGTCGAGCCCGAAGAAGAACGGCGTGCGCAGCACGAAGCCGGTTGCGATATCCTCGCCATTCGCCGGGAACAGTTTGGCGAGCCGAACCTCGCCCGGATGGCGGCGGGCATAAGCGTTGAGGCCGCTCGCATAGGCATCGAGCAACGCGCGGACATCGGCGGGTTGCTTGGCATAATCACGCTGCGCGGTCTCGCGCGCGCCGAGCAGAGCGAGCGTATAATCGACCTTCGCCCCGTCCGCGCCGATCATCGCGCCCAAGCGCCCGCGCGCCATCGCGACCGCTTCCTGCAGCGTCGCGAAATCGTCTTCGGCATGGGCGTAAGCCACGCCATAAGCGACATCGGGATCGGTCTTGCCGAAGATGTGCGGCACGCCATAGCGATCGCGCGCGATGACGCTGTCGTAGCGGTGTTCAGGCGGAGCGACGGCGGAACTGGCCGCGAGCGGTTCCCAGATGGCGAGGCCGACGGCACCGGCCAGCCCCAACAGGACGAGGCCAACCGCCCCGTTTCGCCATCCACGCCGCATCCGTCATTCCTCTCACATACGCCTTCACGCCACGCACGCGGCGGCGTTGCTCGCTGGTTCTCGACCCGTTATGATCTCTCAAGCGGTCATATACGGCGGCGGTCACCACGGAGCAGCGATGGCATACCGAGCTTTGTCCCGCCCCGCCAGCACCGACCGCCCGGCTCCGCAAACCCGCGAGCGACAGGCGCCCGCGCCGCAACCTGCCGACGCGCCGGTCCAGCGGCAGGTCGCGCCGCAGCACCCCGCCGCCGCCAGCGTCCCGATCGGCAACACCGCCCGGCAACCGCTGCCCACGCCGCTGCGTCAGGGGATCGAGAGCCTGTCAGGCTTGGACATGTCCGACGTCCGCGTCCACCACCGCTCCCCCCGCCCCACCGCGATCGGCGCACACGCCTTTGCACAGGGCGGCGACATCCACCTGGCACCAGGTCAGGAACGGCATCTGCCGCACGAAGCATGGCATGTCGTCCAGCAAAAGCAGGGCCGGGTGCAGGCGACGATGCAGTTTAACGGCGGCGTTGCGGTAAACGCCGACGGCGGTTTGGAGCGCGAGGCCGACCTCATGGGCGCGCGTGCACTGGGCGGAAGTGTGCGACAGGCGACGCCACAGCCGAACCTTGTGCACCGCACCGCTCCCGGCGGTGCACAGACACCCGTCCAGGCAGTCTGGGTAATTCGCGGCGGTCATCGGATTTGGGAAGACCCGTACGTTCCTCAGGACGGCGACACCTTCCCCCCCGAATTCACCCAGCGGCCGAGCGTGCTGGTGGACAAAGGCAAGACAGAGGTCCGCTTTGACAAGAGCGGCAAGCAGTCGGTCGGGAAGCGTAAAAATAGTATTCGCACACACAAGGTGCTGCAAAAGGATCGCGAGCGGCAAGGAAAAAAACTGCGGACTTTGCTTAAAAATAATCCAAAGATCATCAAGAATCAGGCCGCAGAACTCCGGTTGCTTTCGGGACATCTGGAAAAGATCACAGGCGTAAAGAAACACGCCGAGAAGGTCCGCAAAATCTATAAAGAGGGTGACGTCACCGGGAAAAGATTCCGTGCTATCGACAAAGCGCAGGATGAATTCACGCAATCCGAAGCGACATCGTCTTTCCTGAGCGGCTTCCGCCAGAGCGGCGGCGACACGCCGCAGGTGCATCGCGACGAGCTGGACGAATATGGCGAGCTGCTACTGCGTTTCCTAAGCAGTCTTCGCGCCCCCACCGAAACCATCCTTGCACCCATCACGTACAAAGGGAGCACCACAGGCCAGCAGCACCCGACCAGCGACGACCAGGACAAGCTTACGGGTGGCTCGTCGAGCCATGCCTTTTCGGATCGCAGTCGCGTCGAGGCGCAGGTCGATCTTTTCGAATCGAGCAGCAGTGTGAGCAATGCCCCGCCCAATGCGGTGTTGCTCGCCTCCAGTCTTGGCGCGCTGATCTCGACACTGAGCTCGATGTCAGCACCAACGTCGGCCAACAACCTGCCATCGTTCAACAGCGGCCGACAGGATACGCAAGTCAAGGAACGCGAAGGGATAAAGGCCCAGACGAATATCATTGCGAAATCGCTGGGCATCAAAATCAACGAAGACGTTCAAGATTACGATGCCCCTTGGACTGAGCAAGAGACGCCGACCTCGCCGCGTCGCAACGAGCGGGGCAAACCGCCGGTCGGCGACAAAAAGGGTGACAAGGCGCCTCCGTCGACAAGCGACCCGCAGACCAAAACATCCGACGTCCAGCCGCAGACCAACCCGGTCGTCTCAGCGATCGAGCACGTCCAGCACACCGCGCAGATGCTGCTGAACGCGATCCCCAACCTCCAGCAAAATCCCTATCATCAGAATCTTCAGACGTTCGGCGGCTTTATTCAGCAAGTCTATCATGCAGCGGGACAGGTCGATACCAGCAATCCCCAGAACGTCCAGATTCTCAATAATATGAGCGCCTATCTCTACCAATATTTCCGGCATTTCGAAGGCTTGATCCAACGTCGGCATATCACACAGAATCCGCCTGGGAATCCGACCGGTCCGACCGGCCAGCGGCTCCCGTCGTTGCAGCAATTCTTTGCCGAGTGCGGACAGATGGCGACGCACAACGCTCTGGTGCTGGCGCATTTTCCTGATCTCGCCCATCCCAATGCGCACGCGGCGTTGGTCAACGAGGGATTCCTGCGCCAATACGGCACATTCGAAAACTATATTGGCGAGAACCAGATACGCACGATGATCATCGCGGCCGGACGCTATGACATCCCCGTGATCGGCAACATCGGGCAGGTTGCGGGCATCGTCACTATGCTGCAGCAAGGCGATTATCAGGGCCTTCAGAACCACAACATCTCACCCGAGGAACAGTATGGCGCCGTACAAATCGCCAACTTCATCTCAGGAGCCTCCGACAGCCTGGTGATGGTCATCAACACCGTGGCCGAGCAAGGTGCCGACACGGTGGGTGAGCACTGGATCTCGCTGCGCGTCACACGCCAGGTGGATGGTCAACTCGCCATCCAATATCTCGATTCCTATGTCGGCACCGCCGACTATTCCGCACTCTTTCAGGGCGTCCGGAATTTCCTCACGCACGTGCCACACCAGCAACAGCCGGGCCACCACGTCGGGTCCGGCAGTGGTGACGACGGCGGCGGCTGGGATGACAGCCTCTGGGGTGACCTCAGCGACTTCGGGATCGATCCCAATGGCTCCAACCTCGACTGGTAACAGCCTCTCGACGACGCAGGTTCGACCAATAAAAGGAAACGAGGGCGAACCCGCGGTTCGGAGCGGAGGACCGGTCCCCTTGTGTTGCAATTAAGTCACACCATATGCGAGCCACGACCAGTAACAGGGCACAGGCATGAACATCGAAAAATTCACCGACCGCGCCAAGGGCTTCCTGCAATCGGCGCAGACCGTCGCGATCCGCATGAGCCATCAGCGGATTTCGCCCGAACATATTCTGAAAGCGTTGCTCGAGGATGAGCAGGGCATGGCCTCGGGCCTGATCGCCGCCGCCGGTGGCGACGCCAAGCGCGCGCTTTCCGAGACCGACCTTGCCTTGGCGAAGATCCCGGCAGTGTCCGGCGGTGGTGCGCAGGCAACGCCCGGCCTCGACAATGATGCGGTGCGCGTACTCGATTCCGCCGAGCAGATTGCGACCAAATCGGGCGACAGCTTCGTCACCGTCGAGCGGTTGCTGGTGGCGCTCGCGCTGTCGCTCAACACCGTCGCGGGCAAGGCGCTCAAGACGGCGGGCGTCACGCCGGAAGCAGTCAACAAGGCGATCGAGCAAGTGCGCAACGGCCGCGTTGCCGACAGTGCGAGGGCCGAGGACAAGTTCGACGCGCTGAAAAAATTCGCGCGCGACCTGACCCAGGCGGCACGCGACGGCAAGCTCGACCCCGTGATCGGCCGCGACGAGGAAATCCGCCGCACGATCCAGATCCTCGCGCGCCGCACCAAGAACAATCCCGTGCTGATCGGCGAACCCGGCGTCGGCAAGACCGCGATCGCCGAGGGCCTCGCGCTGCGCATCGCTAACGGCGACGTGCCCGATACGCTGAAGGACCGCCGTCTGATGTCGCTCGATTTGGGCGCGCTGATCGCTGGCGCCAAATATCGCGGCGAGTTTGAGGAACGCCTCAAGGGCGTGCTCGACGAAGTGAAGGCCGCCGAGGGCGACATCGTCCTGTTCATCGACGAGATGCATCAATTGATCGGCGCGGGGAAATCCGAAGGCGCGATGGATGCGGGCAATTTGCTGAAACCGGCGCTCGCGCGTGGCGAGCTGCACTGCGTCGGCGCGACCACGCTCGATGAATATCGCAAATATGTCGAGAAGGATGCCGCGCTCCAGCGCCGTTTCCAGCCGGTGTTCGTCGGCGAGCCGACCGTGCCCGACACGATCTCGATCCTGCGCGGGTTGAAGGAGAAATACGAACTCCACCACGGCGTGCGCATCACCGATGCCGCGATCGTGTCGGCGGCGACGCTGTCGCACCGCTACATCACCGACCGCTTCCTGCCGGACAAGGCGATCGATCTGATGGACGAGGCCGCCAGCCGCATTCGCATGGAGGTGGAAAGCAAGCCCGAGGAAATCGAAATCCTCGATCGCCGCATCATCCAATTGAAGATCGAACGCGAGGCGCTGAAGCGCGAGACCGATTCCGGCTCGAAGGACCGGCTGGTCACACTCGAAGGCGAGCTTGCCAATCTCGAGCAGCAATCGGCCGAACTCACCACGCGCTGGCAAGGCGAAAAGGACAAGATCTCCGCTGAGGCCAAGCTCAAGGAGCAACTCGACGCCGCACGGCTCGAACTCGAACAGGCGCAACGCGCGGGCGACCTCGCCAAGGCGGGCGAGCTGTCCTACGGGCGCATCCCAGACTTGCAGCGGCAATTGGATGCAGCCGCAGGCGCGACCAAGGGCGCAATGCTGCGCGAGGAGGTGACCGCCGAGGACATCGCGGGCGTCGTCGCGCGCTGGACCGGGATTCCGGTCGAGCGGATGCTGGAAGGCGAGCGCGACAAATTGCTGCAGATGGAAGCGACGATCGGCAAGCGCGTGATCGGCCAGCAAAATGCGATCCGCGCCGTCTCAACCGCCGTGCGGCGGGCGCGTGCGGGGTTGCAGGACCCGAACCGGCCGCTCGGCTCGTTCCTGTTCCTCGGGCCAACGGGCGTCGGCAAGACCGAGCTGACCAAGGCGCTCGCCGAATTCCTGTTCGATGATCCGACCGCGATGGTGCGCATCGACATGAGCGAGTTCATGGAAAAGCACGCGGTCGCGCGGCTGATCGGCGCGCCTCCGGGCTATGTCGGCTATGAGGAAGGCGGCGTGCTGACCGAAGCGGTGCGGCGGCGGCCGTATCAGGTGATCCTGTTCGACGAGGTCGAGAAGGCACACGGCGATGTGTTCAACATCCTGCTGCAAGTGCTCGACGACGGGCGGCTGACCGACGGCCAGGGGCGCACGGTCGACTTCACCAACACGATCATCGTGCTGACCTCCAACCTCGGCAGCCAGATCCTCAC
>JAIXZV010000308.1 GCA_027489365.1 Sphingomonadales bacterium
AGCCTCGAAGATCTGCATATGTACAGTATCGCTGACGAATCGATGGAGGACGGCCACTTCGAACCCTACCGCTTCGTCCCTGCCAGCCGCGACGAGTGGGATGTGCTGTGGGCCCTTAAACAGTGCTATCAGCGTGATGCCGCCCGCTACTTTTTTACGTGGCACGTCCGCCAGAGCCTTCGCCGAGAACGGCGCCTGCAAGCAGCTTGATCGGCAGCATATGGCGGTGGGCTGGTCAGCCAGCCCACCCAGGCCTCACCCCACAGTTCTTCTTCCATGAACGAACCAGAACCAGAACGGGCCGGCATGACAACCGCCGGCCCGAAAGGAGACCCGCGCTATGCTTGCCGCATCCAACAACCAGGTCGCCGCCGCTCGCATTCAACTCATGAACACCTGTGCCAAGGTCATCGCTTTCCAGCCCAACGCAGACGGCGAGTCAGCCTCTGTCGTCGTCGAAGTCCTTTACCCTGAACATGGCCACGCCGATATTCTCCGCGGCGTGACCGAGCGCGACGGCCAGGCCAGAGGCTGGACCCATGTTCACCGCGCCAATCCGTCAGGCAGGGCCAGCCTCCACAGCATTGGCCAGGACGGAAAGCCTGTGATCTACAATGCCATCCGCAGTCCAGAGTTCTGGGCGGCGCTGCAAGGTGATGAACTCCTGGGCCCCAACACCGCCAACTGCCGGCGGCCAATGCAGCCATTTGTCGGTAGCGATGATGCTGAGATTGATCAAGCGGCACAGGGATACCAAGGCAAGCGCTACTCCGAAATGGGCCCGTTCGAGCGGATGCTGCATCTGACCGATCGCATCATCGCTGCTGCTGACCAGTCCGTTTACGAATTTTGGGGCCACCACCCATCGGACTGCCCGATCCGCGACCTGGAAGCCAGCATTCGAGGCGAGGACGTTGTCCGCCGGCAGCCAATCTTGCGCCCCAAGATCGAACATTACGACGCCGCAATCGAGCGGGCGGACATTGACGCCCGCGAAGCGCAGGACGCCTTTTTCATGTGTACGTTGACGAACGCACTCCATCCTGAAGTTAATCGTCATGTAAAACAATACAGCGCACCGGGCCTGGAGAATGGGTGATTGAAGATGTATCCGGAATTGATCCTGATGATGTAGATGAGCATTACTTTGGTGACGTGCTTTTTGCGCCAAATCGAGACGATTTACAGATCGGAATTGCCGAAAGTGGTGCAATCGACATTAAGTTTGATTGATCTGGTGGGTGGACTGCCATGTCGGACAAAAAGCTCTCAATCAGGACTTCAGCCGGTTCTCGGCTGACAGTCCTTTCCATTTCAGAAGAAGAAGAGCCAGTTCTTCTGCGCGCTTTTTGGATGTACCTTCATCGCCCCAAAATCCAGGCTATCCAGATACTGGTGACATCGCATGACGGCCAGGAAATAATAATCAACGGCACTCACAAATCAAAATCAGACGATATTATCCTGTCATCCATATCTGACCCGCATTCATCCCGAAATACACCGCTCACCTTCTCGCAATTCTTCCGTCGCAACAACCACATCCTTCCGCCCCCGGAAACAGACACGCGCCTGATCGCCTGCGCCCACCTCCTTGCCCGCCGGGCCTGCGGCATTGAGCAGACCGACGACGAATCCATGACCCGCAGGATCATCGCCTCTCAGATCACCGCCGCCGAACTCTTAACCCTGCAGGTTCCGGCGGTCCTGGAAGCCCAACATCTTAACTGTGATCTTTTTGCACCGGCATCACAGGACTCAGCCCCCGTGTCGCACGCTTACGCGATGGCCGACCGCCGCCTGGATGCCAACTGCGACGAGCTTCCCAGGGGCCTGGCCCGCGTCGGCTACCATTTCTATTTGCCGGTCAACCAACCGACCGGCGACGGCCCGCCAATCCACATCAAATGTACTGTCGGCTTGGGCGGCTGGGGTGCTCAGTTCTCCGACCGCACAGACAACTCAGGCCTTATCTACCGCCCGGATGGCCGCCCCTACTGCGAATTTATGACCATCCAAACCCGTAGCCAGGCCGCCGAAATGGCCGCCACCCTGGCCGCCTACCGCGCCAGCCACTGACACCGACCAGCCACACACCACAGTTGCATCAATGCAACACAAGATCACCCAACTCCAGCGCCAGCGCCCGCTCCAGGGCAGCTTTGACGCGACGCAGATCTGCCCCGCCAGGCCGGGCAAATCCCCGGCGGATGACGTCCATCACCCCCTCCCGGATGCCCGGCACGGCATCCGCAGGGATGCCCCGGTCGGCCAAAATCGCGCGATACAAAGGCTGGATCGCCTGATCTGCGTGCTCCGCGCCGGGTCGGCCCACGCGCAGGATCCGGAGGCGGGACCGCAGCGGCAGCGGGACGGCGTCCAGGCCATTTGCGGTCATGATCCAGCTAATACTGGACAGATCAAAAGTTGTCCGCAGTGCCTCGTCGTAGTACCGGCGTGATGTCTCATTTTCCAGCATTGTAAGCAATGTGTCGGTCACGTTCCCGTTTTGCCGGCCCGAGCCGATTTTGTCGACCTCATCCACAACAATGAGGGGATTTGCGATTTTATGCCTTGCGATTGTGGCGACTGGCCGCGACGGCGCGGCGCTTGACCAGCCGGCTGCTGTGCCGGCGAGATCCCGATTGTCCGACGCGCCGGACGCACTGATAATCTCCACCGGCACGCCGATCCGCCTGCCCATCTCCTGCGCCAGGGCAGTCTTTCCGCTGCCCGGAGGGCCAACCAGAAGCACCGGCGGCAGCCTCAAAAAACCCGTGCGGCTCATCCGCGTAATCTTTTCCTGTTCAGCAGCAAATGCCACAACTTCCTCAGCCCACGGCGCCAATCCTTCGATCATCGGTACCAATCCCTTGATATCACCAACAATCTTCTGATTTTCGTCGTTATAGTATTTAAGCATATTTGCGAGATCCTGGCGCTTATCCCCGCCCGGCAGATCATTCGGCGGGATCTTCATGACTTTAAGATACCGCCCTGCCGGCTTATTTTTCTTGCCAGCCTCTTGCGCACGCCGACGCTCGTCATCCTCCAAAACCATGCGCTCGTCCTCGCTAATCGCCTCAGGGCCGTCCTTATCTCTCGCAGCTTTGATGGCCGACAGGGCCTGTTCCCGCCGCAGATCATCAAGCGTCGGCGGCTTTTTGCCTGCCGCCTTCGCCGCAGCCGCAGCCGCAGCGTCATCCTGGCGCGCCGCAGCCTCGGCGAGTCCGTGCGGTCGCATCCAGCCAAGCGCCATAGCGGCGGTGGTCAAGGGGTCGCCATCGATTAATACAAGAGTGCCCAGTACATAGTCAGCAGCAAATACTTTTGCCTGTCCCCGAATATAACCAAGTCTGCCCGCATGTTTATCCCAGGCGAATACATGCGTATACAACGGATCATTGAGAGCCAGCGCCTGGTCGCCGCGGACAATCCTTGACGCGAGCTGGATATACCAAACCAAATAGTGGTAGTGCAGCATGTAGGAGGCGTAGCAGTGATAGTATTGTGCGCTGTCAAGGCGGAAGGCCGAAGTAAACAAGCCGACGCCAAGCGTAAAGATTTGTGAATAATATTTGTGGTAGACAACTTCCGTCAGCCGCGTGCTGGCCGTAATCATACCAAAGACAGCTTCCATGAGCCTGAGAATTACCTCGGGCTTGTGCGCCAGGGGCCTGACATTTTGATCCCGCAGCAGGAAAATTGCGTCGTCGAGCGCGCTTGTTAAATTGTCGATCCGATGAATGCCGGCAGCCTGCGCCAGCACCACATAGCGCAGCTTCTCGGCCCTGCGTAGTAATGCGGCCTTAATAATCAAATGTTCTTTTGCATCAATCGAAGTAAGGCCAAACAAAAGCCGACGAAAGTCGTCATGGCGCAACTTATTGATGCGACGCATCTTGATCATCATTACCACCATCATCTGGATATTATGTCTACGTTGGCTTGATTGTCGGCCAAACGCGCGCATGCGGCAGGGCATCAGCCCGATATTATGAGGCCGCCGCATATCTCGATGATGGTGGTATATGATGTATAGCTCATGCCGTTAGCCTGCAGCAGCAGGCCGGCCAGCGTCAAGCATATCGCGGTCAGTCCGCCTGCGCAGCCGCCCATGCCAGCCATGCGGCATTTGCATTACGTAGTCTTTCGACGTATTCGACAAGCGCGGCGCGCCCAGCCGTGTCGACACACGCGACAGCGCCAGGTGCGCCTGGCGACTGGAAGACGTCCTGGGCCGGCGGCTGGATGGGGGCCAGGAGTTCGGCCGGCGGGGCGACGGCGACAGGGACCGGGACCTTGACCTCTACGGTCCGGATCGTCTCGCGGGCCGGCGGCGAGGATGAGCAGCCGGCAAGGGCCAGCAGTGCAATGGTGGCCACCAGGGCGGCGCGGATCTTGGCGATCATTGCGTGTCTCCATGGGATTGGCGGATCCAAAGGTTCAGCGCTGCGACGTCTGTCGGTGCCGGTAAGGCGGGCCGGGCCAGTTCCTGGCGCGCAGCGGTGGCGGCCCGGCGGGCCCGCGCCTGGCCATCGGACTGTAGGCGGTAAACGGCGTCGTTCAGCATAGCGATTGCGCGCTCAAGATCGGCGATCGCGGTGTCGCGGCGAGCGATGTCCGCTAGAGCTGCGGCGTGGTCAGACTTCGCCTTGGAGACAGCTGTCTCCAGGCTGGATGTGGTCGAAATGTGGAAGGCGATGGCAGCGGCGACAGCTAGGCCGGCGGCGGCCAGACCGAGCAGACGCCACGGGACAGCGGATGCGGCTGTGCGGGCAAAGAGCGCGGGGAGCATCAGCGCCTCCCATCGCGGCGATCGGACCATCGCGCATAGAGTGCCAAGCAAGCACCGGCGATTGCCAGGCCGGCAAGGATCAGGCGCAGTGTCGAAGAGTCGATGCCCGCACTCCACAGTGCGGATTGCACGGGAGCGAGTGCGTCCTGTGTATCTGCAACAACGGATGCTGCTGTTGCCACCGCTGCCGTAGCCGAGCCGATGACGGTACGGCTGGTCGCCAGCGGCTGGACTGTCGGCATGGCGGCGGACTCTGCGACGGCCGCGGCTTGGCCGTCGTCATCACCAGCCGACACCGGTGGCGGCGCGACCGCGGGCGTCAAGAGATACAGTGCCGTTTCGTATGCCCTCCTGCGCACTAGGCCCGGCAGATCCTGTCGCCGGCCATCCACTGCCCCTTTTGTCCACATCGAAAATGCCCTGCTGGCGCCGACAGCATCGCCAGCGTTATGCAGGCGCAAGACTGTCGATCCCGCGAAAGCTTTCTTCCCGAGCCCAATGTTGTAAGCGAGACTGGTCATAGCCGCGAGTTGTTGGGCGGTCACTGGCTTTGTCAGCAGCGCTGTGACGCCACCCATAAACCGGCCCATGTCATCCCGCAACATCGCTTCGCACTCTGTCGCGCTGAACCCCTGCGGCCACAGTTCCCTGGCCCGCCTCAGGCCCGCCTGGCCCTTGAGCTGCTGGCCGGTCTGAGGATCAATCAGAACCCGGCCCCAGCCTACGGTTACGTAGCCGGTTGGGCACAGCATAGGGTCCGAGTGTGGAGTCCTTTTGTCGCCGTCGTGCCATCCCTCGTGCGCCTTCAGGATCTGCCTGAGGATTGTCACAGCTTCCAGCCTGACCTCCTCGCTCACCGGCGCCCTGACGATTTTTCCCAATTTTGCAGCCACTTTGGCCTCCTGTCCTACT
>JAIXZV010000242.1 GCA_027489365.1 Sphingomonadales bacterium
AGACGATGATCGACACCAACATCACCGCGATGGTGGTGCTGACCCGCAAGCTGTTGCCGGGCCTCATCGCTCGCAAGGGCGCGGTCATCGCGTTGCGCTTCGTTACGTTGGCCATTGCGACTGGGCCCCGGCGTGCGCCGGGGTGGATAAGAGTGGGATAGCGGTTAGTTTCGCGCCACCGCAAAGCCCGCGAACGACTGGTTCACCGGCATCAATTCCAGCGTGTTGATGTTGAGGTGCGCAGGCAGTTCGGCGACCCACAGCAAGGTCGCGGCGACGTCTTCGCCGGTCATCGGATCAACGCCGCCATAGAGCTTGTCCGACGCCGCCTGATCGCCGCCGGTGCGCACCACGGTGAATTCGGTCTCGACCATCCCCGGCTCGATCGAGGTGACGCGGACCCCGGTGCCGTGCAGATCGGCGCGCAGGCCGAGGCTGAACTGGCGCACGAACGCCTTGGTCCCGGCATAGACATTGCCGCCGCTGTACGGATAGGTCGCCGCGACCGAGGACAGGTTGATGATCGCGCCCTTCGCAGTGATCAGGCGCGGCAGCAGCGTGCGGGTGACCGCGACCAGCGCCGAAACGTTGGTGTCGATCATCGTCTGCCAATCATCGAGGCTGCTGTTCTGCGCCGGTGCCGTGCCGAGCGCGAGGCCGGCGTTATTGATCAACAAGTCGATTCCAGCGAAATCTTCCGGAAGGCCAGCGATCGCGGCATCCATTGCGGCGCGATCACGCACATCGACGTTGAGTGTGTGGAGCGAATCACCCAGTGATTCGCGCAAAGCGCTCAGCCGTTCGGCCCGGCGACCGGTGGTGACGACGCGCCAGCCCGATGCGACAAAGGCGCGCACCGCAGCCTCGCCGATGCCCGACGTGCCGCCCGTGATGAAGGCCGTGCGCATCACCAAAACTCCGCCGCTGTTGCATGGGATAATGGTGCCCGAGGGCGGATTCGAACCACCGACACTGCGATTTTCAGTCGCATGCTCTACCAACTGAGCTACTCGGGCACACCCGGATAACTCCGGGGGAGCGGCCTCTTAGTCACGCTCTGGCGTCGTGTCCAGCCCATCTTCTTCTTCGCCGGGCGGAGTCGAAACCGGGATCGCATAGCCCTCACCCAGCCATTGCATCAGGTCGCGATCGCGGCACCCCTGCGAGCAGAACGGGGCATGGGACGCAGACGGCGCTTTGCCGCACAGCGGGCAGGGTTTGGAACGCGCCATCATCGCACCTCGAACACGGGAGCCACGCCGGTACGCCGGGCAAGCTCGGCGATCCAGTGCGGATTGGCGTGGAGCGCCCTTTGCACGGGCGCCGGGACGGTGTGGACCGCGGGCACGGGCGGGGGCGTGCGCTCGATTCGGCGGAGCAAAGCACGGGCCTCGGCGGCGGCGGGATCGGCGCGGAGCAGTTCGGGGAGCGAGACGCGGGTGCGGCGGCGGACGATCTGGACGAAGCCGAAGCCGTTCATCGCGGTGCGTTCGAACGGCTGGGGCAGCCCGGCGTCGATCGCGGCATCGACCGCGACGCGCGCGGCCTTGCCCTGCAACGTCGGGAAATCGACGCCGATCGATCCGCCGATATCGAGCCGCACGATCGCGGCGGCGACGGCGTGCGCGGCGGCGAGCGCGAGTGGTTCGAGCGGGGGATGGCCGTCGACGTCGAACAGCGTCATCGCGGGCGTGGGGGACATCCGCAGCGCGCCGCCGGTGGGTCCGGCGAAGGTTATGTCGCCGGTCAGCGCTTCCTCCAGCACTTCGGACCAGCCTGCGGATTCGAGGTGATCGGCTTCGTGCGCTTGGCACTGGCGGACGGGGGTGCCGGTTGCGGTGAGTCGCTCCAGCAGCGTGGGGCCGTCGCGGGGCGGACCGTCCGCTGGGGCGGCGCGGGGGAGCTTCTGGCGACCCGATTCGGGGATGGCCTCGCGGATCAGTTCGACCGTTAGCGCTGCACCTTGGGTGATGCCGGGGGGCAAGGGCGACAGCATCGCCTCCCCGCCGTCGAAACTCACGCGGCCTTCGCGGCCCCCACGACCGATGGCGCCGGTGATCTCGACGAGGCGGGCGGGGAGGATCGCGCCGATCCGGGGGCCGGGGCGGTCGAGTTCGATTCGCGCTTGCAGGATCGTGCCGTCCGCGACCAGCGCGGCGCGGGCCTCGCCGATCCCGGCTTCGTAGAGCCACTCAGCCAAGCTGGACGCCCGAGGCCAGTAACAGGGCGCGGGTTTCGAACAGCGGCAGGCCGACCACGCCCGAATGCGAGCCCGACAGGAACCGCACGAACGCCTCGGCGCGGCCCTGGATCGCATAGCCACCCGCCTTGCCCAGCCCTTCCCGACACGCGACATAGCCGTCGATTTCGGCGGGCGTCAGCGGTTTGAAGGCGAGGATCGTGTCGGACAGGCGGGTGCGGACGGTGCCGTCGGCGGCGATGACGCACACCGCGCTCAGGCAATGATGGCGGCGGCCCGAGAGCAGACCGAGCATGTGGCGGACGGTGGCATCGTCCTCCGCCTTGCCGAGGATGCGGCGGCCGAGCGCGATCGTGGTGTCGCCCGCGAGGATGATCTCGTGCGGAGAGCGCGGGACGGCGTGGGCCTTGGCGAGCGCGACTCGCTGGACATAGGCGCGGGGGGCCTCGCCCTTGAGCGGCGATTCATCGACATCGGGCGCGGCGGTGCGCGCGGGCGTGACCCCGAGCCGCGCGAGCAGCTCGGCGCGGCGGGGCGAGGTGGAGGCGAGGATGAGGGAGGGCGCTGTCATGATCGGCTCACAATCTGCCGTTCGTCCTGAGTAGCGACTGAGCGAAGTCGAAGGCGCGTATCGAAGGATGGGGTCCGCGCGAAACCGGTGCTTCGATACGGGTCTTCGACTTCGCTCAGCCCCTACTCAGCACGAACGGATTTAGGAGCGCCTACGCGCCGCTTATCTGAACCGGCCCTATTTGAACCGGTACGTGATCCGCCCTTTGGTCAGATCGTACGGGGTCAGTTCGACCAGCACTTCGTCGCCCACCAGCACGCGGATGCGTTTCTTGCGCATCTTGCCAGCGGTGTGACCAAGAATTTCGTGGTCGTTCTCAAGCTTCACGCGGAACATGGCGTTGGGCAAAAGCTCCACCACCTGGCCGCGCATTTCGAGCAATTCTTCTTTTGCCAAACAAACCTCTGGGGGATTTACGGGAATTCGTGAGCGCGGCGCATAGCGGATGGACGCGCAAAAGGGAAGCGGGCGCGGGGTGGCGGTGGCGGGGCGGCGCTAAAGTCACACGAGTCGCACCATCGCGGGGTTTGGCGCGGCGTCGGGACGGGCGCGGAAAGATAGGGGTAAAACGGGTTTTCGCCCGTTCGTTTCGAGCGCAGTCGAGAAACACATCTCACACGCTGGACACGGTGTCTCGACTTCGCTCGACACGAACGGATGGGGTGAGGGCCAGCGGTTAGAAAGAGCGGGCCGACGCTGGGTTAGGGCGCGGGCCGGTGCGGAGTATGCCGGACGGGGCGGGTGTAGGACAGGCTATTGTGCGCACTCAACTGCCTCAGCCGCGATACAACTCCACGGTGTTCAGCAGCGTTGATTGATCATTGGGACTAACTGCCGTCGAAGCCGCTGCGGCCGAGAACAAGCTAGGCAAATGCGGCTCAATGCCGGGTCCGATTTCCGATACCCATTGCTCCCGCATTTTTGAGAAATCAGCGCCGCGCTGAATGTCTTGAAGCGCGAGCGGGAGGCACAAGGCGAACAATTCCGCCAACTCCCAATGAGCGAGGTCGACTCGAAGTAAGCCTCTCGTCTGGACGTGCCGTGCCCGTTGCAGCGCTTCGTCGCGGGCAAGTTTCCGAGCAAGCCCGAAAATGTCCGTGACATCGCCTTGGCTCACAGCAAACTCCCCTGGCTGCTCATGTCCTCGCGCCCGGCGCGTTTCATGTCGGCGGTGGGGTCGACATAGGGGAAGTCGGGCTTCTTGCCCTGGAACAGTTCGGCCAGCGTGATGATCCGTCCCACTTTACGGGCCTATCGTTCCAAAGGAGGGAATTGCTCGTCCCAACGACCAACAATGCCGGTGCCCGGACGGCCCGCGCCGGGCGTTTTGCTGCCAAATCCACTCGAGTTCCAGGCAGGGGCGTAGTGGACGATGAGCGCGTATTCGGCGGCGAACACCCACCACTCACTGCTGAAGGTTAGGTAACGGCATTGGACGTCCGCCAAATCGATATTCTGCCTCTTACCAATTTTGCCGACGTGCTCAGCTAAGCGGGCGCGCAGCGTTCGTCCGCTCTTCGTAGTTTCCTTGGATGCTTTGCCGACGTAAACGAGATTGCCCTTGAAATAGAGCGCATACACCCCGCTCTCCCGAGGGCCTACACCGCGCTGCAAAGGCAGGAGCGGGCTTGCTTCAAGCTTCTCGATCACTTGAACCCGAATGCCCTCGTCCAAATCGAAGTCGAAGTGATGCGGATCGCTTGATAAGGTCATGTCGTACTTTTGCACAAAGTCGCGCGTCGTGTCACTCGGGGTTACTAGGCGGCTCGTTTCAAGTGAGAAGCGACATTTGTGGCGATGACACGAGCGAGTTCCACAGGAACGGCGTTCCCAAGCTGACGCATTGCCTCTGACCACGAACCGTGCAGATGATAGCCATCGGGAAAGGTTTGCAGCCGCGCACTTTCGCGAACCGTGAAATAGCGTACCGACCCATCCGGTCGTGCCAGCATATTTTCGCCCCCGGGAACCCCATGGACACCAGCTTTGAGTGTCTTGGCCGCTTCATCAAGCGGGCTCCCGGTATGGCCGGGGTACGAGCGCGCACCCTGCTGAAAGCGATGGTTAGCGAACGTTAGCGACGGAGTGGTGGTTGGTTCGGGCAAATCGGCGATTGCGTCCCGCACCGTTCGCCAAGCCTTGCCCTCGGGTTTTTCGAGGAGCTTCATGCCACGCTCGTAAAGGCGGCAATCCAAATTCTGGTCAATCCGGGCGACGCGGTGCCGATCCCAATAGCTACCGCTGCGACATTGGTCCCAGAGCAGAGCCTCTAGCGAATGCGTTTCGTCGGGAAAGCTCCATTCAATCCCCAAATCTGATCGAAAACCAACGAAGACAACGCGCTCACGTCGCTGCGGAACGCCAAAATTCGCCGCATTGAGCACCCTCGGAACCACCCGGTATTCCAAGCCCGTCGTAACTCCTGACGTGTGGTGTTGTTCGAGTCTCGCGAGGTGATCGCTCCACTCCTCATCCGCCCGCGCGGCGATTTCGGGGTAATTCAGTTGGAGCACGATGTAGGAGAAATACGTGGCGAATGACGCGCGTGTTAGGCCTTTGACGTTCTCAAAGATGAACGCCTTGGGCTCGATTTCACGAACCACGCGAACGGCTTCAGGCCACATGTCGCGCGAGTCTTTGTGCGCGCGGTGCTTTCCGCCAAGGGAGAAGGGTTGGCATGGTGGCCCACCGCTAACCAGATCGACCGTACCACGAAGATCGCCGAAATTCACGCCTCGCACGTCGCCTTCGATAGGATCAGGCCAGTGCGCAACGGGGCTTTTTTTTGTCTTGCGGTTTTCCCGAATCGTATCGCAGCACCAACGGTCCCATTCGACCACACGCTCTGGTTTGAAGCCTGCCTCAGCAATGCCCATGCCCAGCCCACCGGCACCAGCGAACAGTTCAACGGCCTTCATCCCTTGTCCTCTTTACGCACAAATAAGAGCATACGTTCTTTAATTGTTCCGTATCGCGCATCTGATACCCTCATACAATAAGAAACCGGCATCAGGTCTCAGCAGCGTGCGGATATCCTTGGGCGATTAGCGCAGCGCACTCCCGCGACGGCTTTGGCAGACGTAGCAGAGCCGGTCGCGTTTGATGGGCGCTTCGTTGATCGGACGCCCCCCTCGCGGACACGATGGAGCAAGCGGTTGGGGGGAGGGCAAGAAAAATTCTGTCCGCTGTGAGGCGGACGGGAGAAGAAGAGTATAAGAACGCCCGTCGTGGCGAAGCCACGCCGTCGGTCGGGGGCGTCGGGCGCCCCCGCCGTCCGGTCGCGCTTGCTGAGCTTCGCTCAGCCTGCGCTTGCAGCTAGCGCTGCAAGCAGCAGCAGCGCGACGATATTCGTAATCTTGATCATCGGGTTCACCGCCGGGCCCGCCGTATCCTTGTACGGATCCCCCACCGTGTCGCCCGTCACCGCCGCCTTGTGTGCCTCCGAGCCCTTGCCGCCGTGATGGCCGTCCTCGATATATTTCTTGGCATTGTCCCACGCGCCGCCGCCGCTCGTCATCGAGATTGCGACGAAGAGGCCGGAGACGATCACGCCGAGCAGCATCGCGCCGAGTGCCGCGAAGCCCTCGGCTTGCCCCGCCACCGCGGTGATCAGGAAATAGACCAAAACGGGGGAGAGCACCGGCAGCAAGCTCGGCACGATCATTTCCTTGATCGCCGCCTTGGTGACGAGGTCGACGGTGCGCGCGTAATCGGGCTTGGTTTCGTAGGTCATGATGCCGGGGTTGGTGGCGAATTGATCGCGCACGTCCTTGACGACTTCGCCCGCCGCGCGGCCGACTGCGGTCATCCCCATCGCGCCGAAGAGGTAGGGCAGGAGCGCGCCGAGCAGCAGGCCGACGATGACGTACGGGTTGCTGAGCTGGAAATTGACCGAGAGATCGGGGAAATCGCGTGCCAGATCCGAGGTATAGGCGTTGAACAGCACGAGGGCTGCAAGCGCGGCCGAGCCGATCGCATAGCCTTTGGTCACCGCCTTGGTGGTGTTGCCGACCGCGTCCAAAGCGTCGGTCTTGTGGCGCACGTCATCGGGCAGGCCCGACATTTCGGCGATG
>JAIXZV010000066.1 GCA_027489365.1 Sphingomonadales bacterium
GCCCGAGTAACCCGACCTGGGCGCCACCAGAAAAGGACGTCGTCTTTCCGTCTGAAACGCCGACACGTAGAAACATGTCGATGCCGCGCTTGTCATCGCCCATCAGCCTTTGCTCGACCAGCGCATAGGCGCCCATCGATATACGGCGGACCGGATCGCCGTTGGCATCCACCGCGCGCACATCATCCTGCCGCCGCGTATAACGCCACGCGCCGAGCGCGAGCTTGCCATTGCGGTCCGTTCCGGCCTCCGCGATCAGCAGCGCGCCGTCCTGCATCGACGTGTCGACCCCGCCCTCGTCCCCGAGCACACCGGCGCGGGCATTGACGGCCGCCACGCGGACATAACCGCTCTTGCCCAGCGCCACGTTGAGCCGCGCGGTCAGCGCGGTCGAGGGGAAGATCGACGGCCCGTTGGGGCCGGTTGCCGACAGTTCCGATCCGATCCCGAAGGCGGGCGCAATCAGCAATCCAGCCGCATCGTTTTGATAAAAGTCGGTATTCAAGTCAGACAGGCCCAGCAACAGCGCCGCGCGGCCATGCGCGAAGCTCTGTTCGATCCAGGCATCGTAGAGTTTCAGGTGGCCATCGGTAACTTCGATATTGTCGATGCCCTGTACGGTGCCGGCAAGATTGTTCAGGCCGCGCCCGTGATTGTGGAGCAGGTGCACATGCGCACGCGCGCCGCGCCAGCCGATCAGGCGAGCCATATCGCCATCCGCCGTCAGCTCCAGATTTCCGAGCACGCGCCGCCCGCGCTGTTCGCCGCCCGATGCGACCCCAATCAGATCGATCACGTATCGGCCGGTAAAGATGATCGGCCGTTCCGGTGGGTCTGCCGGGGGTGAAACCTCCTGCGCGTGCGCCGGTGCGGGCGATGCGGCAAGTACGACGAAACACAGGAGCGGTTGCAACCGCGAGAGCCGAAAGTTCATCGTCGCGCATCCAGACCGGGAACTCCTCCTATTATAGGTTGGACTCGCCACATCCGTAGAAAGACCCGCCGATGACGTCCTCTGGATTTGCAAACGCGCTTTCGAACGCCCCGCTCGACCGATCGATCAAGCGGGCGGGTGCGGCGTTGCTCGGGCTGATGCTGTTGTGCGGCGGCACCGGCATCGGGGCGACGTGGATGCAATCGTCGGCGCTTGCGCGGCAGGAGGCGTCGGCGGTGCTGCTGTCCAACCACCTCCTTGCCGACATGATGCACGATGCGGTGCGCAGCGACGTGCTCGGCATGTTGCAAGCCGCCGAACCCGACAGCGGCTTGAGCCGCGACGAAATCAGTAAGGATTTCGCGGAGCATCTGAAAGATCTGCGATCGGGCATTCAGGCGGACAAGGAGTATCGGGGGGCGCCGGATGTCGAGGCGGCGACGTCGAAGCTCGACGGCCCAATGGAGGCATATGCGTCTGCGGCGACCGCGATCATCGAGCGCGCGAAATCCGATCCGGCGGGCGCACGGAGACGCTTGCCCCAGTTCTTCGAGCAATTCCGCACGCTGGAAACCTCAATGGGGGACGCGTCGGACGCCATTTCCCTCAACGCGAAACAGTCGGCGGAAAGCGGCAGGACGGTCGGCTGGATCGCGATGATCGTGCTGTTGCTCGCAATGGCGATCGGCATCGCCGGGACGCTGGCGCTGGTCCGGCTTGCGGCGCGGCATGTGGTGCGCCCCATCGAAACCCTGTCGGGCACGATGCGCGAGCTTGGCAGCGGCAATCTGGCGGCGGCGGTCGGTGGCGTCGATCGCGGCGACGAACTGGGTGACATGGCGCGGGCGATGCTCGAATTCCGCAATCAGCTACAAATCGCCGAGGACGCCAAGCAAGCGCAGGCGCAGTTGATCGTCGACAGCCTCGGGACGGGGCTGGACGCGCTCGCCAATGGGGATCTCACCGCAGAAGTGCGGGCCGAGCTCCACGCGCCATTCACCACATTGAAAGACAATTTCAACGGTGCCGTCGTGAGCCTGCGCGCACTGATCAGCTCGGTGACCGAAAGCGCTGCGATGATCAGCACCGGATCGCACGAAATCGCCCAAGCGAGCGAAGATCTCGCACGCCGCACCGAAGGCAATGCCGCGAGCCTGGAGCAGACCAGCGCCGCGATCACGCAGATGAACACGCGCCTGCAAGCCACTGCCGTCGCGGCCGAAAGTACCGTGAAACGGGCGGATGGCGCCATGACGACGGTGGCGGGCGGACGCGGCATCACCGACGAAGCGGTCCAAGCGATGACGCGCGTCAGCGAGAGCGCGAAGGGGATCGACAGTGTTATCGAAGGGCTCGACAAGATTGCGTTCCAGACGCGCGTCCTCGCGATGAATGCCGCGGTCGAGGCGGGCCGTGCGGGCGACGCCGGTCGCGGCTTCGCGGTGGTCGCCGATCTCGTCTCGGCGCTTGCGATGCGGGCCGAGGAAGAGGCGGGCCGTGCGCGCGATCAGCTTACCGCGACCCAGGCCGAGATCGGCACGGCGGTGGAGCGCGTCCTGCGGGTCGACGTCGCGCTTGCCGATATTTCGACCGACGTGGGCGAGGTGCACACCTTGCTCGGTGGCATTGCAACCGACAATCAGGCGCAATCTACCGCGATCGTCGAAATCAGCGCTGCTGTGAACGCGATGGACAAGGCAACGCAGCAGAACGCTGCGATGGTCGAACAGACCTCCGCAGCCGCGCGCAATCTGACGTCGGAAGTGGCGTCGTTGTCCGAGCGGGCGAAGCGCTTCAAGGTTACCGGCCAATCCCGCCGCACGAGCGCGCCTGCGCCCACGCGCGCCGCCCCGAAAGCTGCGGTGCTGGAGACCGCCGATGCGGGTGGCGACGATTGGGCGACCTTCTGAGGCTAACCTAAACCGGCCGGAAAGGCAGGATGCTCTCATAGGTCGAAAGCGCCGCCGCGCCGCGGATGAAACCGCCGCGCCGCAGCACGAAGGTATGCCGCACGATCTCGGCCTGCTGTTCGATCCCGTAGCGCTTGAGCGGCCAGCCGGCGCGCACCGCATAATCATAGCGGCAGAAGGGATGGCGTCGGAGCGGCAGGTATATCCCGCTCTGGCTTTGCCAGATATGCGTCAGTTCATGGATCAGCAGGCCCTGATCGTCGAGATTGCCGCACGCGAAATCATCGCGATAGCGCGTACCCTTGGGGTGGAAGTGAATGCACCCGGTTGGCGCCATCACGGTTTCGCGTGGCTGAAAGAAAGCCCATTTGCGCTGCTCGATCCGCACGGGTGCGTAATCGATCGCATAGCAGAACACGCTGCGAGCCAGGTCGATTGCTGCAGCGTTCAGACGCCGAGCGGTCATTACTCATGAGC
>JAIXZV010000193.1 GCA_027489365.1 Sphingomonadales bacterium
CCTGCCGCAGCCAAACCCCAACGTGACATTCACGGTGCCTGCACCGCCTCCGCCGTCGCCGCCCGAGGAATAACCGTGCGCGACCTTCTCGACGCCATATCCGTGATCCAGCAGGGTCAGGCGGAGCGCATGTCTGCGCCCGGCCGGTTTCGGGTATGGCGCGAGGGCGCGAGCGTGATGTGCGAGATTTTCGCGCCTGCCAAAGACCCGGCTCCGGCAATCCCGGAAGCCATGGGCGACATCGACCAGTGAAGGCAACCGGCCTCGCCGCTCTGGCGGACCTTATCCGCCGGTCAAACGAACAAAGGGAAAGTGGAATGAAGACGTCCGAACGCGGCGTGGCGCTGATCTGTGCGCATGAGGGCTTCGTGCCGCGCGCCTATGACGACTTCGACCCCAAGAAGGTCTTGAAGCCCGGCGACAAGGTGCGCGGCACACTGACCATCGGTTTTGGAAGCACGGGGCCGCATGTCTTCATCGGTAAAGAGATCACCGAGGCCGAGGGCAAGGAGCTTCTGAAGGTTGATCTCCAAACAGCCGAAAGCGCCGTGACGAAGCTGGTCAGGGTGCCGCTGAAGCAGAACGAGTTCGATGCCCTCGTCTCGTTTGTCTTCAACGTCGGCAGCGGGAATTTCGCAGGGTCGACGCTGCTCAAGAAATTGAATGCAGGCGACCGCATCGGGGCCGCCGACCAATTCGGGCGCTGGAACAAGAGCAAAGGGATTGAGCTTGCGGGCCTCACAAAGCGCCGCCTTGCCGAGCGTAATCTTTTCATGGGGGCGTGAGTATGGCGACGGAACAGGGGTCGGGCGTCACCGATAATCATCTGCTCTGGGCGGGCTTTGGCCTCGCGGCGGGCTTCGTCTTTCGCGCAAACGGCTGGTCCGAATACGACAAAGACACCAAGAAGCTCGTCATCCACTGGACCAAGTTCTCAGCCGACGTGACGAGCGCGGGGATGATCTATCTCCTGGCGCTCGCGATTGCCGCGGCCTGGCCGATCCTTGGCTATGGCGCCCAGCCCCCGGCCATCACGGCGGGCTCTGTGGTGGTTCTGTTCTTGGTCGGGCTCCGCCCGCTTGCCGAGAACATTCAATCCCTCTTCGCCGCGCTCATCTCGCGCATTAAGGGGAGTGCAGCACAATGACCCGCTGGCTTTTCAAGCACTGGCGCGACGTCGCTCTCATCATCCTGCTCATTGCCATCGGGGCGGCGTGGAATGACGCGCTCCGGGACGCGAAGCTCGAAGGCCTCGTTTCGCGCTGCCGGTGGCTGCCGTGGTGAGCGCGATCTGGGCCTTCATTCAGACGCCTTGGGGCCGCGGCCTTGCGACGGTGGCCGCCGTTGTCCTGGGCGCCTTCGCTCTGCTGGCATGGGACCGCGCGCGCATCGCCGGCAAGGTCGAAGCTGCAGCAAGCGAGGCCACCGCGATCTGCAACGCGGCATGGCGTGAAAAGCTGAAGGCGACCGAAGACGCCGCCCGCGACACGATCCGCCGCAAAGAGGCTGCCGCTTATCAGCGTGCGGTCGAGGATGAGCGCGCGCGCGCCGAGGCGAACGCCGAAGACGTTGCCAAGGCTGAAACCGTTATCACGCGGGTGGAGACGGTTTCGGCGCCTGCTCGCGACTGCAAGCTGGACAAGGCCACGGCAGACGCATTGAACGAATTGAGGGGCGAATAATGACCCGCCTTGCCCTGATTTCCGCTGCCGCGCTTCTCGCAGGCTGCGCAGCTAAAGAGCCAGTGGTCACGATCTCGCCGGACAATCGGCCTCCGTGCCGACCGGCTGCTGGGCTGATGGTTGATCCGGGGCCTCTGCCGCCTGCCGTGCCCGGCGCGACCATGTTCCGCACGCTGGCAGCCTGGGCGGTTGCCTATGGCGCCCTGCGCCGCGCTCACCGCGACCTTCAGAACTTCGTCCGCGACGAGTGCTCCTAATCGCCCTCTGAGAGTTTCCCCTCCCAAGACGAGGCTCTATGCCCCAAGCACCGCTGACGCGCGCCGAAGCAGAACGGCGCATTAATGCTGTGAACAAAGCGATTAAGGCAGGCTACACGCCGCCCGGACAGGCAGTCCGGCCCGGTGACGTTTCGGCGGTCACCGTGGCAGCCAAGGCCCTGAAATTCAGCCCCGGCTCGCTTCATTCCTCGATCGGCCGGATCAAACAGGTCTTCGGCCTTGTGCCGGACGTCAGCCTTGCCCCGGCTGCTTCCGATGTGAACATCGAGCCGCACGTTAAGCGCAAAATGTCCGACACCCTCCGGGATCGGGACAAGCGCATCGCCACGCTTGAGCGGGCCCTCGCCACGGCGCAAGAACTCCGCCGGACAGCCTTTGGCCTGGCTGATGAAATGACAGGCTATGTCCCGGCCTCATTCCCGCAGACGAAGGGAAAGTCCAAGCACGCGCCGCAGACGGCGGTCCTGGTCATTTCCGACGAGCAGGCTGGCGAGAATATCTCGGCCGCCCAGATCGACTTTCCGAACGATTACAATGCGGCGATCTACCGGAAGCGCATCCGGCGGGTTTTCGACACCGCCATCAAGCTGGCCCAGATCCACGATTCCGGCGTCGACTATGAGGGCCTGATCCTGGCTTGGATCGGTGACGCGATCTCGGGCGACATTCACCAGGACCTTGCCGAGACGCAAGAGCTCACTGCGCCCGAGCAAGTGGTGATGGTGGCCGAGGAAATGATCTCGGGCATTCAGGCATTGCTTGAAGCAAAGCGGCCGGACGGCAAGCCGCTGTTTCCCCTTATCCGCCTGATCTTCGTCCCCGGCAACCACGACCGCGACACCATGAAGCCCCGGTCGAAATCCTATGTCGGCCACTCCCTCACCATCATGGCGCTCTATGCGATCGAGAGCCATTTCAAGGCGCGGATCGCCGCCGGCGACAAGATGGCAGCCCGGCTTCAGGTGTTCGGGTCAAAGTCTGGTGACGTCCAGGTCCAAATCTACCATCAGACCGTTCTATTCACGCACGGCGACCGCATGGGCTCGCGCGGCGGCAAGGGCTTCGTCGGCGCCGAGGCTACCATCCTCCGGGGCGCTCACCTGACCCGGAAGCAATACGCCGGCATGGGCAGGCCGGTGGACCTCATCATCTGCGGCCACTGGCACATAAGCCGGGATCTGAAGATCGTCATCGTGAACGGCTCGATCGCCGGGCCGGGTGAGTATTCAATGCGCGAGCTGCGGGCCGAGCCCGAAGAGCCGTCACAGACCATGCTCTTTTTCGAGCGCGACCGGGGCCTGATCTCGCGCCGCATCATCTTTGTGGAGCCTTCGCAAAGGCTGGCTTCTAACGACGTGCCTCTCGTCCCGGCCTTCAACCGCGCCGCATGACATGGCCGACCTGTTGGCAATCTGGGCGAAGCATCGACCCAGAGGCTACCGTGTCATATGGTGCGATGATCTGACGAAGGCGTGCGCTGACAAGCCGCGCCGGACGATCACTTGCCCTAAGCCGACAACGCCGCTCCGCCTCGCCTATGCGCTTCATGAAGCCTGGCACATCCGACTAGACCCTTGGCGCAGCCCGCCGCCCTCCGATCTCGTCATGGAATATGAGACCGAACGCTATACGCTGCTCACGCTAGAGCTCGAAGGCGTCGAGGTGCCCCCGCAGATCATTCGGCATTGCAAAGCGAACGTGCGCAAGTATTTGCCCGGCGGCCGATTCTGGAAACCCGGCACCGAGGTGCCCAAGAAGCTGGCCGAGTGGGCGGCTTAGGTCCCGAAAAGTGGGACACACCCTCTCGCGAAACCTAGCAATAGGAGACGCAAAGCCGCTGTCCCACCTTGGCCTAAGCCATTGATCCGGCCCGATCCGCGACGTCCTGGCGGGCCCACCATTAGCCCTTGCGCGCTATATTTTTCAAAGACTTACGTGGCGTTTTTGTCCCACTGGCCGGAACCGTGCCCGAAAGTGGGACACTTCCGTTTCCGCTTTGGGCTGCGAGCATCGCCGCAGTTTCGCGGTTCATCTGAGCTCGGTTGAACGTCTGGGCGTAGTGGAGCGCCTGCTTGATCGTCCGCCAGCCGAACCAGGCCATCATCCGCTCGGTCGAGATCCCCGCTTCCAGAAACGTGACGGCCGCAAGGATGCGCAGGCCATGGGGTGAGCATTCGGCAACGCCGGCAGCCCTGCACCAGTCCTTGAACGTATTGTGGAAGCCATGCTCGGAATAGGGCGCCCCGAACTTGTTGAGCAGGAAGGTGAGCCCGCCCGCATCCATGGCGTCGATCGCCTCCTGAAGCGCTGGCAGGATCGGCGTCACCATATGCGTCGGCGTGCGCTTCCGGCCCTTGTGCTGCGTATAGTGGAGCTCTCCGCCCTTCATATGCTGGCGGCCAAGCTGGCGAATGTCTGACGGCCGCTGGCCGGTCCCGATTCCGAGCTCGACGGCAAGCCGCTGCTTCGTGCCGATCGGCCATGTCTTGCGATAGGCGGCGAGCTCGTCGGGCGTCCAGACGTGATATTGCCGCTTTACATATTGGACGCGCTTCACGGCCTTGGCCGGATTGACCTTCACGCCGGTTTCGTCGACGCGCTCGGTGGCCCATGCAAACAGGGCCCGCGCTGCCTTCAGGAAGTTGTTTGCCGCGCCTGGCTGCTCGGCAAGCACATCGCGGCGCCGGCGAATATGCCGTTCCTCGAATGAGGCAAGGGGCAGGGCCCCGACACGGACGCCCGAAACAGGCGCGACCACATCCCCCCACTTTTCGAGGATCTGCCGCCGGGTGAGCATTTCCCGCTTGTCTAGTGCCCGCCATTCCGGCGAGGCGCACGCCGCAAGCAGGATGGCATCAAACGAGCCAGGCGCGGCCGTGGGGCGCTTTGTCGGCCGGCTGGGCTTGGCTAGCCCGTTCACCGCGTCCCGGTATTCAGCGAGGAAGGCGTCTGTCCCTTCCGGTTCTCTAAGGCGGACCTTCGGGCATCCTCGGCGCCGGACATAAAGCCGCTCATTGCCGTGCCGGTCCTTGTCGCGGACCAGAAACTTGAAATCGACGGTCGCCATGGCCCCATCCATGTCAGAGCTCGTCCAGGGGGTTTCCCTTGGGTGGAGCGCCATCATGGGGCAGAGCATCGAAGGCGTCGTCAAGTTCGCGGACGTCCCAAATCTTGATCCCGTCGCAAATCCGGGGCTTCGGCGCCTGCTCGGCGGTGACGAGATCGTCCCACTTTGTCGGGGAAACGCCCCAATAGGCGGCCGCCTGCTCGCGCCGCAGGCCGCGTGGCGCGCACGGAAGCAGGCGGGCGGGGCCGCGCACCTTCTCGCGTGTGGCGCCGGCCTGGCTCATTCAGGGGTGTCCGAAAGCGGCTTGATAATCAGCGTTTCGCCCGGCTCGATGCCAGACGGGAAGCGCGGCAAGATGTATCGGGCTGTCAGCGGGTAGCGGAAAACGATGTGCTTGCCTTCGCGCACGCCATCAACGACGAGCGGGTTGTCGGGGCTATCGCCAACGGCCGGCATGTTTGTGCTCTCCCCCATCTCACGTGGAAGCGGCATCCAGTGGGTGGGCGCGAGGCTTTTCCACGCGGATGCGCTGAACCAGAAGGCATCATCCTGCCAGCGGGCCTGATAGGTGCGGCCCTCATGCAGCGCCAGAACATCGGTCCC
>JAIXZV010000393.1 GCA_027489365.1 Sphingomonadales bacterium
CTACGGCCTGATAGCCGAGATCGAAGGCAACAAGCTGGAGATCGATTTCGAAACCGCCGGGCGGAAACGGGTGATGGATTCGTTTGTGACGGTGGGCTGATTCTTCTCCCTCTCCCCTTGGGGAGAGGGCCGGGGAGAGGGGCAGTGCTTGGCGCAACGGTAAACTTGGACTATATACTTGGTCCAAGAGGACCCGGCCCATGCACATCTCCGTTTCCGACGCCAAAGCCCAACTCACCGATCTCGTCCGCCGCGCCGAGGCAGGCGAAGAGATCACCCTAACCCGTCGCGGCGCACCGACCGTCCGGCTCGTGCCCGTAGTGGCGACCGACCTGCGCGAACAGCGGCGCCAGGCGCTCGATAAATTCCGGGGGATCGCCAAAGGAAAGCCAGGCATGGAAGGCGTTACCGCCGCCAATATCGCGGATTTCCTCTATGACGAGAACGGCTGGCCCGCATGATCGCACTCGACGGCTCGGCCTTGTTCGCGGTGATCCTCGATGAGCCGATGGCCGAGCGCTGTGACCAAGCCCTCCGGGCCGCAGGAGACGGGCTGATCATGTCGTCCGCCTCGCTGACCGAAACGCTCATCGTAGCGGCGGGCAAAAACCTGTTCGACGAAATGCAGGCCTTCATCGCCGCCCTGCAGCCGACCATCATCCCCCTAACCGAACCCCGCGCCCGCGCCGCCGCCGAAGCCTATCGCCGCTGGGGCAAAAACTTCCACCCCGCCCGCCTCAATCTGGGCGACTCCTTCGCGTACGCGCTGGCGATGGAACATGCCTGCCCGCTGCTCTTCGTCGGCAATGATTTCGCGCAGACCGATGTGGTTCCGGCGTTGGCGGGGTGAGGTAGGTGGTTTATAGAAACGTGGGCTGTGACGTTATTGAGGGAGTTTGAGGGCAACCAGCGGGGGACGGACTTCGTATGAGTCGGGCGGAGTCGAGTGATGGACAGTTTTGTGATGGAGCGATGAAGAATGCCTCGAAAATCGATCTCCACCCAAATTCAAGCTGAAATATTAGTGAAAAGTCGTAGACGCTGCTGCATCTGTTTCGGTCTTAATAGAAATACGGGATTAAAGGGTGGCCAAATTGCGCATCTTGATCGAAATTCGAGCAACAATACTCCGGAAAACTTAGCCTTCTTATGCTTCGATCACCATGATGAGTATGATAGCATCACCTCCCAGAGGAAGGGATTTACGGCCATAGAGGTAAAAGAATACAGGCGCGAACTTTACGGCCATCTTGGCTCCGCGTTTACCCAAACAGTGTTTTTTGGCGAAATGGCTATCCCCCCGAGTGATCCCTATGCAGGGAAATATGTCCTTGTCGGTGGTCTCGTTGATAGCGCCGAAATCTTGGTAACACCTGTGCCAGATGGATACTACAGCAAACCTAGATACGCGGTAAGTGGTTTGGCGCTTTGGGGTACGCAACGCAGTCTCGGTCCAAACATCGGTACCATCGATTTTCTTGGCATCATGGAAGATGATGCGGAGTTGCGCTGGTCTAGGCGCATTGGAGACGAAACTGTAGTTAGCGTGCTAGCTTTTGATCGTTTGGGAGGCTTGACAGTTAAAGAACACAATTGGATCGGAGCCTATGGAATGAACGTAACTTTTGAAGGAGAATATACAAGGAGCCGGTAACGTTCGTAATAGTCGGCATCTAAGCCACCACCCGCTCCACATCAATCTCCCCCGCCCGCGCCCTGACCGTTGCCAGACCATGCGCCGCCTGCATCCGCATCAGCGTATCGGCACTCAGCGCCCGCCTTCGGCATCCCCATCCAGCCGCTCTAGCCACCCCGCGAAACCCTGTCCTACACGCCCAACATCGGTCATGCTGCCACCCAACGGCTCTTTCTCATCTCCGGCAGCACACTCCCCGCGCGCATGACCAACCGCAGCGCAAAAAACACGCGATTATGCCTAACTTTCTCCTAACCTTCCACCACCCCCGATGGTGCGACTCGTGTGACTTTAGCGCCGACCTTCATCACCCGGTAACCTGTACCGCACCCTACGATCGCATTCAGCAACCGTCGCAAATCAA
The DNA here is from genome assembly GCA_027489365.1 of Sphingomonadales bacterium. Taxonomy (GTDB): domain Bacteria; phylum Pseudomonadota; class Alphaproteobacteria; order Sphingomonadales; family Sphingomonadaceae; genus Sphingomonas. Next base: position 2,061 of record JAIXZV010000393.1, read on the forward strand.
AGGCCTATCCCATCCACAAGCCCGATCACCGGGCCGGAAGGATGCAGACATGAAGTTCACCCATCTCATCGCCGCCGGGCTCATGGTTGTTGGCCTCGGCGTCACCTCCACCGCGGCATCGGCGCAGGAGTATCGCGGCGGCCGCGGCTATGACCAGCGCTACGATCGCCGCGATGACCGTCGCGACGACCGGCGTTTCGATCGCCGCGACGACCGCCGCGACTATCGCAACCACGGCCGCCATTACGGCTGGGATCGCGGGCGGCACTATGGCTGGAACAACCAGCGCAATTGCCGCGTCCAGTGGCGGCATCACCGTCGCGTGACGGTCTGCTACCGCTAAGGAACAAGGCCGGGAACGGTGCGTTGGTGCCGCGCCCGGCCTCATCCAAAAATGTGATGGGCCAAATGTAATCTGGACGTCACAAAATCTTCACGGCATGAAGGGTAACGGTCCGCTCCGGACCTTTAACCGTCGGCGATGGCTATCGTCTGCATTTTCAGGCGTATGCGCGTGTCGATCCCGACCACTTCCCTCTTCGCCCTCCAGGCTCCGCCTTACCCCGGCAGCACGGCACAGCGCGGGCTGATCGCCGGGCAGTGGATCGCGCTTGGCCTCGCGCTCAGCGTCGCGTGCGTCGCCGCCCTGATGTTCGATGCGCGCATGTCGATCGACCCGCGCTCGCCGGTCACCTGGGGCTTTGCCGGCGTGCTCCTGCTGTTCGGCGTGACGCGCTACGTGTTCCGCACCCCGCGCAGCGCGGCACAGCGCGTGGCGCGTGATCTGAGCGAGTCGGTCGGCGCGTTCATGGGCATTTCGCTGCTCGGCGCGACCGCGACCTATCCGCTCGCCGCCGATACGCACGGGTCGATCGATCCGTTGCTGCAATCAGTCGATGCCGCACTGCATTTCGATTGGGTCGCCTGGTATCAGACGGTCGCGGCGCATCGCTCGCTGCAACTGCTCGGCACGGCGGCGTATCAGAGCATCTTCGTCACCCCGGCGCTGATCCTCGGCTATTGCGCCTGGTCCGATCGCCGGGCCGAGGCGCGCGGCTTTATCGCGACCTTCTGGCTCGCGGCGGTGGTCACGCTGCTGCTGTTCCGCTTCATGCCCGCAATCGGCCCGCTCGCCACGCAATGGCACGGCCCGATTACCTATCTGCCAGAAAGCGCGCTGTATGAGGCGGATCTGTTCCCGCTGCTGCGCACGGGCAATCCCTATGTCGTCGATTTGAGCGCCTTGCGCGGGCTCGTTTCGGTACCCAGCTTCCACACCGCCAGCGGCGTCGTCTACATCGCCGCCGCCTGGCCGATCGCGCGGTTACGCTGGCCGGTACTGGCGCTCACCAGCGCGATGCTGCTGGCGACCCCGGTTGAGGGCACGCACTATCTGGCGGATATGCTGGCGGGTGCCACGGTCGCGCTGGTGGCCGTGCTGACGATCGCGGCAGTACGGCGGCGTTTGGCTTAAGCCTCGACCGCCATCAGCGCGGCATCACCATATTTCGGGTCGTTCGCCGCGAACAAAGGATTGGCCGCGAAGTCGCGCTCGGTCAGGCCCACGCCGTTGAGCCCGGCCAGCTTGAACGTGCCGAGCTTCAATTCCTTGGGCGGCTTGCCGTCGCGTTCCAGCACAACGCCATCGACGAACAGATCGTCATGCCGGGTATAGATGATGTGCGGCGCAAGCGTGATGTCGGTGCGGTTATAGGTCGCGCGCAGGCAGCGCTTACGGACGATCGCTTCGAACACGGTGGGAACGGGGCCAGTGGGGGCAGACGCATTTTGCATGGTAGCGCTATATCCAAAATGGTGCGTTGCAGCAAGTAACGACTGCGAAACGGAACGTTTCCACACGATCGGTACGGGGTTGAGCAAAGGGCGATGAGGCGGTAGCGGGGCGCGATGGCGCGTTTCCGCTCCCTGTTCCCGGCCCGTGCCGCGATGATCGTGCTGCTGCTGTGCGTGCTGGCGGTCCGCGTGGTCGTGCCGCAGGGGTTCATGTGGAGCACCGGCGCCGATGGTTCGCGCGAACTCGTGCTCTGCTCCGGTTCGGGCGCACAAGCGCTGACCCCGATCGCCGCTGCTGCGGTCGCCGCGCAGCATCGCAGCGACCAGCGCGATCAGGACGGCAAGACCGCCGACCACCCCTGCGCCTTTGCTGCGGCGAGCCTCGCGATCGATCTTCCCGCCGACGCCTATCCCATCACCGGCGAGCCGCAGCGCGCCGCTGCGCCAACCGTACTCCACATTTTCGCCCGCCCCGGCCTCGGCCTTGCCGCCCCGCCGCCACCCAAGACCGGACCACCCGCCTTCGCCTGACGCCTTCTCCTTCCCGTCAGACGAAAGCCTATTTTCATGAAGATCCTTTCCACGCGCGCCGCCGTGCGCGCGTTCGCGCTGCTGGCATCCGCCGCCGCGCCTTATGCCGCTTATGCCGACGATATCGCTGCACCCGCCGCGAACCCCGATCAGGAAGACATCCTGGTCACCGCGCAACGCCGCACGCAGACAATCGAGAACGCGCCCGCCTCCAAGGCATCGGTCGATGCCGCCACGATCGCGACGACGATCAACGCGCGTAACGTCGAGGATACGCTGAAGTACCTGCCCAGCCTCGTCGTGCGCAAACGCCACATCGGGGACAGCCAGGCCCCGCTGGCGACGCGCACCTCCGGCCTCGGTGCCAGCGCACGCAGTCTGATCTATGCCGACGGCGCGCTTCTCTCGGCGCTGATCGGCAACAACAACACCTCGGCCAGCCCGCGCTGGAACCTGGTGTCGACCGAAGAGATCGCTCGGATCGACGTGCTCTATGGCCCGTTCTCGGCGGCCTATGCCGGCAATTCGATCGGCGCTGTCGTCAACATCACGACCCGCTTGCCCGACCAGTTCGAGGGCACGCTGGTCGCCGGAACCACGGTTCAACAGTACGACCTGTACGACACGCATCGCACGCTACCGAGCTATCAACTCGGCGGCACGATCGGCGACCGGTTCGGGCCGTTGGCCGTCTTCGCGAGCATCGACCATGTCGACAGCAGCGGCCAGCCGATCGGCTTCGCCAGCGCCACCGCGATTACCGCGCCCCTCCCGGTGGGCACGATTGTCACACCGACCACCGGCGGCTTCAACGATCTCAACCGCACCGGCGGGGCGATCCGCGTGGTCGGGGCTACGGCATTCGAGCACCAGGTGCAGGACCGCTTCAAGATCAAGGCAGCACTCGATCTCTCGTCGGCGCTGCGGCTGACCTATGTAGGCAGCCTATTCCTCAACACGACCGATTCGACGGTCGAAAGCTATCTCACCAACCCTGCGGCAGGCCTGCCCTTTTACGCTGGCACGACCAGCAACAATGGGAAAAACTACACCCTCGCCCCCAGCGCCTTTGCCGGCAGCATCTATCATACCGAGCAGCGGCAATGGTCGCACAACCTGTCCCTGAACGGCACCAGCAGCCGCTTCGACTGGCAAGTGATCGGCACACTCTATGACGTCGACAAGGACCAGCAACGCGTCTCGAACACGGCGTTACCCGCAGGGCAAACGGGGGGGGCAGGCTTCCTCACCGATCTCGCCGGGACCGGCTGGAAGACGCTCGACGCCAAGGGTGCCTGGCGCTCGGATGCAGCGGCGACGCACACCGTCAGCTTCGGCGCCCATGCCGATTGGTACGCGCTCAACAGCAACCGCTACAACACCACCGATTGGGTCAGCGGTCCCAAGGGCACGCTCAACCTGCAAGGCAGCGGCAAGACCCGCGCCTTGGCGCTATGGGCGCAGGACGCGTGGCGCATTCTGCCACCGCTGACGCTGACGCTCGGCGGCCGCTACGAATGGTGGCGCGCTTATGGCGGCGTCAATTTCTCGCAATCGCCCGCAATCGGCCCGGTCAACCAGCCGACGCTCAGCAGCGCCAAGTTCTCGCCAAAGGCCGCCTTGGCCTATGCGATCGACGATCACCTGACCGCCCGCCTGTCGTTCGGCCAGGCGTGGCGCTTCCCCACGGTCGGAGAACTCTATCAGATCGTCACCACGCCAGCCGTGTCGGTGCCCGACCCCACCCTCCGCCCCGAACGCGCACGCTCGCTCGAACTGGCGCTGGAGCAGCATGACAGCCACGGCAGCGTCCGCGTGTCACTGTTCAACGAAGTGGTGAAGGACGCGCTCATCTCACAGACCGGGCCGCTGAAGGAGGCGCCGGGCCAGGTCGGCACCTATGTCCAGAATGTCGATGAAACCCGCGCCCGCGGCGTCGAGTTGTACGTCGTCCGCAAGAACTTCGTGCCGCGGATCGATGTGTCGGGCAGCGTCACCTATGCCGATGCGATCACCACGAAAAATGCGGTGCTCCCCGCGGCGATCGGCAAGCTGCTGCCAAGCGTACCGCACTGGAAGGCAACTGCCGTCGCCACATGGCGACCAGTCGATGCGGTGGCGCTGACCGCCGCCGCGCGCTACGCCAGCCGCAATTACGGCTCGCTCGATAATAGCGACGTGATCGGCAACACCTATCAGGGCTTCTACAAATATTTCGTCGTCGATCTGCGCGCGCAGATCCGCGTTGCCGAGCATATGGAATTCGGTATCGGCGTCGATAACGTCAACAACGACAAATACTTCCTCTTCCACCCCTTCCCGCAGCGCAGCTTTGCCGCCGACGTGAGACTGACGTTTTGAGCGCGCCGAACCTCTACCAGGCGGTCTGGCGCTGGCATTTCTATGCCGGTCTGTTCGTGCTGCCGTTCATCCTGATCCTGTCGGTCACCGGATCGATCTATCTGTTCAAGCCGCAGATCGATCGCTGGGAGGAGCGCGCGTATCTGGGGCTGGGCACGCAGGGCGCAGTGTCGCCGGATCAGCAATTGGCCGCCGCGATGGCGGCCAATCCCGGCGCACGCTTCAACCAGTATCGGCTGCCGCGCGAGGTCGGTGATGCGGCGATGATCCAGCTTTTGCGCGGCGATGGGTCGAAGCGCGAAATCTACGTGTCGCCGCAAGGCAGGGTGATCGGCAGCCTCGCCCCCGAAACGCGGATCGCGGCGGTGGTGGCGCGCATCCACGGATCGCTGTTGATCGGGCCGTGGGGCGATCGGCTGGTCGAACTCGCGGCAAGCTGGACGATCGTGATGATCCTGTCCGGCCTCTATCTGTGGTGGCCGCGTCCGTTCCGGCTGGCCGGGACGGTGTGGCCGCGGCTGCGCTTGCGCGGGCGTCCCTTGCTCAAGGATGTGCACCGCGTCACCGGCTTCTGGATCGCCGGACTGGTGCTGGTGATGCTCGCCAGCGGTTTGCCGTGGGCAGGCGCCTGGGGCGGCGCGTTCAAATGGGCGCGGACCGAGCTCGGCCTGGTCAAGGGAGCGCAGGACTGGAAGATCGGTGCCGATGGCGGTCATGTCGGCCACCGCGGCGCAATGCCCGAGATGGCGACCGCCGCGATCGCCGCCCCGAACGGCCTCCCGCTATCGACCTTCGTAGCGAAGGCCGAAGCTCAGCACATGGCCTTCCCGGTCATGATCCTACCCCCGCACGCGATGCAGAAGTTCGGCGGCCCAACGGCCAACCTCTGGACCGTGAAATCGGAAGCGCAGAACCGGTGGCTCGCCCGACGCGTCACCTACGATCCGGCGACCGGCGCGGAAACCGGCCGCAGCGGCTTTGCCGACCAGCATATCCTGGACAGGGTCGTGAACACCGGCGTCGCCTGGCATGAGGGACAACTCTTCGGCCTCGCCAATCAACTCATCGGGGTGGCGACGGCGCTGGGCCTGATCGCGACCAGCATCCTGGGCGTTCTGATGTGGCTGAAACGTCGTCCGCGCGGTGGAATTGGCGCGCCGCCACGGGTCGGCGATCGACCGGCGCGGGGAGCCATCGCCGCGCTGATCGTCCTGGGGATACTGCTGCCGCTCTTTGGTCTTTCCGTGGTCATCATTGCCATGGCTGACCGAATTTTTGCTGCAACGCGCCGCCCGGCTTCGACCTGAGGGTGACGTTTTGACGCGGAAATCGGCGGCGAGCTGCGCTACACATCGCAACATGCCCCATCCGCTGATCGCCTCGCTCAACCTGTCGCCCCATCCCGAGGGCGGCTGGTACCGCGAGACGATGCGCCAGCCCGCGCAGGACCCTACCGCGCGCGGGCTGGCGACGGCGATCCTGTTCCTGCTCGAAGACGGCCAGCGCTCGCACTGGCACCGCGTCGATGCGACGGAGCTGTGGCTATGGCACGCCGGATCGCCGCTCACGCTGCGGATCGATCAGGAGGAGCATCTGCTCACCGGCGAGAGCCCGCAAGCGATCGTGCCTGCGGGCGCGTGGCAATCGGCCGACGCGGCGCGCGGCTGGGCGCTGGTCAGTTGCGTCGTGACACCCGCGTTCGATTTCGCCGGGTTCGAACTCGCGCCGGAAGGCTGGTCACCCACCTGACGGAACCGCGCGCGCTTCCGCCCGTTCGGGCAGGGAAGGAGAGCGACCATGTCCAATCAAGCTGAAATCGAACATAAATTCTGGAAGGCCCTGCGCTCGGATATGACCGTGATGCTCGGTCTCGCCGGAGTCGATGAGGGTCATACCCGTCCGATGACCGCCCAACTCGACGGCGACGAAGATCGCGGGCCGATCTATTTCTTCACCTCGAAGGAAACCGAGCTCGTCGCTGAGCTGAAGTCTGGCGCAGGTTCGCGCGCCGTTGCGACCTTCGCGTCCAAGGGCAATGACGTCTTCGCCACGATTCACGGCAATCTCGTCGCCGACAATGATCGCGCCGTGATCGACCGGCTGTGGAACAGCTATGTCGCGGCCTGGTATGAAGGCGGCAAGGATGATCCCAAGCTGCAACTGCTCCGCCTCGATGCCGAGCGCGCGCAAGTCTGGGTCGATGCGTCGAGCTTGCTCGCGGGCGTGAAGGTGATGCTCGGGATCGATCCGAAAGAGGACTATAAGGATAAGGTAGCCGAGGTTTCGCTGGCCTGATTTCGTCAGACGAGGCCCCTCGGTATCATCCCCGCGAAGGCGGCGGCCCAGCTCCCACAGCGGGAGGTGCGTCTCCGCCTTCGCGGGGATGACAATGTGTGAGCATCTAGGCAAAGGTAGCGCGTGACGTCCTCCAATCCCGCCAACCCCGCCGACGGCCTCCCCCTCCCCCGCCGCTACGCTGCCATCGCGACGCTGTGCCTGGGCACCGCGCTAATTATCATCGACGGCGGCGTCGCCAATATCGCGCTGCCGACGATCGCGCGCGAGTTGGGGGTCGATCGCTCGGCGGTCGTGTCGGTCGTCACCGTCTACCAACTCATGCTGGTCATGCTGCTGCTGCCCTTCGCCGGCCTGGGCGAACGCATCGGCCTCAAGCGGCTCTATCAATGGGGCCAGTTGCTGTTCGCGGTGGCGACGTTGCTGTGCTTTTTTGCCAAGAGTCTCCCCTTCCTGCTGATCGTCCGCGCCGCACAGGCGATCGGCGCGGCGGCGGCGCTCAGCGTCTCCTCGGCGCTCATCCGCGCAATCTACCCTGCCAAGCAGCTCGGCAGCGGACTCGGCATCAATTCTTCGATCGTCTCGGCGGGCGCGGCGCTCGCGCCGACGCTCGGCGGCTTCATCCTCGGTATCGCGCCCTGGCCGTGGGTGTTCGCCAGCGCGGTGCCGTTCGCGATCGGCTCGCTGATCCTCGGCCGCGCGCTGCCCGATACCCCGCCGCGCGATACGCCGTTCGACGTGATCGGCGCGATCATGTGTGCGGCGATGTTCGGGCTGGTGATCGGCGGGCTGGAAAGCGGCGTGCACGGTGACAGTCCGATCGTTTCCGCCGCGATCGTACTCGCGGGTGCGCTGGTCGGACTCTATTTCGTCCGGCGGCAACGGAATACACCCGACCCGATCCTGCCGGTCGATTTGCTCGCGCAACCGGTGCTGCTGCTGTCGGTGATCGGGGCCTATACCGCCTTCATCGCGTCGATGACGCTGATCATCTCGATGCCGTTCCGCTTGCAGAGCGAATTCGGCTTCACGCCGGTCGAAATGGGCCTGCTGATGGCACCCTGGCCGATGACCAACATCGTCGTCGCGCCGCTGTCGGGCTGGTTGTCCAGCAAGATTCCGGCAGGCGCGCTCGGCGGGATCGGCATGGCGATCTCGATCTTCGCGCTGATCCTCATCGCCAATCTGCCCGCGCACCCGAGCCACTTCGACGTGATCTGGCGGATGGCGCTGTGCGGCGCTGGCTTCGGCACCTTCCTGCCGCCCAATGCGCGCCTGATCATCGGCAGTGCCCCGCGCGAGCGCGCGGCAGCGGCGGGCGGGCTGGTCTCGACGACGCGCTTGCTCGGTCAAACCACCGGCGCGACGCTGGTCGCCGCCTTGCTCGCGCTCGGCCTTGGCGGCGGTGCCACCCCGCCATTGGTGGCCGCGACGCTCGCGCTGATCGCCGGCCTGTGCAGCCTCGCGCGCCTGCGCCCGTCGATCCGGATGCCGCAAAGCGCGGAGGTCGCGGAAACGGTGCCGACGTTGAAGCAGTCGCGGTGAAGGGACACCCCCTACCCCGTTCGGGCTGAGCTTGTCGAAGCCCTGCCCTTCCCTTGGCAACGCGCTGGAAAAAAAGCAGCCCTTCGACAAGCTCAGGGCGAACGGGTGGAGGGGAGCCGTCCCAACCCCTCAGAACACCGCCTTCCCATCCCCGCCCAGCATCGCTTTCCGCACCAGCGGGATCGGCGGCCCACCATAGCGCAGGAATTCGTCGTGGAACGCCTTCCACGACGCCCGCCCGCCGTGCGTCGCGGTCCAATCATCGCGCAGCTTGCGGATCATCAACTTGCCCATCGTATAGTTGAGATACGCCGGATCATACGTCCCGCGCGCCGATTGCTGCTTGGCACTGCCCTCGTCCTGATAGCATTGCTCGACGAACATTTTCCGCGATTGATCCTGCGTCATCGTGCCGCTGTGCAGCCCGATCGCCGACAGATAGCGGCAGTTGCGCAGCAGCGCGTTCGACAATTGCCCGACATGCGTCTCGGCATCGCCCTTATGCAGCCCGGCCTCCCACATCATTTCCTCGGCATAATGCGCCCAACCCTCGGCAAAGGCATAGCCGACGAACAGCCGCCCGAAGATCGACGGCGAGGCATTGGCGTGGCGGAATTGCAGGAAATGCCCCGGCATCACTTCGTGGACCGAGGTGAACAGCAAATCCATCTTGCCGGGGATGAACCCGTCCTGCTCGGCCTTGCTCCACGATGGGTCCGGCGGGGAAATGTAATAGACCGAGGGGATGCCCTTCTCGAACGGCCCCGGCGGATCGATGTACGCGCTGTTCTGCCGGTTATAGGGCGGGCTTTCCTCGACCAGCGCCTGTTCATTGTCCGGGATCGTCACCACGTCGTTCGCCAGTACGAACGCCCGCAGTTCCGGGATCTGCTTGCGCGCTTCGGCGACGGGATCGTTATTCACAGGCTTGTTGGCGTTCATCTTCGCCATGCACGCCGGGATCGTCGCGCCAGGTGCGAACTGGCCGCACGCCTCGGCCAGCGCCTTCTGGTTGCGCGCCAGATCGGCCTCGCCCGCCGCCTTCAGCGTGGCGAGCGGCACGTCGACGCCCTCGGTCTGCTTGATCATCCGCGAGAAGCGCTCCGCGCCGAGCGCGAAATCCTGCGTTGCGGTCGGGCGCTGCTTCTCCAGATGCGCCGCCAGATCGTGCATCGCCTGCGACGCGACCTTCGCCGCCTTGTCGAATTCCTCCTGCAACGCCGGGCTCTTCACCTCGGCAAACGCCTTCTTCGCATCGCCCGTATAATAGTCAGCGAAGCCGTTGAACGCCGCCACGCCGTAATTGATGTAGCTGAGCGGCATCGGCGTCTTGAGGTTCGCCTTGATCTGCGCGGCCGCATCCGGAATCTTGCGCAGGAAGGTGACCATCGCGCGCATCCGCGTCGGCGCATTGGCGTAATTGCGCGCGATGTAGACGTTGGGGTCGAGCCCCGCATTCACATACCAGGCCGGGTTCTTGTGCGGGAAATCGGCGTCTTCCAGCCAGAACAATTTGCCCGATGCGACCGTGACCAGATAATCGCGCTCGAACGCTTCATCCTTGGTCAGCTTGGCGGTGTCGAACGCCTTCGCCTTGCCGATCGCCTCGCGCAGGAAGTCGCCCTGCCGCTTCAGCCCGCCCGGCGTCCAGTCGCCCAGCCCGCCGTCGAAATCATGCCGCCCCTGATACACCGCGTCGGCGGGCGACACCTTGAACCAATCCTCGATGAACGTGTCGCGGAAGCTCTTCCAGTCGGTCGTCGGTAGCGCCACCAGCGGTGCCATCGATCCCTTCGGCTCGGGCGCAGCCGAAGCGCACGACGCCAACGCCAAGGCGGCAATCCCGGCCAACAAAACTGAACGCATAGCGGCTCCCTCGATTCGGTATGGCGCGACGCTGCCACCTTGCACCCGATCGCGCCAGCCCGACCGGAACGCGGTGCGGCGATCATCGTTGTCCGCAAATCCTCACGGCAAGCAGGAAATTCCAATGCCTTACATCAAGACCCGCGACGGCACCGATCTCTACGTCAAGGATTGGGGCAGCGGCCGCCCGGTCGTGCTGATCCACGGCTGGCCGCTGAATGCCGATAGCTGGGACGCGCAGGCAATGGCGCTCGCCGGCGCCGGTTTCCGCGCGATCGCCTATGACCGCCGCGGGTTCGGCCGCTCGGGGCAGCCCTGGACCGGCTATGATTACGACACGCTAACCGACGATCTCGCCGACGTTTTGGAACAGACCGGCGCAACTTCGGACGCAACGATCGTAGGTTTCTCGATGGGCGGCGGCGAAGTCGCCCGCTACATGTCCCGCCACGACGGCAAAGGCGTCATCGCCGCCGGGCTGATCGCCTCGGTGGTCCCGTATATGCTCAAGACCGACGACAATCCCCACGGCGTACCCGAGGATCAACTCGCCGGGATTGGCGAAGGGATCGAGAAAGACCGCTACGGCTTCTTTCAGACCTTCCTGAAGCAATTCCTCGGTGTCGGCTTTATCTCCTCGCCGGTGAGCAACGAGACGGTCGATTGGGCATGGGCACAGACCAATCTCGCCGGGTTGAAGCCGATTCTCGCTTGCGCCGAGTCGTTCGGGCACACCGATTTCCGCGGCGATCTGTCTGCGTTTCGCGTCCCCACGCTGATCGTCCACGGCACGAATGATCAAACGGTGCCAATCGACGCCACTGGCCGCGCCGCTGCCAAGGGCATTTCGGGATCACAACTGGTGGAATATGACGGTGCGCCGCACGGACTGACGATTACCGAGCGCGAACGCTTCACGCATGATCTACTGACGTTCCTGGGACGATAGGAGCCTAAAGCATCTGGCATCATCCCCGCAGAGGCGGGGATGATGCCATTAAATCTCACGCAGCATTATTTCGTCAGCGGGACGATGACGTCGTTCTTGTTCACCACGCCCAAATTCTTGAGCGCGAGCTCCTCGACCATATCCCGATCGGCATGTTTGGGATCGAGCAGCGCAACGCGGTTCTTCAAATCCGCGCGGTTCTTGTCGAGCAGCGCGAGTTCGCGCTGCTTTACCGCCAATTGCCGCTCGATATCGCCGTACGCCAGCGCGCCATTCGGCCCGAAGATCGCATAGCCGCCAAAGAACACGCCGACGATCAGCAGCGCCGCCGGTGCCATCGCACGGCGGAGCATCGTCCGGAGGGTTGAGCGTTTCTTGACCACGACCGCGACTCTCGCGCATCGCGACTCGTGGATCAAGCCCGTATTTTTACGTTGGTTAAATTCTGATGACGGAGCGTCCGGCGTACACCGCAGCGCCTTCCAGCTCCTCTTCGATGCGGCTCAGCTGGTTATATTTGGCGAACCGATCGGCGCGTGCGAGGCTGCCCGTCTTGATCTGTCCGCAATTGGTCGCGACAGCCAGATCGGCGATCGTTGCGTCCTCGGTCTCCCCCGAGCGATGCGACATGACCGCCGTATAGCCCGCCCGTTGCGCCATCGAAACGGCTGCGAGCGTTGCCGGGAGGGTGCCGAGCGGGGTAACCTGGACCGGCAGAGAGTTGGCCGTGCGGGTCTCGATCCCCTGCTTCAGCCGCTTCGGATTGGTCACGAACAGATCGTCGCCGACGAGCTGAACCTTGTCGCCGATCATGTCAGTGAGCGCCTTCCAGCCCTCCCAATCGTCTTCGCCCATGCCATCCTCGATCGAAAAGATCGGGTAACGCCGAGTCAGGTCGGCAAGATATTCGGCCATTTCGTGACTCGACAGGCTCTTGCCCTCGCCCGAAATCTCATATTTGCCGTTCTTGTAGAATTCGGTCGCCGCGCAATCGAGCGCGAGCATCACGTCGTCACCCGGGGTGTAACCGGCGGTTTCGATCGAGCGCAGGATGAATTCGATCGCTTCGTTGGTCGATGCGATGTTGGGCGCGAACCCACCTTCGTCGCCAACCGAGGTCGCCAGACCTTTATCGTGCAGCGCCTTTTTCAGGGTGTGGAAGATTTCCGAGCCGCAACGGACCGCTTCGACCATCGAAGTTGCGCCGACGGGTACGATCATGAACTCCTGGAAGTCGATCGGGTTGTCGGCATGTTCGCCGCCGTTGATGATGTTCATCATCGGCACCGGCAACACATGCGCCGAAACGCCGCCGACATAGCGATACAGCGGCAGCGTCCGCGCGTCGGCCGCAGCCTTGGCGACCGCAAGGCTCACGCCCAAAATCGCATTCGCGCCGAGGCGGCTCTTATTCTCGGTGCCGTCGAGTTCGATCATGGTCGCGTCGATCTCGCGCTGATCCTCGGCCTCCAGGCCAACGACGGCATCGGCGATTTCGCCGTTCACCGCATCGACCGCCGCCTGTACGCCCTTGCCGCCCCAGCGGCTCTTGTCGCCTTCGCGCTTTTCGACCTCTTCA
>JAIXZV010000003.1 GCA_027489365.1 Sphingomonadales bacterium
GCAAACCCGGTCTCCTACTGTCTCGGACGGTCCCGCCGGGCCGAAGCCTGTCGGGAGAGTGCGGGGCCTTAGCGGATACGGCGTGGGAGTCAATGTTTCATCCGGCGGCCGTCCGGCACCGAACCCGCACCGTCCGTCATGCCAGCATCTCGTGGAGGCAGGGGGCAGCGGTGCGGCGGCTGCGCGCGACTGGCCTGAGACCCCAGCCTTCGCTGGGGTGACGATAGTAGGGGCGGGGTGGACGATAGTGGGGCTAGTATTTCCGGCGGAAGTAGGAAACACTCTCCCCCAAGGACCGCATGAGTCCACGCAGGATGGATCGCAACTCGCTTGAAGCAGGGGACCGATCGATGACCACGCACTTGCCCGCAGCAGCGCTTCCCGACGAAGCGCAGGACGATTTGCTGACTCGCGGTTTCGCGCGCCGCGATCTCGCGCGGATTGCCGCCGTGTTTGGCGCGGGTGCGATCGCCGCCAGTGTCGGGCGGCCCGCCTGGGCATCGGGCGGGGTGCCCGATCCTGCCCCCAACGCCAAGGTGCGCATCGGCGCGAACGAATGCTGGACCGGACCGCTGGCGCCCGGCGCACTGGCGGCGTCGAAGATGATCGCGCAGGGCAATCGCTATTCGCCGCAGGATCAGCGCGGCGATTTCATCAAGGCGGTGATGGCGGTCGAGAAGGTGCCGTACGATCATGTCGCGCCGTGGCCGGGGTCAAGCGATCCGCTGTGCCGCAGCGTCATCACTTTCTGTTCGCCGACCAAGGGGCTGGTCACCGCCGACCCGACGTTCGAACTGGCCGGACGCACCGCCGCCTGGCTCGGCGCGCCGGTCAACGCCGTGCCGCTGACCGCCGATTATGCGCATGACGTGAAGGCGATGCTCGCCGCCAACCCCGATGCCGGGCTCTATTACATCTGCACGCCCAACAACCCGACCGGCACGATCACGCCGCTTGCCGACGTGGAATGGCTGATTGCCAACAAGCCCAAGGGCGCGATGGTGCTAATCGATGAGGCTTACACCCATTTTGCGGGCGTGCCGACCGCATCCTATCTCGCGGTCCGCCACGACGACGTGATCGTGATGCGCACTTTCTCGAAGCTGTTCGGCATGGCCGGGCTGCGGATGGGGTACGTCATCACCAAGCCTGCCAATCTTGCAAAGATGATGCGATATGACGGCGGGATGCAATCGGGGGCCTTGCCCGTCACCAGCATCGCCTGCGCGACGGCGAGCCTGACCGCGGCGCCGCTGATCGCCGCGCGGCGCGCGCAGATGGAGGCCGCGCGCGGGCTGACGCTCGATCACCTCAAGGCGCGCAAGATCGACGTCAAGCCGACCAACGCCAATATGATCATGATCGATTGGAAGACGAAACCGGCCAAGGACATGCAAGCCGCCTTCCGCACGCAAAGCGTCGAGATCGGGCGGTCCTGGCCGATCTGGCCAACGGTCAGCCGCATCACGGTCGGCTCGGCGGCGGAGATGAAGGCTTTCTGTATCGCGCTCGACAAGATAATCGCTTGATCGAACAGTGAAATGCGCGGTGCCGCAGGGTGCGGAACCGCGCATTTCCGGGATTGCCGGGGCGGTGTCATCGGACCGTCTCGGCACTGTCGCGGTTCTGACGCGGACTCGTCATGCCAGCGTTAAACTTCCCCGACAGGAGGGCCTCCGACGACCACTCAGGTTGCTTCGGGGGACATCATGGATTCGTTCGACACCGCAATCGCCGCATATGATGACGGCGATATCGACACCAACCGCACCAGCAACCCGCATCTGAACGATATGATCGCGTCGCGCTATTCGCGGCGGCAGGCGTTGATGGGCGGCATGTCGGCAGCGACGGCGGCCGTATTCGGCGGCGCTTTGCTGTCGGCGTGCACCGGCGGGGGCATTCCGCTGACCGTCACCGCAGGATCGTCGGTCCAGACCACGTCTGGCAAGCTGGTCACGCTGAGCGGTGCCGTATCGAGCGGATCGGCCTCAAAATATAGCTGGACGCAAACCAGCGGTCCGACCGTCACGCTGTCGGGCGCCAATGGCTATAGCGCAACTTTCATCGCGCCATCGGTCGCAGTGGATACGACGCTCGGCTTCCGCCTGACCGCGACGCCCGATTCTGGCAGCGCGGCGACGAGCGACACGACCGTCGTGGTCTCCCCCGCCGTGCTCGGCTTCACGGCGGTGCCCAAGAGCCTGGCCGACATCGTGACCGTGCCGACCGGCTATAACGTCACCGTGCTGTACCGCCTGGGCGATCCGATCGCGAGCGGCGTCGCGGCTTATGCCAACAACGGCACCGACACCAATTTCGCGCAAAGGGCAGGCGATCATCATGACGGCATGACCTTCTTCGGGCTCGCCGCCAGCGGCACGACGCCCGATCCGACGAGCAGCACGCGCGGCGTGCTCGCGCTCAATCACGAGAATATCACCGCATCCTATCTGCACGTCGCCGGGCAGACCTCGGTTGGCGGCGCGCGGCCCGAGGCCGAGGCGATCAAGGAAATCGAGTGCCACGGCGTTTCGGTGATCGAAGTGGCGCAGTCGGGCGGTACCTGGTCCTATGTGCAGTCCTCGTCGCTCAACCGTCGCATCACGCCGAACACGCCGATGGCCTTCAACGGCCCGGTGCGCGGCGCGGCGATCCTGCGCACGGTCTATTCGCCGACCGGCGTTGCGGGTCGCGGCACGATCAACAATTGCGCGAACGGCACGATGCCGTGGAACACCTATCTGACCGCCGAGGAAAATTGGGCGGGCTATTTCCGGCGCTCGACCGGCGACGTCGCGGCGCGCGGCGGTGCGGCATCCAAGGTCAATGTGAGCCTGGCGCGCTACGGCATTCCCGAAGGCCGCGCGGGCAACAACAATTGGGCGACCGTCGTCCCCGCCGATGCGACCAGCACCAATTTCTCCAAGTGGAACATCACGGTCAATCCGGCGGCAGCGGCCGACGGGACGGGCGATTTCCGCAACGAGGCCTTCCAATATGGCTGGATCGTCGAAATCGATCCGTTCGATCCGACCTCGACCCCGCGCAAGCGCACCGCGCTTGGCCGCATGAACCACGAAGGCTGCCAGATCGGTCGCACGATCGCGGGCGTCCGCCCGGCCTTCTACATGGGCGATGATGCGCAGAACGAATATATCTACAAATTCGTGTCGAACGCCGCCTGGTCGACGGCGGATGCGGCGATCACCAATCGCCTGGCGATCGGCGACAAGTATCTCGACGCAGGCACGCTCTATGTCGCCAAGTTCAACGCCGATGGCAGCGGCACGTGGCTGCCTTTGGTGTTCGGGACCGGCCCGCTGACGCCTGCGAATGCTGCCTACGCCTTCGCCGATCAGGCCGACGTGCTGGTCAACACGCGTTTGGCTGCCGACGCGCTCGGCGCGACGCGGATGGACCGGCCCGAATGGACTGCGGTCAATCCTGCGACCGGTGAGATGTACTGCACGCTCACCAACAATTCGTCGCGCACCGCCGCCAATGTCGATGCCGCCAACCCGCGCGCTTATAATGACCCGCGCACGACCGGCGGATCGACCAACGGCAATGCCAACGGCCACATCATCCGCCTGCGCGAAACCGGCGACACGTCGGAGGCGACGAGCTTCGCCTGGGATGTCTATGCCTTCGGTGCGGGTAGCGATCTCGATGCGACCAACATCAACCTCTCGGGCCTCGATGCGACCAACGATTTCTCGTCACCCGATGGCCTGTGGTTTGGCCTGCCGACCAATTTGACCGGCCAATCGACCCCGGTCATGTGGATCGAGACCGACGACGGTGCCTTTGTCGATCAGACAAACTGCATGTTGCTCGCCGCGATCCCCGGCGTCACCGGCGACGGCGCGACGCGCAGCGTGACCAGCACGCTGGGCGGCACCACCAACACGGTAACAACGCGCATCGGCAAGGCACCGGGCACGGCGCTGCGCCGCTTCCTGGTTGGGCCGAAGGAATGCGAGATCACCGGCATTCACTCGACGCCGGATGGCAAGTCGCTGTTCGTCAACATTCAGCATCCCGGCGAGAACGGCAACGGGACGTCGATCACCAGCAACTGGCCGGCCAACCAGTCGGGCACCGCTGCCCCCACTGCGCGGCCGCGTTCGGCGACGATCGTCATCACCAAGACCGATGGCGGCGTGATCGGCCTCTGACGCCTCCTGATTTGTCACGCGCGGAAGGGCCGGGGGGAGACCTCCGGCCCTTTTTGCGTCATCATGTCGCTACGCGAGTGAAACAAATTTCCTGCCGCCGGGTTCTACCTTTGTGACCATTTCAGAAAACCCACCGCTTCCCGCGCCGCTGCCGCGCTGGCGCCGGCTGTTGCCGCGCATTGCCATCGCTCTTGCCGCGTCCGTCGCGATCCTCTTGCTCGCGCTCGGCGCCTTCCCGGTCGGGCTGGCGCGCGGGCTGGTCGAGAAGCGCTTGTCGAGCGCGCTCCACACCCACGTCGCGGTCGGATCGATTACGCGCGATAGCGTGTTTTCATACGCGCCGGTCGTGTCGGTGCGCGACGTGCGCATCGCGCAGCCGACCTGGGTCGGGGCGGGGGATTTCGTTCGGGTCGGCTCGGCCAGCCTGCGCGTGCCGGTGTTCGGCTTGCTGTTCGGCACCTTCCGCCCCGATCGTGTGGCGCTCGACGGCGCGCGGATCGTGCTTGTGCGCGATGCGAAGGGCCGCGCCAATTGGAAGCCGGAGGGTTCCAAACCCGCCACCGGCGACAGCACCGGACCCAGCCTGTCCGATCTGACCGTCACCAATACCCAGATCGAACTGCGGGACGCCAAGCGCGGGCTGATCGTCGCCGGGCCGCTGACGGTGGACGCCGCGCGGGGGCTGCGCTTTTCGGGAAAGGGCAGTTTCCTCGATACCCCCGCGACGCTCGATCTGACCGGCGGGCGGATCACCGGGATCGACCCCGCCGCGCCGTATCCGTTTGCCGCGTCGATCATATCGCCCGCGCTGCACATGACCGCCAAGGGCGTGATGGACGGCGTGCTCGATACGCGCCACTTCAAGGCCGACATTGCCGCGCGCGCGCCGACGCTCAAGAATATCGACCGCATCATCGAAGCGGGGCTGTTCGGCACGCAGGCGGTCGCGATCACCGCGGCGGTCCGGCATGAGGGGCGCGACTGGTATGTCGATCGCATTGGCGGCAGCATCGGGCGATCGCGCTTCACCGGCGTAGCGACGGTCCGCAAGATCGACATTCGCACCGCGATCGACGCGCGCATCCACGCGACGCAACTCGATTTCGACGATCTCGCCGATGCCAAGGGGCAAGCCGCCTCGCAACAGCGCCGTGCCGCGATCGGCCCGCGCGTGCTGCCGCCGACGCGCATCAACCTGTCGAAACTGTGGAAGACCGACGGTACGATCCGCTTTTCGGTCGATCGCGTGCTTTCCAAGGGCGGGACCGTGTTCCGCAGCCTGTCGGGCACGCTCAGCCTCGACCACAAGCTGCTGACCGTCAGCAATGTCGTGGCGACGCTCGCGAACGGTCGGATGACCGGCGCGGTGCGCGTCGATCACCGCACTGGTCGGCCGAAACTGGCGGTCGACCTGCGCCTTGCCGGGCTTACGCTGGAGGAACTGATCGGCAAGCCCGACCTGGTCGGCGGGCAAGTGCGCGGGCACATCGTGCTGCGCGGGCAGGGCGACACCGTGCGCGAGGCGCTGTCGCATTCCTCCGGCAAGGCGGCGATCGTCGCGACCGAGGGGCATGTGAAGCGGATCGTCGCCGACGTGCTCGGCCAGAATCTGAGCGGTGCGGTGGCCCATGCGATCGAGGGGCCGAGCCAGCAAGTGCCGCTGCGCTGCCTCGTCGCCAATTTCCGCGCGGACCGCGGCGTGCTGGTGCCGCATCCGCTCGGCATCGATACCGGCAATTCGGTCGGGCGCGGGGCAGGGCGGATCGTACTCGATGGCGAGCGGATCGACGTGACGCTGTCGGGCACGAGCAAGAGCCGCGCGCTGTTGCGCATCGCCGACCCGATCAAGCTCGGCGGCACGCTGAGCGCGCCGACCGTGTCGATCGCGGGGACAGGCAGCACCGCCAAGCCGACGGCGGGTTCACTGCTCAAGGTGTTTGGTCGTTCGCTCGGGCAAGCGCTGGGTATCGCCAAGACGCCGCCGGATATCCCGATCCCGCCGCCCGCCACCTTCGGCTGCGCCAGCGCAGTCGCCGAGGCGCTGCGATAGCGGCACGCTGCTCCGTTCGTTTCGAGCGAAGTCGAGAAACC
>JAIXZV010000221.1 GCA_027489365.1 Sphingomonadales bacterium
CGAAGGCGCGAAGGCGCGAAGCAGTAGAAGAAGGGATTTGTTCGCGCGGAGGCGCGGAGGCGCGGAGGGAAACCGCGCGACGCGGGCGTCCGGAAGACATTTCGACGGCCGATTGATGAGCGCTGCCGCGCTCGTTGCTGCACCTTCTTCTTCTCCGCGCCTCCGCGCCTCCGCGCGAACAAAATCTCTTCTCTTCGCGCCTTCACGTCTTCGTGTGAGACAATCTTCCTTCCCGCAGCCCGAATGCTGATCCTCGGCCTAGACCCCGGCCTCGGCACCACCGGCTGGGGCCTTATCCGTGCCGAGGGCAACCGCCTCAGCCACGTCGCCAACGGCAAGCTCAAGACCGACACCACCGCCACGCTCCCGCGCCTCCTCGCGCATCTCGACGCGATGCTCTCGGCGCTGCTGATCGATCACGCGCCGGAGGCGTGCGCGGTCGAGGAAGTGTTCGTCAACGCCAACCCGCAATCGACGCTCAAACTGGGGCAAGCGCGTGGGGTGGCCCTTTGCGCAGCGGCGCGCACGGGGCTGGAGGTCGGCGAATATGCCGCGCGGCTGGTCAAGAAGGCCGTGGTCGGCGTCG
Source organism: Sphingomonadales bacterium (assembly GCA_027489365.1). GTDB lineage: Bacteria > Pseudomonadota > Alphaproteobacteria > Sphingomonadales > Sphingomonadaceae > Sphingomonas. The sequence goes on from JAIXZV010000221.1 coordinate 587, forward strand.
GCAATGCCGAGAAAGCGCAGGTTCACGCGATGGTGTCGCGCCTCCTGCCCGGCGTGAAGATCGACGGGGCCGACGCCGCCGACGCGCTAGCGGTGGCGATCTGCCACGCGCACCATCTGGCGAGCGCGCGCGCGCTGCGCTGAAAAGGCTTTCCTACCCGGTCCTGTTCTGCTTACGTACCGGGTTATGATCATGTCCCGCACCTGTTGGATCGGCCGCGCGGCCCGCTCGTGCAAAGGCACGCGATGGTGTGACTCAAGTGTGACTTTAGCAGCCCCCACCGGGCAGACACGGCGATGATTGCCCATCTGAAAGGTCGGCTCGATGCGACCGGACTCGACCATGCCGTAATCGATGTCGGCGGGGTCGGTTACCTCGTCGGCTGCTCATCGCGCACGCTGGCCAGCATCGGGCCGGTCGGCGAAGCGGTGATGCTCCACACCGAAATGCTGGTGGCGGAGGATTTCATCCGCCTGGTCGGCTTCGCGAGCGCATCCGAGCGCGACTGGTTCCGCTTGCTTACCGGCGTACAAGGCGTCGGCGCGCGCGTCGCGCTGGCGATCCTCTCCGCGCTCGAACCCACCGACCTCTCGCGCGCGATCGCGGCGCAGGACAAGGCGATGGTCGCGCGCGCCAACGGCGTCGGCCCGAAGCTCGCCGAACGCATCGTGCGCGAATTGAAGGACAAGATCGGCGGCGTCGCGATCGGCGTGGCGGGGGTGACGGTGGCCCCGGTCGGCGCGGGTGCGGACGCGGTGTCCGCCCTCCTCAACCTCGGCTTCCGCCCCGCCGAAGCCAGCGGCGCGGTCGCGGCGGCGGAGGAGGAACTGGGCGCGGGCGCGAGCCTTGATGCGCTGGTGCGGCTGGCGCTCAGGAAGGCGGCGAAGTGACGCGACTTGCTGGACCAGCATAAAGCGAAGGGCTATAACGGGAACATGACACTCAACGTCGCCTTGTCGCCGGAACTTCAGAGCTACGTCGATGCGCGAGTCAGTGCCGAAGGGTTTTCCGATTCTGCGGCGTTCCTTCGCGACTTGATCCAGCGCGATCAGGACGAATACGAAGCCGATGTTCGCCGCGTTCAAGCTTTGATCGACGAAGGCATTGCGTCCGGCGTCATCGATGCCGAGCCTGAGGACGTGCTGCGCGAAATCATCGCGGAGATATCCAGCCAGCATGGCTGAATTGCGCCTTAGCGGGGCCGCACGACGCGATCTTCGAGAAATCCGGCGAGAGGGCGTCCGCCTGCATGGTGATGCGGCATCCGAGGCGTATTTGCTTGGGCTGGATCGCCTTTTTGCGCTCCTACGGCAACAGCCGTTTGCGGGTCAGGCGCGCGCCGAGTTTCGGCAGTCGATGCGCTCGTTGTCGCACCGACCGCACCGCATCCTTCACCAAGCGCGCGATGTCGGCCGAGCGCTGCGGGAGGATCAGTGAAGTCATGACTCAAAAAAGGAAAATCGCGATTCGGGCCTTTGTCGCGCTATGCAGTGTCATGCTTATCATCGGCGCAGGCTATTCGATCAGCGATTACCTGTCGGTTGATCGTTGTCTCGACGCGGGCGGTGCGTGGCATGGCACCACATGCATCGGCGCTGACCAATGACCGACAACCCCCTCCTAACCCCAACCCGCACGCCCGAGGATATCGACGCCGCGCTGCGTCCCAAGAACCTCGACGATTTCGTCGGGCAGAAAGCGGCGCGCGAGAATCTCCGCGTGTTCATTGCCGCCGCCCGCGCGCGTGGCGATGCGCTCGACCATGTCCTGTTTTTCGGCCCTCCCGGTCTCGGCAAGACCACGCTCGCGCAGATCATCGCGCGCGAGATGGGGGTGGGGTTTCGCGCGACCTCCGGTCCGGTGATTGCCAAGTCGGGGGATCTCGCGGCGCTGCTCACCAATCTTGAGGATGGCGATGTGCTGTTCATCGACGAGATCCACCGGCTCCAGCCTGCGGTGGAGGAAGTGCTCTACCCCGCGATGGAGGATCGCGCACTCGATCTGATGATCGGTGAGGGGCCATCGGCGCGCTCAGTGCGGATTGACCTCCCGCGCTTCACGCTCGTCGGCGCGACCACGCGGCAGGGGTTGCTGACCACGCCCTTGCGCGATCGCTTCGGCATTCCGGTGCGGCTCACCTTCTACACGGTCGAGGAGCTGACCAGCGTGGTGACGCGTGCGGCCGGGCTGCTCGGCCTCGCCATATCTCCCGAAGGGGCCACCGAAGTTGCGCGCCGCTCGCGTGGCACGCCGCGTATCGCCGGACGCTTGCTGCGCCGGGTGCGCGATTTCGCCCATGCGGCGGGGCAGACCCAAGTCGATGCCCGTGCGGCCGATTCCGCGCTCAACCGGCTCGAAGTTGACACGCTCGGCCTCGACGCGATGGACCGGCGCTACCTCATGATGATCGCCGACATCTATCGCGGCGGTCCGGTCGGTGTGGAAACGCTCGCGGCGGGACTCAGCGAACCGCGCGACACGGTCGAGGAAGTGATCGAGCCGTACCTCCTCCAATTGGGCCTGATCGCGCGGACGGCGCGCGGGCGCTGCCTCAATGCCGGCGGGTGGACGCATCTCGGGCTCAATCCGCCGGCCGGCAGCCAGGATGGGCTGTTCGATTGAAGCCGTCTGGCTAACCCGAATTTAACGTTGTTTTGTTAGCGTTCCGGGATCATGACCTCGGATCGCTGCAGCCTCTGTAACAAGTCCGCCGAGCGCGCCGCGCTGGTGCGTTGTTCCGATGCCCGCTGTCCGCTCGCCAAGACGCCGCAACGGGTGTCGATCAAGACTTTGGTCGGGATGGGCGTCGCCGGGCTGATCGCGGTCGCAGCGGTCGGGGGGATCGGGCTGCTGGCGACGGGCGGCACCGCCAACGGCGCGGCGTCGGCCGCGGAAGCATCGGTCGCCAGCACGACTTCGAACGCCAGCGAACCGCTCAACACCCCGGTGCAGACCGGCGGTGGCTCGGCCTTCGCCTGGCTGGCGACACTGTTCGACGCGCCCAAGCCGGCTGCGGTGGAGACACCGGTCGACGTGCCCGATCCCGGCACGCCCGACCCGCGCGCCGCGACGCGGGTGCAGAGCTTCTCCTGCGATGGCGCGCTGACGGCCAGCCGCTTGCTGATGTGCACGCGCTGGGATCTGGCGACCGCGGACTACAATCTGGCGCTGTCGTACAAGAACGCATTGGTCCACGCCCGCAACCCACGCGCTTTGCGGCGGGCACGCGCGCTGTGGCTGCAGCAGCTCGATGCGCTCGGCGGGGATGCCGCGCGCATCCAGAAGCATATCGAAGCCTTCCAGCGGACGATCACCGCCGCCTGATTGGCCCCGATTTGGCCCCGGTTATCGGTGCCCCCAAGCAAATCTTGTGCGCCGCACGATAGCCAAGGGCCGCCACAATCTGTTAGCCCAATCGGATGCCGTCCGCAGCCGCCTCCGCCCGCGAAATCCTCCGCCGTCTTCACGACGTGATGGCCTCGCGCACGGCGCCGCAAGCCAAGCTCAATGCCGTGGTCGGCATCGTCGGCGAAGCGATGGCGAGCGAGGTGTGCTCGATCTATCTGCTACGCGAAGGGCTGCTCGAACTCTACGCGACCCGCGGCCTTGCGCAGGAGGCGGTGCACGTCACCAAGCTCGCTTTGGGCGAGGGGCTGGTCGGCACGATCGCCGCGCAGGTCGAGACGCTCAACCTCGACGAAGCCGCCTCGCACCCCGATTTCGCCTATAAGCCCGAAACCGGCGAGGACCGCTTCCACAGCTTCGCCGGCGTGCCGATCATCCGGCGCGAGCAGGCGGTCGGCGTGCTGTGCGTGCAGCATGTCGAATCCCGCAAATATGATGATGTCGAGATCGAGGCGCTGCAGACCGTCGCGATGGTGCTGAGCGAGCTGATCGCCAATGCCGAGCTGGTCGATGCGAGCGGCGCGGCCACCGTCCGCCCGCAATCGACCGCACCGATGCGCATTCCCGGGCTGAAACTCGTCGAGGGCATGGCGAGCGGCTATGCCGTGTTCCACCAGCCGCGCGTCCATGTCGAACATACCGTGGCCGAGGATACCGAGGCCGAGCGCCACCGCGTCTATGCAGCGTTCGACAAGATGCGCGAGCAGATCGAGCGGATCGCCGCGCAAGCCGAATTCGGCGTCGGCGGCGAGCATGAAGAGGTGCTCGAGACCTATAAGATGTTCGCCTATGACGAGGGCTGGAGCCGTCGCATCAACGAGGCGATCGACAGCGGCCTGACCGCCGAGGCGGCGATCGAGCGCGTCCAGCAACGCACGCGGATGCGGATGCGGCAGATCGACGATCCGTTGCTCGCCGACCGGATGCACGATCTGGAGGATCTCTCGAACCGGCTGCTGCGCACCGTATCCGGCCAGATGGGGACGGCGGCGCAAATGGGGCTGCGGCAGGACACGATCCTGATCGCGCGCAATCTGGGGCCTGCCGAATTGCTCGAATATGATCGGCGGCGGCTGAAGGGCGTGATCCTGGAGGAAGGGTCGCTGACCGCGCACGTCACGATCGTCGCACGGGCGATGGGTGTGCCGGTGCTGGGGCGCGTGCGCGACGTGCGGCGGCTGATCGGCGAGGGCGATCTGCTGCTGCTCGACGTGACCGCAGGCAATGTCTTCGCGCGGCCCTCGACCGCGATGGAGGAAGCGTTCGAGACCGCGCTCGATCTCCGCCAGAAACGCAAGGCGGTGTTCGCCGCGCTCAAGAACGTCGCGCCGGTGACCAAGGACGGGCACCGCGTGACGGTGATGGTCAACGCCGGTTTGCGCGACGATGTGTCTGCGCTCGACGTGACCGGTGCCGACGGCATCGGCCTGTTCCGCACCGAATTCCAGTTCCTTGTCTCGGCGACCCTGCCGTCGCGCGATCGGCAGCAGCGGCTCTACAAGGACGTGCTCGAAGCGGCGGGGGACCGCCCGGTCATTTTCCGCACGGTTGATATCGGCGGTGACAAGGCGCTGCCGTATCTCAACAAGGACGATGCCGACGAAGAGAATCCCGCGATGGGCTGGCGCGCGATCCGGCTCGCGCTTGAGCGTGACGGGTTGATGAAGGTGCAGGCGCGCGCGCTGCTCGAGGCGGCCGCCGGGCGGACGCTCAATGTGATGTTCCCTATGGTCAGCGAGCCGTGGGAGTTCGATGAGGCACGCGCGTTGTTCGAGGCGCAGCGGGGGTGGCTGAATGGGCGCGGCAAGAAATTGCCGAGCGAGATTCGCTATGGCGCGATGCTCGAAGTTCCGGCGCTGGCCGAACAGCTCGACCTGTTGCTGCCCAATATTTCCTTCCTGTCGGTCGGCACCAACGATCTGACGCAATTCCTGTTCGCGGCCGACCGCGCCAACCCCAAGCTCGCCGAGCGCTATGACTGGCTGAGCGCGGCGATCCTGCGCTTCCTCGCCAAGCTGGTCGAACCGACCCGCGCTGCGGGGGTGCAACTGACGGTGTGTGGCGAAATGGGCGGGCGTCCGCTTGAGGCGATGGCGTTGATCGGCCTGGGGATCGACCGGCTGTCGATCACGCCCGCTGCGGTTGGGCCGATCAAGGCGATGCTGCGCTCGCTCGATCGCGCGGCGCTGACCGCGCACATGGCGACGCTGCTCAAGGCCCCGCCACGCGACATGCGCGCCGCGCTGATCGCCTGGGCGACAGAAAACAGTGTCGAACTGGCATGATCGCACGATAGGCAGCGCGACGGGCCGTTGACTTGTCGCCGTCCCTTTGTGAGACACGCCCGCAGGGCAGGACGAGACATGGGCCGTACCCATCCTGTCGGAGAGATTGATGACCGACCCGAATGCGCCCGAAGAAGCGACCCTGTTTCCCAAGACTGCCGGAGAAAAGCTGCGCGAGGCGCGGGAGGCACAGGGCCTGTCGCTGGCCGAAATCGCGGCGCGCACGCGCGTGCCCGTGCGGCAGCTCGAGGCGATCGAAGCAGGGAATTATGCGGCGCTGCCGTCGATCACCTATTCGGTCGGCTTTGCAAAGGCCTATGCCCGCGCGGTCGATCTGGACGAGGTGGCAATCGCCCGCGAAGTGCGCGGCGCGAACAATCGGCCGGATGCGGTACGCCGCACCGAATATGAAGCCTATGAGATCGACGAGCCATCGCGCGTGCCGTCGCGCGGCGTGGCGATCGGCGGCCTGATCGTCGCGCTCGTCCTGCTGATCGGGGTCGGCCTGTTTTATGGCACCACGCTGTTCCGCGGCGAGGAAAGCGCACCGGCGAGCGTGGTCGAGAATGCCACCGTCGCGGCACCGACGCCTGCCCCTGTCGCGACGCCCGCCGTCCCAACCGGCACGGTGGTGCTGACCGCGACCGATGAAGTGTGGCTCAAGGTTTATGATGCAGCGGGCAAGACGCTGTTCCTCGGCACGTTGAAGCCGGGCGAGGTCTATACCGTCCCGGCCGATGCGAACGGCCCGTTGATCAACGTCGGGCGGCCCGACAAATTGCAGATCACCGTCGGCGGTACGGCGGTTGCGCCGCTTGGCACCGGCAAGGTCGCGATCAAGGATGTGCCGATCGATGCGGCATCACTGACCGCGCGTGGCCAGCAGACACCTGGCGCAGCGCAGCCGATCGTGCCGGGCGCCGCGCCGACCACCGTGCCGACCGCGACGTCAGAACCGCGATCGACGCGTCCCGCCGTACGCCCTACGCCGCGCGCGACCCGAGCGGCACCGTCCGCGTCCGCGCCGCTCAATATCGCGGCACCGGTTACGGTCGCGCCCGAACCCGCCGCGCCTGCGCCGGGCCCGACGCCGACGCCGTAAAGGCTGGCGACTTCATGCGGGGTTCCGCTATGCTTCATTCTTTACCGCACCGGGGGGTGTACCATGCGTAACCTTGCAATGTCCGTGATCCTGCTGACCGGAACCGCGCTCGTCGCGCCCCCGGTGCACGCGCAAAGCGGGCAGCGCGGCGCGATCGAAGGGCGGGTCGATCGGCTCGAAGGCGAGATGCGCGCGGTGCAGCGCAAGGTCTTTCCCGGCGGCAGCGGCCAATATGTCCTGCCCGAGAACCAGCCGCCCGCGCCCGAGACGATCCTGCCGGGATCGCCGACCAGCCCGGTTGCCGACCTGACCACGCGCGTGGATTCGCTGGAGGCGCAATTGCGCGGGCTTGTGGCGCAGAGCGAGACCAACCAGCACAAGCTGCAATTGCTCGATGCGCGGATCAAGGCGCTGGAGGCGAGCGCTGCGGCCGCACCCGCGCCGATCGCCGCGCCGGGTGACCCGGCTCCGATCGAACGCCCGCAGCCGTCCAAGCCACCGGTCGACAAGACTTTGGTCGACAAGGCCGTACCGCCCAAACCTACTCCGGCCAAGACGACCCCTGCTACGACGCCGGCCAAGCCCGCCACTGCCGCCGCCGACCCGGCGCGTGCGGCCAAGATCGCTGCGGTCGAGCGGCCCGAAACCGGCGATGCGGCGGAGGACACCTATCTCTACGGCTATCGCCTGTGGGCCGCGAAACTCTATCCCGAGGCGGAGGCGCAATTCACCACCGTCACCACCAAATATCCGACGCACAAGCGCGCGAGCTATGCGCAGAATCTGCTCGGCCGTTCGTATCTCGAAGAGGGCAAGCCGTCGCTCGCCAGTCTCGCTTTCTACGACAATTACAAGAAATGGCCCGATGGCGATCGCGCGCCGGAAAGCCTCTATTATCTGGCGCAGGCGCTGGTGAAGCTCGGCAAACCCGCCGCGCAAGTGTGCAAGGTCTATACCGAGCTGACGCGCAGCTATGGCGCGAAGGTCGATGCCGATCCGCGGATGAAGGCGGGTGTCGCCAAGGGGCGCGCGGATTCGAGCTGTTCGTGAGATGAGCGCGCTCGACCGGGCGACGGTCGAGCGGTTTCGCGCCGATTTTGCGAGCGCGCTCGGCCGACCGGTCGCGGCCGAAGAGCGCCTCGCGCTGGCGGTGTCGGGCGGGCCGGACAGCATGGCGATGCTCGCGCTGGCGCACGCGGCTTTCCCAGGACAGGTGGTCGCGGCGACGGTCGATCATCGGTTGCGCGCGGCGTCTGCGGACGAAGCGGCGATGGTTGCCGGGTGGTGTGAGGCGGCTGGCGTCGCGCATACGATTTTGATCGTCGAGGACGAGATCGGCACCAGCGCGGTGCAAGCGCGCGCACGCGAGCGGCGCTATGCGCTGCTGCTGCGCTGGGCGGCGGAGAGCGGCGCGCACTGCCTCGCCACGGCGCATCATGCCGATGATCAGGCCGAAACCTTCCTGATGCGCGCGGCGCGCGGGTCGGGCGTGGCCGGATTGGCGGGAATTCGTGCCCGGCAGACGCGTGCGGTTTCGAATGTCGCTGTGGTGCGCCCGCTGCTGCACTGGCGTGTCGCCGAACTGCGCACACTCGCGGTCGGGCAGAGGCTGCCGTTCGTCGATGATCCGAGCAACGCCGACGCGCATTATGACCGGACCCGCTTCCGCGCGCTCCTGCGGGATACGCCGTGGCTCGATCCGCTGCAGATCGCCAAATCCGCAGCCTATGCCGCCGAGGCGGATGCGACGCTGCGCGAGATCGAAGCGTGGCTGTGGCGCACGCGCAAGATCGTGCCGGTCGGGGTCGAGAATCCGGATGATCAAAGCTGGCTCGACATCGCCGATCTGCCGCGCGAGTTGAAACGGCGGATGTGCCGCTCGGCGATCGACTCTGTCCGCAGCGTCAACGGAATCACGCGGCCCGCCTTTGGCGACTCGGCCAATATCGAGTCGCTGCTCGACGCCCTCGAAGCCGGACGGAGCGCCACGCAAGCTGGAATCATGGTGTCGGTGAAGGGCAATGTGTGGAGATTCGCCGAGGAACCGCCGCGTCGCTCACTCTGATCGACGAAATGCGGCGCTGTTCCATTGCCATTAATCGCGCTGTGCTTATCTTGGCTGCTCGAGAAAGGTACGTGTCCGTATGAACGACAACGACAAGCAGCCAGGCTCCGACAACAATGGCGCCAACCCTTGGATGAAATCGCTGCTCATCTGGGTCGGCATCCTCGTTGCGCTGGCGCTGTTCGTCACGTTGATCGATAATCGCTCGGGCAGCGCCGGTGCGACGCCGATCGCCTATTCGGCGTTCCTCGACAAGGTCGATCAGGGTGCCGTCAAGGACGTCAATATCGCTGGCCCGGTGATTACCGGCACGCAGACCGATGGCTCGAAATTCCGGACGTACGGCGTCGCCCAGGATACGCAATTGCCACAGCTTCTGCGGACGAAGGGCGTGAATTTCAGCGCCAAGCCGGAGGATGGCGCGCCGATCTGGCAGGTGCTGCTGCTCCAGTCGCTGCCGTTCTTCCTGTTCCTCGGCTTGGGCTATTTCGTGCTGCGCCAGATGCAGAAGAACACTGGTTCGGGCGCGATGGGCTTCGGCAAGAGCCGCGCGAAGATGCTGACGCAGAAGGAAGGCCGCGTGACCTTCGATGATGTCGCCGGCATCGACGAAGCGCGCGAGGAGCTGCAGGAAATCGTTGAGTTCCTGAAGGACCCCACCAAGTTCGCGCGCCTCGGCGGCAAGATCCCCAAGGGCGCGCTGCTGGTCGGCTCGCCGGGCACCGGCAAGACGCTGCTCGCCCGCGCGATTGCGGGGGAGGCGGGCGTACCGTTCTTCACCATTTCGGGCTCGGACTTTGTGGAAATGTTCGTCGGCGTGGGTGCGTCCCGTGTGCGCGACATGTTCGAGCAGGCCAAGAAGAACGCGCCCTGCATCGTCTTCATCGACGAGATCGACGCCGTGGGCCGTGCGCGTGGCGTGGGCATCGGCGGCGGCAATGACGAGCGTGAGCAGACGCTGAACCAGCTTCTGGTCGAGATGGACGGGTTCGAGGCGAACGAGGGCGTGATCCTCATCGCCGCG
>JAIXZV010000376.1 GCA_027489365.1 Sphingomonadales bacterium
AGTGGGGCGCGCCTTGCCATAGCGCAAGCGCACTGTCAAAGCGCCGGGCCAATGGCTCACCCTACCCCACACCCCCGCACCATCTCTCCATCCGGCCCGCTGACCGGGCGCGTTCGCGTGCCCGGTGACAAATCGATCAGCCACCGTGCGCTGATGTTCTCGGCGCTCGCCATCGGCACCAGCCGGATCGAAGGCCTGCTGGAGGGCGAAGACGTTCTGGCGACCGCCGCGGCGCTGCGCGCGATGGGTGCGACGATCGTGCGGGATGAAGGCGGCTGGAGCGTCGATGGCGTCGGCGTTGGCGGTTTGCTGCAACCGGCGAGCGCGCTCGACATGGGCAATTCGGGGACGTCGACCCGGCTGCTGATGGGGCTGATCGCAAGCCATCCGATCACCGCGACCTTCATCGGTGACGCCTCGCTCTCGAAGCGGCCGATGGGGCGGGTGATCACGCCGCTGACGCAAATGGGCGCGGACATCACCGCCAGCCCCGGCGGTCGCTTGCCGCTGATGCTGCGCGGCCTGTGCCCGGCAGTGCCGATCCGCTACACCCTCCCCGTCGCCTCGGCGCAGGTAAAATCGGCGGTGCTGCTGGCCGGGCTCAATACGCCGGGACTCACCAGCGTGATCGAACCGATCGCCACGCGCGATCATAGCGAGCGGATGCTGCGCGGCTTCGGCGCAACCGTCACGGTCGAGACCGCAGCGCAGGGCAAGATCATCTCGATCACCGGCGAAGCCGAGCTCAAGCCGCAGCATATCGTCGTGCCCGGCGACCCCTCCTCCGCCGCCTTTTTGGTCGTTGCGGCGACGATCGTGCCGGGATCGGACGTGGTGGTCGAGAATGTCGGCCTCAACCCCACCCGCGCCGGGCTGTTCACCGCGCTCCGCCTGATGGGTGCGAGCATCGAGGAATTGGACCGCCGCGAGGTCGGCGGTGAGCCGGTTGCCGATCTGCGCGTGCGCCATGCCGCGCTCACCGGGATCGAGGTGCCGCCCGATCTCGCTCCCAGCATGATCGACGAATATCCGGTGCTGTTCGTCGCAGCCGCCTTTGCCAAGGGCCGCACCGTTGCGCGTGGTGCCGAGGAATTGCGCTTCAAGGAATCGGACCGCATTGCGGCGATGGCGGCCGCGCTGACCGCGATCGGCGCGCGGGTCGAGGAGGTCGAGGACGGCTTGCTGATCGACGGGACGGACGGCGCCCCCCTGCCCGGCGGCGCGACGATCGCGACCCAGCTCGACCACCGCATCGCGATGAGCCTGAGCGTCGCTGCGCTGCATTGCCGCCGCGCCAATGATGGCGGTGGCGTAATACTCGACGATGCCTCGCCCGTCGGGACGAGCTATCCCGCCTTCTTCGATCAGATCGCGCAGTTGCAGGGCGACGCGGCATGATCGATTCGGCCACAGCCGATATCGTCGGGTTCGTCGGCGCGGTGACGATCCTGGGCGGCTTCGCCTATCAAACGCTGCGCAATGCGGCCCCCGATCGGCTGTCGAACGCGCTCAACTTTATCGGCGCATCGCTGCTCGCGCTGTCGCTGATCGTGAATTATAATCTGCCCGCGCTCCTGCTGGAGACGGCATGGGCGGCAATCGCTTTGTTCGGATTGGTACGGACCGTGGTGGCTCGCCGATGATTATCGCCGTCGATGGCCCCGCCGCATCGGGCAAAGGAACGATCGCGCGGGCGCTCGCGCGGCATTATGGCTTGCCGCATCTCGATACCGGCCTGCTGTACCGCGCAGTCGCCGCGAACGTGCAGCGGCTCGAACTCGACGGGTCGATCGAGGCTGATGCGATCGCCGCGTGCGATTTCGACGATGCCTTGCTTGAGGACCCGATCCTGCGCACCGACGACATCGGTACGCTCGCCTCGGTCGTCTCGGCGCATCCGCTGGTGCGCGCCTCGCTGCTGCAACGCCAGCGCCGCTTCGCCGCGCAACCGGGCGGCGCAGTGCTCGACGGACGGGACATCGGCACCGTGATTGCGCCCGACGCCGACGCGAAACTTTTCATCCGCGCGACACCCAACATCCGCGCCAAACGCCGCCATGCCGAACTCCGCGCGAACGGCTCGACGATCAGCATCGACAAGGTGCTCGCCGACATCCGCGCCCGCGATCTGCGCGATTCGACCCGGTCGAGCGCGCCGTTGGTGCCAGCCAAGGACTCGGCCCTGCTCGACACCAGCTTCTTGTCGATCGACGCCTCGGTCCAGCGCGCGATTGCGATTGTAGAGGCGAAGATCGCGGCAACAAGTTACAAGGGGTCCGACAACCAGTCTTCGTGGCCGTGACGGATTCTAACTATCAAAATCTCTTCTTGATCGATGGTATAAACCACTATGTGCGATTTATAGGGATGCGCTCGCACTGGCGGATTAGCTTCAACTCGCTCCCTAGCGGCGCGCGGAAATGAGGCTAGAAACTTGAACACCCGCGTCAGTCCAGCCGCATATTCATCTGCTTGTTCGAGGCCGAAGAGTTCCGCTCCGCGCGTGTAAATTTCATCGAGATCCTGGTCCGCGCGCTGCGACAGCCTATATTTCATTGTCGGCGGTGCGCTGAAGGAATCGATTACGCGCATCCGCGATGATTTCTTCCGCAGTTCGACTTGAAATACCGCTCGCCAAACCCTCTTCGACCAAACGATTCATATTAGCGATCTTTTCCTCGCGGATTTGCGCGCGTCGAATCAGATCGCGAACCACATCACTTGAGTTGCCATATCTTCCGGTATCGGCTTGCGATTCGACCCATTCCTTCATCGCATCCGGCAGGGAAATGTTCATTGTCGCCATGGTCGATCTCCTGATCCGAAAACTATCGACTTGCCAAAGATTGTCAAGATTTCCCCTGCTTGCCCCAACGACCTCGTTCCGCTAAGGCACACGCGTCCAGCGAGCCGTGGTTCGTGGAGGTCCGGCGCGGAAGGTTTCTTCCTGCGCCTTTTTCGCTTGGCGAAGCCTCTATGAAAACCGACCCGGATGGATGTCGCATTCGGCACTCGGCCCGTGCGACAGCATAGGCCAAGACCGCCGGAGACAACCGGCTGGCCGGAACATAATTTAGGAATACAGGACTTTATGGCCACTCAGGCACATCCAACGCGCGACGATTTCGCCGCTCTTCTTGAAATGACTCTCGGCGGTGCCGACAGCTTCGAAGGCCGCGTCGTCAAGGGCACCGTCACCGCAATCGAGAACGACCTCGCCGTCATTGACGTCGGTTTGAAGTCGGAAGGTCGCGTGCCGCTGCGCGAATTCGCAATGCCGGGCCAGAAGGCCGATCTCAAGGTCGGTGACGAAGTCGAAGTGTTCGTCGACCGCGTCGAGAACGTCCACGGTGAAGCGATGCTGTCGCGCGACCGCGCCCGCCGCGAAGCCGCCTGGGACACGCTCGAAACCGAATTCGCCAAGACCGCGCGTGTCGAGGGTGTCATCTTCGGCCGCGTCAAGGGCGGCTTCACGGTCGACCTCAACGGTGCCGTGGCCTTCCTGCCCGGCTCGCAGGTCGACATCCGCCCGGTGCGCGACGTCACCCCGCTGATGGACGTGCCGCAGCCGTTCCAGATCCTCAAGATGGATCGCCGCCGCGGCAATATCGTGGTCTCGCGCCGTGCGGTGCTGGAAGAAACCCGCGCCGAACAGCGCAGCGAGCTCATCAATGATCTGGTCGAAGGCCAGGTGATCGACGGCGTGGTCAAGA
>JAIXZV010000241.1 GCA_027489365.1 Sphingomonadales bacterium
AATGTTGCGCAGGATGTCGCCCAGCGACCGCGCGCTCAGCTTCTCGATCTCCTCGCCGCGCAGCGCGCTGGTCGAGGTTGCGCTGTCGAGCCGGTCGCGGCCCTTGGCGACGCCGGTCGAAAACACGGCTTCACCGTGGTTCGACTGGGGCTTTTCAGCCTCGGCGTTCGATTCCGTGCTGGCCGCCGCGTCCGCTTTCAAGTCTGCGGCGCTGGCGAACGCGACGGACGGGCAAAGCAGCGCCAACGGGGCGACTGTTAACATCAAGAAGCTCGTTTTCATTCTGTAAACCTGTTGCTGGATGATTGATCGACACGTCGCACCGACTGGTTGGAAACAGTGGCAATCCACGGATCACCTTGAGCATGACATTTACGTTATAGGAGGGATCGCGGGTGACTCGGTCGCGGGGGGCGTATTTTTGGCCGGGGCGCCGCAGCGTCCCGGCCAATCCTGCTGATCAGAACGAGAAGCGCGCCGTCGCGGAGATCGTACGGCCGTTGTAGGGCCGCCCCAGTACGATGCCGCCGGCCGGGATCGCGCCTTGCGTGATCTCGGCCAAGGCCAAGGTGTCGAACACATTGTTGAGGCCGAGCATCAGCTGGACTCGCTCGATCGGGCGGACCTGGACGAAGGCGTTGACCAGCGTGTAGCCCGGTAGCTTCAACTGGTTGACGTCCTGCGCATAGCTGCTTGTCGTGCCGATGAAATTCGCGCCGAACGTCGCATATTTGGTTTCGATCTGCGGCGTCGCCTGGAAGATGAAGTTCGCCTGGTGCCTTGGCTTCTTGCCGACGACATCTGGATGGGTCACATCGCTGGCGATCTTGGCGCTGGTATAGGTTCCACCAGCAGCCAGGGCGAATATGCCCCTTCGGATGCCGACTTCGACCTCGACGCCTTTGGCGTCGTAGGTGCGAACGATGTTGTCGAGAAAGGGGTTCCCGGCTGAATCGTAGGCAATCTGAGAATTGCGCTCGCCGGTGGTCGCCGAGAATGCGGTGATGTTGACCGTCATGCCCGACCGGCGAAACTTCATGCCGATCTCTTTTTGCGTTACGATACCGAACCCGGCGGCGGGATCGGCCAGCTTGCCAGTTACCCAGTTCAACGCTGGCGTGAACAGAATTCCGTCGGCGCTTGCGCGCCCGCCACGACTATACCGGCCGAACACCGCCAACGGCTCGGCGATGCGGAAGTTGGCGCCAATGGAATAGCTCAGATAATCGTAGTCATAGTCAACCCTGCCTGGGCTCCCCAGCGGCAGGATGGAGGTCTGCTGCTCGGGGAGCGAGATTTTGCCGTCGCCGTTGAGATCAAACGGGATCGCGCCGACCCGGCCGCCGCCGAGGGCGGCGCTGAACAGCGATCCATTGACCTTGCCCATATCGTAACGCAGGCTGCCGCCAATCGCCAGTTTGCCGATGCGGTAGTTGAGCGAACCATAAGGGGCGTTGATGGAATAATTGACGTCGGCCCGCAGACGGGAGTCTGGAGCAGGGAAGCCGTATGCGAGATTGCCGTCCTGACTTAAGCGAGCACCGCCAGCGCTCGTCAGATTCACCAGCGCTGCCTGGCCGTCGCCCCGGACATCGGCCAGGGCCGTATTAACTGCCAAATCCGAAAAATAATCCTGTGAGGATTTGTAGAAACCCGCCGTTGTCGTCAGTTCGCCCTTGCCGATCGCCCATACACGGCTCACCCGCAAATCATTCGTGACGTTGTCCAGCTTGTTCGCCGATCTATCAACCAGCAGCGAATATGCCGCCAGGCCATTGCCGTTCAGCGCGCCTGGGTTTGCGATCGCCTGTCCCGCCATTGGTCCTGTCGCATAACTCAGCGTCGCTCCAGGGCCACCAAAGGTATTTGCCAGCACGCCGGCCGGCATGATCGCTGCGGGAAAGTTGACCAGCTGGCCCCCGGAGATGGCGGCGAAACGGAACTTCTCGCTGACCGTCCAGTCGCCGAACTCGAACTGCGACTCGAAGCCCACCGATTTGACGATCGAATGCTGCGCGTCACGCAGGTCCGAAAGCTTGACCTGATTGTTGCCGTTCAGATGGAGCATGTCACGGATGTTGGGTGACAGCTGCGAGCCGGACTTGGCATCGAAATTGGCCACGCTCGCAAACACCGGGTTCGCATTGGAGCCGGAAACGATCAGAGGAATCGGCTGATAGGCAGGGGTCCGGTCGTTCAGATATTTGCCAAAGACGCGGATATAGCCGTTGGCGAAGGTTCGGGTAATGTTGAGCTTGATCTGGCCGCCCTTATACGCGTCGTACCCGGCGTCGCGCGGCCCCTCACCCTGGCGATAGAAGCCGCCGATATGGAAGCGCAGCGTGTCGCTGATCTTGTGGCCGTAGTCGGCATCGATGCGATGCTCTCCATAATTGAGGCCGAGCGTGCCCTGCACCGCGCCGCCTTCGACATCGCCGGTCTTGGACAGAAGATTGATGACGCCACCCGGCGAGTTCGACGCGAAGGTCGAGGATGATCCGCCGCGAATGGCTTCGACCTGCATCACGTTGAGGTCGAAGCGCATGAATGCGTCGGGTGAGAAGCTGGAAATGTCGCCGAACTCGAGCACGGGCAAGCCATCTTC
>JAIXZV010000119.1 GCA_027489365.1 Sphingomonadales bacterium
CGAGTTCGCGCAGCTTGATGAGTGCGCGGGTCAACAGCGGCTCGCCGCGTTCCAGGCCGGCCCGAAAATTCGGATTCAGGGCAACATGGCAGACGCTGGCGGCTGGCACAGCGACGGTTTCAATGGTCGAGCCGGCGTCGAAATCCCAAATTCCGGCACCCATTTCGCCCGGGTGCCGGCGAAGCATATGCACAAACGCGCGGCGACCGATCTGGTCGCGTTCAATTCCGGCCACGATGCGGTTGCCGGGGACGGCGGGGACGATGGGGTATGACAGCGGGACTTGCTCAGCCTCTACGACTTCCAGCTGCAGGGGTACGGCCAGGCCGTCCTCTCTGCGGCGGGGGCGGAAGCGGATGAAGCTTTCGCCGGCTGTCGCTGTTGCGCCCGCGACGAGAGACTGCATTCCATAAAGATCCAGGCGGCCGAAAGAGTCGCACTGGCGGCACCAGCGTGCCCAGAGGCGCTGGATCCGGCGCTTGAGATCGGGATGGTCAGGAAGCTGCAAAAGAGGCTTGATGCCGGTCCCGACAACATCGCGCGAAAATTTGGCGACGATGTCGGCTGCCCAGCCGTCGCTTCGGACGGCCTGGCGCGATCGAGCGCGCAGGGTGACCAAGTTATTGATAAGGCTGGCATTTGGCCCGCTGGTAGGTGCAGCCCAATTCGCCCCGCGACCTTCGCCGCTGGCGGCCTCGTATTCAGCGCCGGACACCATAGCTTTGACAGATACTGTGCCGGCCCGGACACGGACTTTTGGTTTCGAGGCTGGCATATCAGAATCCCTTGCTGGTCTGGACGATAATGCGCCGCAGGCGGCGGCGGGCCTGGCCGGCTGGCGATGTCAGGGCGGACAGTTCGTCGTCGATGGACCGCAGGCGACTGCGCATGGCGGCCTCGCTGTCGTACTTAACGCGCTGATCGCCATAGGAAATTTCGGTTGCGCCGCGCAGAAGGGCCGACTCAAGCTCGGCCCTCATCGTCTCCAGGTAAGCAATCCGATCTGGTGTAGACATAGCCATCGCGAAACTCACCTCATGCCCATGACAAAACGCGGACCCGCCCTACGCTTCGCCTTGGGCGCGGGGGCCGGCGGCGTGGCTGGAGTGGGAGCCGGCCCGGCGGCAGACGGATCTGCGGGCCGGGCCGGCTGCTGCCCGTCGCGGGGAGCCACCCCTTTGGGGGACGGGCCGATGTCGGGCGACGACGCCGACGGAGATGAACGGCGTTGGTCACGATTTTCGACATCGTGGGTAGACGATATCATGGGCGATGGGGCGGACGCAAATCCGGGGCCGGCGGCCGGCGAAGGGGTGACAGTGCCGGACGGGGCGCGCTGCGCGACGAAGGAGTTGAGCCGCAGGCCCGTGGCCTTGAGGCCGCACAGCGCGGCGTAGGCGTAGCAAATCAAGTCCCAGGCCTCGTTGCGCTTGCGCTCGGGATTTTTCCAGTATCGCCTGTATTCGCCACGCTCGTGGACAGTCACCAACTTCTCGGCGGTCAATTGCTCAAAAAAATCTTTCTCAAGGTTCTGACCGAACCGGATATAGCCCGGCCCGTGACTTTCGATTTTCAGGCGGGCATGGATTTGGTCTTTGGCGGCGTTCGTGCCGACGATATAAAATGTCTTGCCGGTCTTTGACATCGAGACTTTGGACGGCCAAACTGGCGACCGCTGGCCGTTGCGTTCAGACGCGCCCTTGATCGCCCACACCCGGCGGCCAGCGCGGGCGGCGGCAAATTCATAGACGCGCTGAGCGTGGTGGCCGCCGGTGTCGATCACCGTCGCCTGAATATGGAAAGTCTTGCCATCCCAACGACTTACGGGTGTCTTGAGCAGCTTATCCAGTTCAAGCCAGACATGGCCCTGGCCCGGATCGCCTGGGATCACGACGTGGTCAATAACCGACGAGCATTCGTCGATGCCGTAAGACACGATGAGTGCTTCGAGACGATTGTCCTGGACGTCAACAGAACAGACAAGCAAGCTGGAATCATCGGGGATGATCCCAGAGTACGATTCGCGGCGTGACATAAGCACACCGTCATCCAATTTCTGGCCGCGCTCTTCGTATTCTTCGGCCAACTGGGTGTTGATAAAAAATCGAAGCTTCTCAACGTCATCTTGGACGTTGAGCCACTTGTAAACAAGCTCGGATACCGTCTGGGTGCAAGAATAGAGCTTGCTCGCCCAGTACCCGGCGTCGCGGTTGCTCACGGCGCGCTTGCCACAGTGCCGGCACAGGGCGCGGCCAATAAGGTGCTCGTCGTCCCAGTCCCAGAGGCGTGTGACCTGGGGATCTTGGTCTTCTCCGCAGCAGCGGAACTTGCTGGTTTGCCGCCAGCGGATGGTGGTTCGAATGGTGTGGTGGCGCTCGCGATCGGTCCAGCCGGTGCCGCACGCCTCACAGTAGACGCGGGCCGTTTCCGGGTGGTGGTTTCCGTCGTCGTCCTTATCCCATTGGACTTGCGACCATTTCAGGATTTGCTCATGTTCGCAATGTGGGCATCTGACGTATGGCCGGCGCTGGTCTGACAAAGCATAAAACTTTGAAATTGCGCCATCTTTGGTCGTCGGGCTGCAGGTCCTGATCGACAGGCTATTGGCGGTGAACGAAGACATCCGCTCCTCAGCGAGGAGAATGGGGTCGCCTTCTGGCGTAGTCGTGTATTTGTCGACTTCATCCAGGCCCACGACGCGGATGCTGATCATCGCGAGGTTTGTCGGGCTGCCGGCGGCGGTGATCAGTAAGTCTCCGCCCGGAAACTTTTTGTAGGATTGCGTGCTCTTGCCGTCCTTGTCTGCCGCGTCCTGCACCAAGTTGCGCAGGACATCTGTGTGCCGGATCAAGGGCGCGATCTTTTTTTTGCTAAAAGTCTGGACCGCATCTTCTTTGGGCTGGACGAATAGAATCGGACAAGGATCAAGATGCGCGAAGTAACCGAAAGTATTCTCCAGGCAACTCGTTTTCATGATTTGAGTGCATGACATAATAGTTATTGTCCGCACACCTGGCTCGGTGACGGCGCGCATAGGTCCGCGGGCAACCTCTTGCGTTGAGGTCCGCCAGTCGCCGGGGATCGCATTACCTTCTGGCCCGAGCTTACGGAATTCGTCGGCCCACTGGTCGACAGTCATTTTCGGCGGCGGCAAGAGTGCTGCCCGCGCCTGGACATTCAGCAAGTGCGTGAGCGCATGCAGGGCTTCAGGCGCCGTTCGCATCGTCGCCCCCATCTTCTTCGCCAGCCGGCCGGTCGCGGTTCATGTCGTCAGTCTGACGCTTGAGCGCAGCTTCATAGCCGAGCGCTCCGAGGGCCTTGTCGATCTCCTTCCGCATCTCACGGAAGAGCGTCTCGGCGTCTGCGCCCGCAAGAGTTTGAGAAACGCGGGCTGGCAAAGATCGCAGTCCAGCGCGGACCTCAGAGTATTCTTTGGACACTACGTGCAGCACGTCGCTAAGCATCAGCGTTTCCTGGCGGACACGGGCGAGCTGGTACTCAGCCATGCGGGCCTCGGCCGAGAGTTTTCTGCGCTGAGCCTCTTCCTTATCCATCAAAGAGTCGTCGGCCATGCCAGCGGCGGCGCGGGCCCGCTCCTCACGCCACGCAATGACGGCTGCGATGTCGATCTGCCATCCACCGCCGTCCGCCGCGTTGTCGGGGCGCGCATGAACCGGCATGCCATCGGCGATCCACTGGCGGATCGTATTGCGCGACCGACCGGTCATCGTTGCGAGTTGTGAAAGCGACACGTAGCGGCCACCTGGCGCAACGTCCGCCGCGTCGACATCGTCGATTGCCAGATCCTCCAGGCGGATGCCAGCGGCGGCACCAGCAGCTGGGGGCTCATCATCTA
>JAIXZV010000370.1 GCA_027489365.1 Sphingomonadales bacterium
GAAGAAGCTGCGATGCCCCCAATTCTGCCCGCCGCGGATGAAGAAGGCCTGGATGCCGATCACGCCATTCTTGTTGGCCATCGCGAAGATGTCGACATCGCCCAGCCCCTCGGCATTGATCGCCTGAGACCCTTGAATGAAGGTCAGCGCGCGCAGCCGGTCGCGCAGGATCGCGGCCAGTTCGAAGTCCATCGCCTCGGCCGCCGCCTCCATCTGCGCGCCGAGCTTGGCCTGCACCTCGGTCGATTTGCCCGCCAGGAACGCCTTGGCGTCGCTCACCAGATCGGCATAGCCCGCCGTGTCGATCCGCCCGACGCACGGCGCCGAGCAGCGCTTGATCTGGTACAGCAAGCACGGCCGATCGCGGTTCTTGAAGAAGCCGTCGGTGCAGGACCTGAGCAGGAACAGCTTCTGCAGCGCATTGAGCGTGTTGTTGACCGACCCGGCACTCGCGAACGGCCCGTAATAATTGCCCTTCGCCCGCCGCGCGCCGCGATGCTTCTGGATGCGGGGGTATTCGTGATCGGCGCGCAGCAGGATGAAAGGGAAGCTCTTATCGTCGCGCAACAGCACATTGTACGCCGGGCGATAGCGCTTGATGAGCTGCGCCTCGAGCAGCAGCGCCTCCGCCTCGTTATTGGTCGTGACGATCGTCATGCTGCGCGTCTGCGCCACCATCCGCTGCAGCCGCCTGGTCAGCCGCTCGACCTGCGTGTAATTGGTCACGCGGTTCTTCAGAGCGCGCGCCTTGCCCACGTACAGCACGTCGCCCCGCGCATCCTGCATCCGGTACACGCCGGGGCGCGCGGGCAGCGTGGCGAGCACGTTGCGGATTGCCGCGATCCCCGCCTCCAGATCGGGCGCATCCCCCGCCCCTCGTACGGCGTAGGTCGATTTTTCTTCGTTGAAACGGTCGGGTGCGTCGGGACGGGACATAGCCGTCGATCTAGGCATTCCCGTGCGCAGATGCCACGCCCTTCATCGCTGGGTTCGGCGATGGCCGGGTGCTATGAAGCTGCCATGTATATCTCGATCACCGGCCTGAAGCTCAAAGGCCCGCTCTCCGCGCCGCGTTTCTGGTGGCACGCGCTGCGGTCGATGGCGCAAGCCCGCAAGGCACCCGGCATCATCTCGGTCGATGCGCGCCTCATCGACGGCGTCCACCACACGCTGACGGTGTGGAGCGACCGGGCGGCAATGCTCGCTTATCTGCGCAGCGGCGCGCATCTGCAGGCGATGCGGGCGTTCCACGGCATCGCGACCGGCGCGGTGACGGGCTATGAGGCCGATGTAGCCCCCACGTGGGAAGCGCTACCCGAGATCTGGCGCGACCGCGGGCGCTGGGTAACGCCGGGCAAGGCATAACGCCCCGCCCGGCGGTCTCCGGATTTACTTGATCGCGGCGAGGTCGGCCTTGACCTTGGCGAGCGCCGCATCGGTCAGCGCGCCTTGCGACATCGGCGCGACCTGGTTGAGCGACATACCCTTGAACTGTTCGTACATCGGGTGCGCGGTGATGTTCTGCAGGTCGGTGTCGAGCACGGTCTTGCCAGCCGGATTGGCCGCGATCGTCTCGATCGGCGTGTCGAGGTCGAACTTTGCGGTGCCAGCGGCAGCGGGCGCGGCAGGTGCGGTCACGGCAGGAGCGGCAGGTGCAGGGGCCGTCTGGGCGGCGAGCGGGGCGGCAGTCAGCACGACGATCGCAGCAAAAAGGACAGACTTCATGGGGGAGCCTCTTTCGAAAATGAAAGCGGCGCGAATCGCCGCTGATCGGTGTGTAGCCCGATCAGTGGCGAAACGAAATGGACCGCGCCGATCCGCGCGGCCCAAGGGTCTTAGTTGGGACGCCCGAGCCCGGCGATCGTACGATCGACGAGCGCCTTGTCGGCATCCGCACCGTGACGCTCGGCGATAATCGCCGCAGCCGCCCGCGCCGCAGCGTCGGCAGCCAGCGCACGGACTTCGGCGATCGCACCGCGTTCGGCGGCCGCGATCTTGTCCTCGGCCATCGTCTGACGACGCGCGATCAGATCGGCGAGGTCGGCTTCGGCCTTGGCCAGCATTGCTGCGGCTTCGGCCTCGGCATTGGCGACGATCGCAGCGGCATCGCCAGCGCTCGCCGCGTTACGCGCCTTGGCTTCGGCAAGCTGCGCCTCGGCCTCGGCGCGCAGTTTCGACGCTTCGTCGAGCTGGTGCCGGATGGTCGCGATCCGCGCATCGAGCGCGCCCGCGATCATCTTCGGCACCTTCTGCCAGATCATGATCGCGATCACGACCAGCATCGACAGGGCAACGAAGCCCGGTGCGGTGATGCCCAGGAAGGAAGGTTCGTGATGCAGCTCGGCCACGCCGGTATGCGCCACGGTGTTGAGCGTGGTCGATTCCACCGCAGGATTAGCCATGTGCCAGTTCCGCCTTCACCCGCGTTTCGATGGTCGCGCGGTCAACCACGACGCCCGAGAGCTTCGCGACGATCTGCTCGACCGCGTCGGTGGTCGCCGTTTCGATTTCGGCAAGCGCCGCCGTCTTCGAGCTTTCGATTTGGGCAGTGGCGGTCGCAACCTGCGCCGCCGTCGCCGTATCGCTCGCCTTCAGGCTGGCCTCGGTGCTGGCCGTAGCCCGCGCCTTGGCTTCACCAATGGCGACGGTCGCCTTGCTCCGCGCGGAATCGAGGCCCGCCTGATAGGCGCGCTCCGATTCCAGCGCAGTCGCGCGCGCGGCCTCCGCCGCGGCGATGTCGCCTTGGATGCGAGCGTTGCGGTCGTCGACCGTCTTCTCGATCTTGGGGACCATCGCCTTGCCGATCCCGAAATAGATCAGCGCGAAGACGATCGCGAGCCAGAACAGCTGCGAAGCGTAGATCTCGCCGATTTGGGATAGCTGCGGCATTGGAAGCGCTCGCTCTTACTTGACGACGAAGAGGATGAGGATCGCGACGACGAACGCGATCAGGCCCAACAGCTCCGATGCTGCGAAGCCGATGAACAGGCGACCCTGCTGGCCGTCTGCTGCGCCGGGGTTACGGAGTGCGCCTTCGAGGAACGAGCCGAACACGTTGCCCACGCCGAGTGCCGCGAGACCGACACCGATCGCTGCCAGGCCGGCACCGATGTACATTGCACCAAGATCAGTCATGATTAACTCCCTAGAAATACGGTAGATTGGTTGTTGAAACGATTAGTGCAGATGCACCGCGTCGTGCAGATACAGCGACGTGAGCAATGCGAACACATACGCCTGGATCGCGCAGACCAGCAGCTCGAGCGCACTGACCCCGATGATCATGACGAAGCTGAGGATGCCGACCACCGAGCCGAGTCCGCCGCCTGCGCTGAAACCCTGCACCACGAAGCTGCCGAACACTTCGAGCAGAATGTGGCCCGCCGTCATCGCGACGAACAGTCGCAAAGCGAGCGAGAACGGACGCACCATGAACGACACGAACTCGACCGGGATAATCACCGGCATCAGCCACGCTGGCGCACCGTGCGGCACGAACAGCGTGAAGAACTTCAGGCCATGCTTCCAGAAGCCGACGCCGAGTACGATCGCGAACGACAGGAATGCGAGGACCGCCGTGACCGTGATATGGCTCGTCACCGCAAAGGTGTGCAGCCCCGGCACGATCGACAGCGGAAGGACGCCGACGAGGTTGGCGAAGAGGATGAAGTAGAAGAGCGAGAAGATGTACGGCGCGAACTTCTTGCCGCCGCTGCCGATGTTCACCGACACCATATTGTCGATGAAGGTCACGGCGTCTTCCGCGGCAACCTGCCAGCGGCCGGGGACGAGCTGGCGCTTCAAACCGCCCGAGATGAACACCGCGAGCAGCACGAACACGACGACCATGAACAGCGCCGAGTTGGTGAAGGACACGTCATAACCGAACAGGTTGAGGCGACCGCCCAGCACGGGCTCCACCAGAAACTGTTCCATCGGATCGATTTTGCCGGCGCTCACTCTGCGCGCTCCTTCGAAATCTTCATGATGTTGAGGAACGCCCCGATGATCGCCAAAGTCAGTACGATGAGGAACGCCCAGGGCGAAGTGCCCAGCCACTGATCGAGCGCCCAGCCCATCACGCTACCGCCGAACAAAGCGCCAAGCAGAACCGCGAGAACCTTCGAACCCTGCCCATAGCCCTTCGCCTGCGGCACCGACACGCCACCACGCGACAGGCCGGCCGCTTTTGCCGAAGCAATGCGGGCGTCCAAATCGTCAATCGGGCGGTCATCGGCCAAGGGCGGCTATCCTGATAAGAAAACGCCGCGATGCTGTTGGCACCGCGACGATGAACATCGGGGAACAACGATGGCCTGCATCAGGCCGCCGTTTCACGCGCCGTTTAGGAAGGTGTCCGGGGGGTGTCAACTCTTGTGCGCCGCCCCGCGCGCCATCGTTGCGCATCCGCGAGCGGGGCGATACTCCTTATGGCCGATGAGCACCCCTGCCCCCGATCATGCCGGACATCGCGGGCGGCTGCGCCAGCGCCTGCTGGAACGCGGCGGCGAGGCCCTGCTCGATCACGAATTGATCGAATATCTGCTGACCCTCGCAATCCCGCGCCGCGACACCAAACCGCTCGCCAAGGCGCTGCTGGCGGAATTCGGCGGCGTCGGCGGCCTCTTCACCGCCGAACCCGAGGCGCTGATGCGGGTCTCCGGCATGGGCGAAACAAGCGCCGCCGCGATCAAGATCGTCCAGGTCGCAGCACTCCGCCTGCTGCGCGCAGAGGCAAGCGAGCGCCCGATCCTGTCGAGCTGGCAAGCGCTGATCGACTATCTCCACGTCGACATGGCGCACCGCATGACCGAGCGGGTGCGCGTACTCCATCTGAACACGCGCAACATCCTGATCCGCGACGAAGTGATGAGCGACGGCTCGATCGACGAGGCCGCGCTCTATGTCCGAGAAGTCATCCGACGCGCGATTGATCTCGGCTCGGCGGGAATCATCCTGGTCCACAACCATCCAAGCGGCGACCCCGCCCCCAGCCGCGCCGATATCGACATCA
>JAIXZV010000088.1 GCA_027489365.1 Sphingomonadales bacterium
CAACCCCTCCCCTGAAGGGGCGGGGCTTACGTGTGGCGCGCCCTACGCTACACCACCCGCAATGTCCGATCTCCCCCGCCTCTACGCCGACCATCTCTCGCGCGACCGGCGTCGTTCGCTGCACACAGTGCGCGCCTATGAGGCGACCGCGACGCGGTTGTGCGGGTTTCTCAGCCAGCATTGGGGTGAAGCGATCGATCGCGCTGCGCTCGGCAAGGTGAGCGCTGCCGACCTCCGCGCTTTCCTCGCGCTCCGCCGCACCGAGGGGCTGGGCAACGCCTCAGCCGCACGCGAATTGTCGGCTGTGCGCGGTTTCCTGGCGTTTGCAGGCGGCGAGGGGGCGATGCCGCGCTTGAAGGGGCCGCGCGTCAAGAAAGGCGTGCCGCGCCCGGTTTCGCCCGATGAGGCGGTCGGGCTGGCCGAGGATGTCGCGGAGGACGCCAGCGAACCGTGGATCGGCGCGCGCGATCTGGCGGTGTTGCTGCTGCTCTACGGCGCGGGCTTGCGTGTCGCCGAGGCGCTTTCGCTGACCGGCGCGGTGCTGCCACTCGGCGCGACGCTGAGCGTGACGGGCAAGCGCGACAAGACGCGGGTTGTTCCGCTGCTTCCACAGGTCCGCGCGGCGATCGAGGCGTATGTGCGCCTTAGCCCATACGGCACCGCCCGCGACGCGCCGATCTTTCGCGGCGCGAAGGGCGGGCCGCTCAGCCCGCGGCTGGTGCGGCGCGCGGTGCAGCAGGCGCGCGTACGGCTGGGGCTTCCCGATCGCACCACGCCGCACGCATTACGGCATTCGTTCGCAACGCATCTGCTGGGGCGCGGGACGGATTTGCGTGCGCTGCAGGAGTTGCTGGGTCATGCGAGCCTGAGTTCGACGCAGATCTATACGCAAGTCGACGCCGCGCATTTGATGGATGTGTATCGCAACGCCCATCCGCGGGCGTGACGGGTCGGCACCCGGAGGCGATCCGGGTGCCGAACTGTTTCAGGCCAGCGCTTCGACCAGGGCGGTCGCTGCGGCGCTCGACGAGGCGGGGTTCTGCCCGGTGATCAGCAGACCGTCGCGTACGACATGCACGCCCCAATCGCCGGTCTTCGAATAGATGCCGCCATTTTGCGTCAGCATATCTTCGACCAGGAACGGCACGACATCGGTCAAGCCGACCGCCGCTTCCTCGGTGTTGGTGAAGCCAGTGACCTTCTTGCCCGAGACCAGCGGCCTACCGTCGGCCGCCTGCACATGGCGCAGCACGCCCGGCGCGTGGCAGACCAGCGCGACCGGCTTGTCGGCGGCGATCGCGCCTTCGATCAGCGCGCGCGACGTCGCATCCTCGGCCAGATCCCATAGCGGGCCGTGGCCGCCGGGGTAGAAGATCGCGTCGAAATCCTCGAGCTTCACCGAATCGAGCCGCACGGTGTTGGCGAGCTGCGCGGTCGCCTCGGCATCGGCCTCGAAGCGGCGGGTGTCGTCGGTCTGCGCGCTTTCGTCGGCGCTCTTGGGGTCGAGCGGCGGCTGGCCGCCCTTGGGCGAGGCCAGCGTCAGTTCGGCACCGGCTGCCTTCAGCACATAATAGGGTGCGGCCAGCTCTTCGAGCCAGAAGCCGGTCTTGGCCCCGGTGTCCCCGAGCTTGTCGTGCGAGGTCAGGACGATCAGAATTTTCATGCAATTGGCTCCAGCGGTCACCCCCCGGTGAAGACTGCCAGATAGGGACGCACCCGCCCGGTTTCCACCGCAGTGCAGCAACTCACCCGCAGTCGCGCGGTTTCCAGCGTAGCAGGCGCCAGATGTAGCCGAGCACGATCGCGACCGTCAGCGCGACCGCCGCCGGGCCGATATAGGCGTCGAGCTCGCGGAAATTGCTGCCGAGGATGTACCCGGCATAGGCAAGACCCGTGTTCCAGATCGCCGAACCCGCCGCGGTCCACAGCAGGAAGCGTGTGTGCGGCATCCGCGCCATTCCGGCGGGCAGCGAGACCATCGTGCGGAAGGCGGGCATGAAGCGGAACACGAACACCACCCATTGCCCGCGGCGTTTGAAGAAGCGTTCGAGTTGCAGCACATGCTCCCAATCGAGCGTCAGCCAGCGACCGTAGCGATCGACGAACGGGCGCAGCCGTTGGTAGCCGAAGCGCCACCCGATCGCGTACCAGAAGTAGTTCCCCGCGACCGTTCCCGCCGTGCCCGCGATGATCAGCGGCACCATCGCCATCTGCCCGCGCGCGACGGAGATACCGCCGAGCCCCATGATCACCTCCGACGGGATCGGCGGGAACACGTTTTCCAGCACCATCAGCAGGAAAATGCCGAAATATCCGCCCCATGCGGTGAGATCGAGGATGAAGTCGGTCATTGCGGGAGGGGCGTTAGCCCGCGACCTTGCGCTCGATCGCGTCCCAGATCATGCCCGCGACATCGGTCCCGTCGAACTTCTCGATCGCGACGATTCCGGTGGGCGAGGTGACGTTGATCTCGGTCAGCCACTCGCCGCCGATCACGTCGATGCCGACGAACAGGAGGCCGCGCTTCTTGAGTTCCGGGCCGAGGACGGCGCAGATCTCGCGCTCCTTCGCGGTCAGCTCGGTCGCGACTGCCGAGCCGCCGACCGCGAGGTTGGAGCGGATTTCGCCTTCGCCGGGCAAGCGGTTGATCGCGCCCGCGACTTCGCCATCGACGAGCACGATGCGCTTGTCGCCCTTCGCTACGTCGGGCAGGAACGCCTGCACCATATGCGGTTCGCGCCACATGGTGTTGAAGACCTCGATCAGCGCCGACAGGTTCGCGCCGTCGCGGCCGACCTTGAAGATCGCCTTGCCGCCATTGCCGTGGAGCGGTTTTACGACGATTTCGCCGTGTTTCGCTAGGAAGGCGCGCGCCTCGTCGAGGCTGCGCGTGACGAGCGTCGGCGGCATGAACTGCGGATAATCGAGCACGAACACTTTTTCGGGGGCGTTGCGGACGCTGGCGGGGTCGTTCACCACCAGCGTCTTATGCGCGATGCGTTCGAGCAAATGCGTTGCGGTGATGTAGCCGAGGTCGAAGGGCGGGTCCTGGCGCATCAGGATCACGTCGGCTTCGTCGCCGAGATCGAGGCTGACGGGGGCGCCGAAGCTGTAGTGATCGCCGACGACGCGTTGCACGGTGACCGGATCGGCCTTCGCCCAGACCCGGCCGTCGGAATAGTTGAGGTCCTCGGCGGTGTAGTGGAACAGTTTGTGCCCGCGCGCTTGTGCCGCGAGCATCAGCGCGAAGGTCGAATCGCCCGCGATGTTGATGTGCGCGATCGGGTCCATCTGGACGGCGACGGTGAGGGACATATTCGACTCCTGCCGCTTGCCGTCACCCCAGCGAAGGCTGGGGTCTCTGGGTGGCGGTCGCAGCGCCCCGAACCGCGAGATGCCAGCCTGCGCTGGCATGACGGTTGAGGCAGAGCGCATCTAAGAGGCCAAGCCCCCGATGTCACCCGATCCACGCATTTTCAATATGCCGTGGCCGCACCCCCGGCGCGATCAGGATCACATCCACGCGGATGTCGTCGCCGGGTTCGGCATAGGCCGGCATCAGATATTCCGCCGCCGCCGCGACGCGCGCGAGGCGGCGTTCGTCGATCGCGAAATCGAGTTCGGCGGCGGTCTTGCGCAGCTTCACTTCGACAAAGGCGACGAGGTTGCCCTTCTTCGCCACCAGATCGACCTCTCCGGCGGGCGTGCGCACGCGCCGCGCAAGGATGCGCCAGCCCTTGAGCCGCAGCCACCACCCCGCGAGCCGCTCACCCCGGCGGCCGGAGGCTTCGGCCGACTGGCGTTTGGGGGAGGGCGGGGGCTTTGGGATAGGCCGGGGCATGATTGGAAATCAGCACGCCAATTCGTTCGTGTCGAGCGATCAGTTTCTGGGCTTAAAGTCACACAGAGTCGCACGATCGGCGGTTGTATCCGGCGGTTTGAGTGCCGCTAAAGTCACAAAAGTTAGGCATCCGCGCCGTTTCCCGGGGACGCGGTTGGGGGCTGTTCGACGGTTTGAAAGAGCGGATTGCGAGGGTGGCAGATGGTAGGTGTGTAGGACAGCGGAGATATCGAGATTTGCGGCAAGCGGATGTTGCTGCAATCCTCCCCCGCCAGGGGGAGGTGTCGCCAAAGGCGACGGAGGGGGAGGTCAGCGATGCGCTTGGAAGGGTCACCCGGCGGCAAACGCAACGCCAAGAAGCTCCGGCGTGAGATGACCCCGCCCGAGATCGCACTTTGGCTCGCGCTTCGACAAAATGCTGAAGGATTG
Organism: Sphingomonadales bacterium; assembly: GCA_027489365.1. Classification (GTDB taxonomy): domain Bacteria; phylum Pseudomonadota; class Alphaproteobacteria; order Sphingomonadales; family Sphingomonadaceae; genus Sphingomonas. Next base: position 4,271 of record JAIXZV010000088.1, read on the forward strand.
CGCTTTCGCAAGCAGCATGGGGTCGGGGACTATGTTTTGGATTTCTATTGCGCGCCTGCACGCCTCGCCATTGAGGTGGACGGGGAGGCGCATGGCCGGGGCGATCGGCCGGCTCGCGATGCGCGGCGCGACGCCGCGCTGACCGCGCAAGGTCTGCTCGTCGTGCGCTATCCCGCCAGCGACGTGCTGCGCGACTTGGATAGCGTTGCGCGACAGATCATTGCAGTCGCGGTTGAGCGCCGGACTCAGTTTGAGAGCTGATCGCTGACCTCCCCCTCCGTCGCCTTCGGCGCCACCTCCCCCTGGCGGGGGAGGATTGTCGCGGCGTCAGCGAACTTCGCCAACCCCCTTCATCTCCCGCGCCCGCGCGTAGAGCGCCTTGCGATCCACCCCCAGCGCCTTGGCCACTTCGCTCGCCGCTTGCCCGGTCGACAGGCGGGTCAGCGCCTCCGCCAGGGCGGCGTCTGCGTCCGCTGCGCTTGCTGCCTCGGGTGCGCCGGGCGGGGCGATGACCAGCACGATCTCGCCCTTGGGGGACGCATCCGTATAGCGGGCGGCGAGATTGGACAGGGTGCCTGTTACCGCTTCCTCGAAATGTTTGGTGATTTCTCGCGTCACCGCCGCCTCGCGGTCGCCCAGGCCCTCGGCGAGCGCGCCGAGGGTTGCCGCGAGGCGCGGGCCGGATTCGTACAGCACCAGCGTGGCGCGAACGCTTGCGACTTCGGCGATGGCGGCGGCGCGGGCCTGGGCCTTGGACGGCAGGAAGCCGAGGAACAGGAAGCGGTCGGTCGGCAAGCCAGCGAGCGTCAGCGCCGCCACCGCCGCGCACGGGCCGGGGATCGTCCACACGGTATGCCCCGCCGCGCGCGCATCGCGCACCAATTTATAGCCGGGGTCGGAAATCAGCGGCGTGCCCGCGTCCGACACCAGCGCCACCGCCTCCACTCCCATGCGTGCGATCAGGCCGGGGCGGACCTCCTCGGCATTATGGTCGTGATACGGTGTCATCGGACGTTTGACGCCGATATGGTTGAGAAGTTTGCCCGTAACGCGGCTGTCTTCTACAGCGATTACAGCGGCATGGCTCAGGATGTGCGCGGCACGCGGCGACAGATCACCGAGATTGCCGATCGGGGTGGCAACGATGTAGAGGCCCGGAGCCAAATCAGGTGTAAGAACAGATGTCATCAGGAGCGGTCATGGCAGAGCGGGTATCGATAGGGCAAATGCCGAGTGGCTGGCGGCGCTTTGCGGCGGCCGTGGCGGCGGCGGGAGCGTTGGTTCTCGGCGGCTGCCAGACGGTCGTCCCGCGCGGGCCCGCGCCGTCGCGCGCGCCGGTGGTGCGCCCTAGCCAACCGCAGCAGCCGGTGGTCGAACTGGGCATTCCCAAGGATACGCAGCGCCACCGCGTTGCGTTGCTCGTGCCGCTGACCGGGCCGAATGCGGGTGTCGGGCAGAGTCTCGCCAATGCGACTCAGCTGGCGCTGCTCGATTCGGGTAACGATCGCGTCCGCATCACGACCTATGACACCGCGAGCGGGGCCGCGCTGGCCGCGCAAAAGGCCTTGGCGGACGGCGCGCAACTGATCCTGGGGCCGTTGCTGGCCGAGGATGTGCGGGCGGTGACGCCGATCGCGCGCCGCGCCGCGGTGCCGGTGGTGAGCTTTTCCAACGATACGTCGGTCGCCGGGAACGGGGCGTATCTGATGGGCTATGTGCCTGCGCAATCGGTGGCGCGCGTGGTGAATTACGCGACCGACAAGGGCGTGACGAGCTTCGGCGCTCTGGTGCCCAACGGCACCTATGGCGAGCGCGCCTCGACCGCGTTCCTGCGCGCGGTGGAGACGGCGGGCGGGCGCGTCGGGTCGCTGCAGACCTATGACCGCGTTCCCGGATCGATGACCGCAGCGATCGTGCGGCTGACCAAGAGCGCGCCGTATCAGGCGATCCTGATCGCCGATGGCGGCGGCATGGCGGCGGCGGGCGTGCCGGTGCTGCGCAAGAACGGCATGGGCGGCGCGCGCGTGCTCGGCACCGAATTGTGGAATTCGGAAAGTGCGATCGCGAGCAAGCCGGCGCTGGAGGGCGCATGGTTCGCCAGCGTTTCGGACGGGCTTTACCGGCAATATGCCACCAAATATCGCGCGCGCTTCGGCGTCGCGCCGTTCCGGCTGTCGAGCCTGGGGTATGATTCGGTGCTGCTGACGATCCGCATCATGCGCGATTGGCCGATGGGGGGGGCGTTTCCGGAGGAGCGGCTGAAAGATCGCGGCGGCTTTGCCGGGATCGATGGGGCGTTTCGGTTTGGGCGCGATAACGTCGCGGAGCGGGCGCTGGAGGTGCAGGAGATTCGCGGGGGGACGACGGTTACGGTGTCACCTGCGCCGGGTGGGTTTGGGGGGTAGGGGGGCTCGCTCCCTTGCCGTTCGTCCTGAGTAGCGGCTGAGCGAAGTCGAAGACGCGTATCGAAGGACAGTTCTTGGTCATGTCCTTCGATACGGGCCTTCGACAAGCTCAGTCCCTACTCAGGACGAACGGGGGGGGTGTTTACCCCCGCACCACCAAGGGCAGGATCGCATCGAGCAGCAGCATCCCGGTATCGGTGACCGTGAGCCGATCGCCGTCGCGCGCGAGCAGACCCTGCGCCTCCAGCCGCTGCGCAGCCTCCCAATCGATCAACGCCTCCACCGACGTCTCCCCCAAGTCCGCGATGCGCGCGAGATCCACGCCTTCGCGCAACCGCAGGCCCATCAGCAACGCCTCGGTCGCGCGTTCGGCGGGGACCAGCGGTTCCTCGATTTGCGCGCCGTGGCCGTTGCGGGCGACGGCACCCAACCAATTCTCGGGCTTCTTGTGTCGCGCGGTTGCGAGGCCGCCGCGCCGCCCGTGCGCGCCGGGGCCGACCCCGGCATAATCGCGGTAGCGCCAGTAGACGAGGTTGTGGCGGCTCTCGGCCCCCAGCCGCGCGTGGTTGGAGATTTCGTACGCCGGCAGCCCGGCGCGCGCGGTGGTTTCGCGGGTCAGTTCGAACAGGTCGGCAGCATAGTCGGGGTCGGGCAGTGTCAGTCGCCCTTCGCGCTCGTCGGTGGCGAAGCGTGTGCCTTGCTCGACGGTGAGTTGGTAGAGCGACAGATGTTCGGTGCCGAACGATAGCGCGCGGGTCAGTTCCCCATGCCAGTCGCCGAGCGATTGGCCGGGGCGGGCGTAGATCAGGTCGAAGCTGACGCGGGCGAATGCCTTTTGCGCCGTGTCCAGCGCGGCCAGTCCCTCGGCGACATCATGCGCGCGGCCGAGGAAGCCGAGCGCGGCATCGTCGAGCGCCTGCAACCCGAGCGACACGCGGTTGACCCCGGCGCGCGCGATGTCGGCGAAGCGCGCGGCTTCGACCGAGGAGGGGTTGGCCTCCAGCGTGATTTCGATGTCGCTCTCCGCCGCCCAGTGGCCGGTCGCGGCATCGATCACCGCCGCCACCGTCTCGGGCGGCATCAGCGAGGGCGTGCCGCCGCCGAAGAAGATCGAGCCGAGCCGACGTCCCGGCAGCGCCGCCGCTTCATAGGCGAGATCGGCGAGCAAGGCGTCGCGCCACGCGGCCTGGTCGACACTCTCGCGGACATGGCTGTTGAAGTCGCAATAGGGGCATTTCGACACGCAGAACGGCCAGTGGACATACAGCGCGAGCGGATCGGTTTGGGCGGGGTTCATCGGATGCTGCTATGGTCGCCCTGAGGAGATTGCGAAAGATGCGGTTTTTGGTGCTGGCGGTGCTGTTGTGCGGCTGTTCGGCGGCGGCGGTGGAGGAGCGACCGCAACGCGTCGTCGAGCCACGGCCCAACGCGGCGGTCGCAGCGCGCGGGGAGGGTCTGCTACGGCGCGCGATGCTGAGCGAGCATAATGCCGCGCGTGCCGCAGTGGGGGCGCCGCCGCTGGTGTGGAGCGAGACGCTTGCGGCGGACGCGGCGCGCTACGCGGCGGTGATGGCCGAGACCGAGCAGTTCAAACATTCGACCGAACCGCGCGGCGCGGTGGCTGAGGGCGAGAACCTCTTCATGGGGTCACGCGGGGCGTATCGCTATGATGAGATGGCGCGGCTGTGGGTCGACGAGCGGCGCTTCTATCGCGCCGGGCCGGTGCCCGACATCAGCACCACCGGGCGGTGGCAGGATGTCGGGCATTACACGCAGATCATCTGGCGGCGCACGACGCAGGTCGGCTGCGCCCTGGCGAGCAGCCGTCGCGACGATTACCTCGTGTGCCGCTATGCGCCGCCGGGGAATGTGTGGGGTCGGCGGGGGGAGGATTGAGGTTTACCGAGCGCCTTCCCCGTAGCGCTTCCCCGGCGAAGGCCGGGGCCCAGTCGCGAAAGTCGTTGGGTGGAGGACTGCGCTCGCCACAAGGCGCTCGCAAGTGGGGCCCAGCCGTCGCCGGGGAAGCGAATAAGGGGGCTTGGTTCAGAGCACCGCCGCGATCATCTGCGCGAACGCCCTGGCGCGGTGGTTGTTGGCCTGTTTTTCCTCGAACGGCATTTCGGCGTAAGTGCGCGTGTCGCCCAGCGGCACGAACATCGGGTCATAGCCGAAGCCCATCGCGCCGCGCGGCGGCCACACCAAAGTGCCGTCGATCCGGCCCTCGAACCATTGCACATGGCCGTCGGGCCAAGCGAGCGCGAGCGTGCTGACGAAATGCGCCGAGCGGCTGGTGTCGGGGCCGAGCGCGGCGAGCTTGTCCTCGACCTTGCCCATCGCCAGCGTCCAGTCGCGCGTGCCGTCCGCCGTTTCGGCCCAATTGGCGGTGTAGACGCCGGGATCGCCGTTCAGCGCATCGACGCACAGGCCGCTGTCATCGGCGAGCGCGGGCAAGCCCGACAGATCGGCGGCATAGAGCGCCTTCAGCTCGGCATTGGCGACGAAGGTGGTGCCGGTTTCCTCTGGCTCGGGCAAATCGAGCTCGCCCGCCGAAATCGCGTCGATCCCGAACGGCGCGAGCAAGGCGCGGATTTCCTTGACCTTCCCGGCGTTGTGCGTGGCGATCACCAGCTTGCCGGGGGCGAGCTTGCGGATCGCCTGCGGGGCGACATCCTCCGTCACTTTGCGACGGCCTTTGCCTGCGCGGCGAAGATATCGG
>JAIXZV010000204.1 GCA_027489365.1 Sphingomonadales bacterium
GGCAGCGCGTGGCGCAGGGAAAAAGGATGACCAGTCTCCTTGATCCGCACGCGCGCGGGCGCGTCATCCTCGTTGGCGCGGGTCCGGGCGATCCCGGCTTGCTGACGGTGCGCGCGGTGGCCGCACTCAAGCAAGCCGATGTCGTCGTCCATGACGGCCTGATCGACCCGCGCGTGCTCGATCTTGCCCCCCCGGAAGCCCAACGCATCTCGGTCGCCAAACAGCGCGCGCGCCACACCCTGCCGCAGGAGGCGATCAACGCCCTCATCGTCGCTCACGTAAAGACCGGCGCAATCGTCGTGCGGCTGAAGGGCGGCGATCCCTTCATCTTTGGGCGTGGCGGTGAAGAGGTCGAGGCCGTGCGCGCGGCGGGTCTGCCCGTCGAAGTTATCCCCGGCGTATCCGCGGCACTCGGGTGCGCGGCCGAGGCGATGCTCCCGCTCACCCACCGCGATCATGCGAGCGCGGTCAGTTTCGTCGCTGGGCAATGCAAGGGCCTCGCCGATCAGGATTGGTCGGGGCTCGCCGGCAAAGGCCGCACGCTCGTCATCTATATGGGCGTGGCGACCGCGACCGACATTGCCGACAAATTGATGCGCGACGGCGTCGCGCCCGAAATGCCGGTCGCGGTGCTCGAACGCGGCACGCTCGACGGACACCGCGCGATCAAGACGCTGCTTGCCGATCTCGGGCAGATGGTGGAACGCGAGAACGTCGCCAGCCCCGCGATCATCGTCGTCGGCGAAGTCGTCGATCTGTCCGACGCCGAAGATAAATTGGGCCGCTGGGCGAGAATTGCGGAGAGTGTTGCGTGAAACTGCTGACCGGAAATGATTTGCCGAGCGGCGACGTGATCTGGTGGACCGGCTCCGCCTGGTCGCGCCATGTGGAAGACGCCGCCGATGTCGGCGATCAGGGCGAGAGCATCGCGCGCGCCGAGGAAGGCGCACGCCGCGTCAATGGCCCGTACGTGATCGACGCGACCGCCACCCCCGAAGGCCCCCGCCCAGCCCACATCAAGGACCGCGTCCGCGCTTTGGGCCCCACGGTGCGGCCCGATCTGACGCTGAAACCCGCCGATCCTGCGGCGGGGAGCTGGGTGATATGATTGTTCACGCGGAGACGCGGAGACGCGGAGAAGAAAGAGCGGTTCGCGCAGAGGCGCTGAGGCGCGGAGGCGTTGCGCTCGCCGCGCAGCGGCCCTCATTCAACCGTGCCGCAAATGCGATCCTTTGCGCTTACGCGCACCCTCGCTTCGCGCGCGCCTCCTCTGCGCCTCTGCGCCTCTGCGCGAACAAACCTTCTTCTTCCTCCGCGTCTCCGCGTCTCCGCGAGAATCACAATGTATAAATACGACCAATACGACCAGCAGATCGTCGACACCCGCGTCGAGGAATTCCGCGACCAGGTGAAGCGCCGCCTTGCAGGGCAAATCACCGAGGACCAATTCAAGCCACTGCGGTTGATGAACGGCCTCTATCTGCAGCTACACGCCTACATGCTGCGGGTGGCGATCCCGTACGGCACGCTCGACAGCCGCCAGATGCGGATGCTCGCCCACATCGCGCGCACGTATGACCGAGGCTATGGCCATTTCACCACGCGGCAGAACATCCAGTTCAACTGGATCAAGCTCGATCAGGCGCCCGACATCCTCGCCGAACTGGCGACGGTCGAGATGCACGCGATCCAGACGTCGGGGAATTGCATCCGCAACATCTCGTCGGATCAATATGCCGGGGCCGCAGCGGACGAAGTCGCCGATCCGCGCATCTGGGCCGAATTGCTGCGCCAGTGGAGCACCTTCCACCCCGAATTCACCTACCTGCCGCGCAAGTTCAAGATCGCGGTGATCGGAGCCGAGGAAGACCGCGCGGCGCTGCGCCTGCACGATATCGGCATCCAGTTGCTGGAGCGTGACGGCGTACTCGGCGGCAAGATTTTCGTCGGTGGCGGCATGGGCCGCACGCCGATGATCAGCCACGAAATCCGCGATTTCGTCACTGCCGACGATCTGCTGAGCTATCTCGAGGCGTGCCTGCGCGTCTACAATCGCTACGGCCGCCGCGACAATATCTACAAAGCACGGATCAAGATCCTGCTCCACGAGATCGGGCCCGACGAATATCGCCGTCAGGTCGAAGAGGAATTCGTGAGCGTCAAGGCGCTCGGGATCGATCCGCCCAAGGCCGAGTTCGACCGCATCACCGCGATGTTCGCCCCGCCCGCGTTCGATACGGATGCCCCCGCCCCGTTCGTGTCGAGCGAAGTCGAGACACCTGCGCCAGGAACCGGCTTCTCGACTTCGCTCGAAGCGAACGGGAATGGGTTCGAGGCTTGGCGCAAACAGAACACCGCCGCGCACAAGCAGCCGGGCTACACAATCGTCACGGTCAGCCTGAAGCCGACCGGCGGCATCCCCGGTGATGCCAGTGCCGAGCAGATCGACCTGATGGCCGACCTCGCCGAACGCTACAGTTTCGATGAGCTGCGCGTCACGCACGCCCAGAACATCGTGTTGCCGCACGTGCGGCAAGCAGATCTCTACGCGATCTGGCAGGCGCTCGATGCCGCCGGTCTCGCACCCGCCAATCTCGATCTGATCAGCGACATCATCGCCTGCCCCGGCCTCGATTATTGCAGCCTCGCCAATGCGCGCTCGATCCCTGTCGCCCAGAAGATCACCGAACGCTTCGCCTCGCCCGAGCGCCAGCGCGATCTCGGCGAACTGAAGCTCAAGATCAGCGGCTGCATCAATGCCTGCGGGCATCACCACGCCGGCCACATCGGCATCCTCGGCGTCGACAAGAAGGGCACCGAAAATTACCAGCTTTCGCTCGGCGGGTCGGGCGCGGAGGATGTCAGCCTCGCCAAGATCACCGGCCCCGGCTTCGATGAGGATGGCATCGTCGATGCAGTCGAGACGGTGACCAACGTCTATCTGGAGCGCCGCGAGGATGGCGAACGCTTCCTCGACACCTATCGCCGCGTCGGCATGGAACCGTTCAAGGAGGCGCTTTATGGGTGAGTCCCGCCCCGTCACCCCAGCGAAGGCTGGGGTCTCCCTGATGCGCGCGTCCGCTTTCCCCACACAGACCCCAGCCTTCGCTGGGGTGACGGAGTTGGGACGATGACC
>JAIXZV010000071.1 GCA_027489365.1 Sphingomonadales bacterium
CATCGAAGCGGCCAAGCACATTCTTGCCGCCGACGGTGCCGTCATCGCTGACGCCGTTGAAGGTGTTGTCGATCCAATTGTCGCGATGCTGATACAGCGCCGAAACGCGGAACGAGAGCACGTCCTTCACGATCGGCCCGCCGACCCCGGCATCGACGCTGATCGTGTTGTAGCTGCCGTACGAAGCCGTCGCGCGGCCTTCGAACTCATTGCTCGGGCGGATCGTGTCGAACTTGATGATGCCCGCGGTCGTGTTGCGGCCGAACAGCGTGCCCTGCGGCCCGCGCAGCACTTCGATTTGCTTAACGTCGAACACCGGGTTCGATTTCAGCACGACATGCTCAAGCACGACATCGTCCTGGATGATCGACACCGGCTGCGAGGCGCCAAGGTAGAAATCGACGTTGCCGAGACCGCGAATGTAAAAGCGCGGGAAGATGCGGCCGGTGGTCGATTCGACGTACAGGCCGGGGACGCGGTTGGCGAGTTCGAGCAGCGTGTCGCTGCCGCCGGTGGTGTAGGTGCGCAGATCGTCGCCCTGCAGCACGCCGCCCGAGACCGGCACCGATTGCAGATTTTCGCGGCGACGCTGCGCGGTCACGACGATGTCGCCCAAACTGTCGCTATCGGCGGCCGGTGCAGCGGCAGCAGCAGGCGCGGCGGGCGCGTCCTGCGCGCTGGCGGCGGTCGCCCACAGTGCGGAAAAAGCGGTGCCGAACAGGAGTGCGGACTTGGCGGCGAACGATCTGGACACGAGGATACCCCATTTTTTGCAAAGGTTTGTGAATATGCATGGCGCGCGCAGGGCACTCCCGGACTCCTGCGCGGCAATCGGCCGGGCGTCGCGCCTCTGGGGGAGCGTTCGCCGGTCAGCAGCGCGCTAGGCCGGGTTTAAGGCGGGATCGTGACAGCGCTGACCGGCCCGCGCTTTGGTCGCGCAGTGTGGCATTTAAGTACCACGCCCCGCCGCCAACACCCGCCCCTCGACGCGAGCCCGCCAAGCGCGATAGAGCGACCTCATGCCCGCCCCGCTCCTCTCCGTCGCCGACGCGCGCGATCGCCTGTTCGGCCTCGCCACCACCGTTGAAACCGAAACCGTCCCGCTCCGTCAGGCCGCCGGACGCTGGGTCGCGGCCGATGTGGCGGCGCTTCGCACCCAACCGACCGACGATCTCTCGGCGATGGACGGCTATGCCATACGCCATGCCGATTTGCCCGGACCGCTCACCGTCATCGGCGAAAGCGCCGCCGGACGCCGCTTCACCGGCACGCTCGGGCCGAATCAGGCCGTGCGCATCTTCACCGGCGCGGCCATGCCCGCCGGGGCGGATAGCGTGCTGGTGCAGGAAGAGGCCAAGCGCGACGGCGACGCACTTACTCTGGCGGGCGAAGGACCGCTGCCGGGCGGGAATATCCGCCGCAAGGGGCTGGATTTCGACGCGGGCGAGACGCTCGTCCCTGCGGGCGAGCGCCTGACCCCGGCGCGGATCGCGCTCGCCGCGATCGGCGGGCATGGCGCGCTCTCGGTACGGCGGCGGATCCGGGTCGCGATCATGGCGAGCGGCGACGAACTGGTCGCGCCCGGCGCTGCACTGACCGCCGACGCGCTGCCGGAATCGAACGGTGCGATGCTCGCCGCGATGCTGGTCGATTTGCCGGTCGACGTGATCGAACTCGGCATCCTGCCTGATCGGCTCGACGCGATCGTCAGCGCCTTTGCTGCCGTCCATGCCGACATTCTGGTGACCACCGGCGGTGCATCAGTCGGCGATCACGACCTGATCCGCCCGGCGCTCGAAGCGGCCGGCGGCAATCTCGATTTCTGGCGGATCGCGCTGCGACCGGGCAAGCCGATGCTGGCGGGCAAGCTGCGCGACACGGTCGTGCTCGGCCTGCCAGGCAATCCAGTGTCCGCCTTCGTCACCGCGACGATCTTCCTGCGCCCGTTGATCACCTATCTCTCCGGCGCGTCCGACCCGCTGCCGCCCACGCGCCTCGCCATCCTCGGCGCACCGCTCCGCGCGAACGACCACCGACAAGACTATTTGCGTGCCACCACGCAGGCGGGCCGGGTCGCCCCGGCGGATCGGCAGGATTCGTCGATGGTCCGCACCCTGGCGCGCGCCGACTGCCTGATCGTCCGTGCGCCGCACGCGTCCGCCGCAGCCGTTGGCGACTCGGTGGAAGTCCTGCCGCTCGCCTGACCCGCCCCGCTTGACGGAAGATTTTTCGTTCCGTATAGGTTCGTTGTCTGTTCCGACGAGAGGGCCCGCGCGATGCTTACCCGCAAGCAGCATGAGTTGATCTGCTTCATCAACGACCGGCTGGAGGATACCGGCGTGTCGCCGTCGTTCGAGGAAATGAAGGAAGCGCTCGACCTCAAATCCAAATCCGGCGTGCACCGTCTGATCAGCGCGCTGGAGGAACGCCAGTTCATCCGCCGCTTGCCCAATCGCGCCCGCGCGCTCGAAGTGCTCAAGATGCCCGAACGCGGCACCAAGGCACCGAGCAAGGTCACGGCGGGGACCGCTGCGCCCAGCAACGTGCGCAACCTGCCCGAACCCGCCAATGACGTGATCGAAATCCCGCTGCACGGCCGCATCGCCGCCGGTGTGCCGATCGAAGCGTTCGAAGGAGCCTCGATGCTCGCCGTCCCCGCCGCCCTGCTCGGCAGTGGTGAACATTATGCGCTCGAAGTGTCGGGCGATTCGATGGTCGAGGCGGGCATCCTCGATGGCGATTACGCGCTGATCAAGCGTCAGGAAGTCGCGCGCGACGGTGAGATCGTCGTGGCGTTGATCGAGGAAAGCGAAGCCACGCTCAAATTCTTCCGCCGCGAAGGCGCGATGATCCGGCTCGATCCGGCCAATGGCGCCTATGAACCCCAGCGCTATCCGGCCAACCGCGTTATGGTTCAGGGGCGGCTGGCGGGTCTGCTTCGTCGTTACCACTGACCTGGTGCGGTCGTCGCCACGGGTGCGCG
>JAIXZV010000183.1 GCA_027489365.1 Sphingomonadales bacterium
CGCGACGCGGCACCGGCGCGGAAACCGATCCCGGCTCCGCCCCACGCCCCGGCCGCTGCACGACGATCGTGCGTGTTCCGAACATCAAAAACATGCCGAACCACGCGATCAAACCGACACCGCCGCCGCACAACAGCACCAGCACAAGCCGCGCGGTCAGCCCGAGCGGGGGCTCTGCGGCGGAGAGGACCGCGGCGATCCCACTGTCGACCACCATCGATTCGAGCAGATCGGTCGGGATCAGCGCGAACATCGCGGCGGTCAGCACGCCGACCACGCTCGCGGCAAGCGGCGCGATCGGCAGGATCACAGGTTTGGAACGGAGGGACTCGGCCATAGCGTAGGGGATGGCATAGCACCGGTAAGTTTCTGGTAAACGGGTGCGTAACGCTCCACGTTGGTGGCCCAGTTACGCTCCGCCTCGACGAACGCGCGGCCGCGCGCGCGCCGCCCGTCCCACGCATCGCGATAGGCCAGCAATTCCGCCAGCGCGCGCGCCATTCCGGCCGGATCGTCGGGCGGGAACAGCGTGCCGGTATCGCCGTCGCGAATCAGTTCGCGATGCCCGCCGACATCGGATGCCGCGACCAGCCGCCGCTGCGCCATCGCCTCCAGCGGCTTCAGCGGCGTAACGAGATCGGTCAGCCGCATATGTTTGCGCGGATACGCCAGCACATCGACGATGCTGTAATAGCGCTCGACCTCGGTATGCGGCACGCGCCCGATGAAATGGATGTGCTGCGCGACCGGCGATGCCGCCGCCTGCGCGCGCAGAGCTGCCTCCATCGGCCCGCCGCCGACCAGCACGAGATGTGCCGCCGGGCGCTCGGCTACCAGCAACGGCATCGCCGCGATCAGATCATCGAGCCCCTCATAATCATAGAAGCTGCCGATGAACCCGATCACCTCGGCCCCCTGCACGCCGAGCGATTCGGCGAGCGCCGCGTCATACGGCAAGGGCTCCCCGAACACCGACATATCGACCCCGTTGGGCGAGACGATCAGCTTGGCCGGATCGATCCCGCGCGCGACCAGATCGCGCCGCAGCCCGTCGCAAATCACCGCCACCGCATCCGCGCGCTTGACCGCCCAGGTTTCCAGAGCCCGCGTGGCGCGATAGCGCAGCGACCCTTCCGTCCCGGTGCCATTGCCAACCGCCGCATCCTCCCAAAAGGCGCGGATCTCATAAACGATCGGCAGCTTGCGCGCCTTCGCCACGCGCAACCCCGCCAGCGCATCCAGCACCGGCGAATGCGCGTGCAGCACGTCGGGCTTGAATGCGGCGACCACCTGATCGATCCGCCGCGCGAAGGCGTGGATCTCGCGCAGTTCGCCCAGCACGGGAAGGCTCGCGGGCACCGGATCGGTCCGGTAGAAATCGATCCCATCGACGCTTTCCTGCGCCAGGTCACGCGCGCCGTTACGCGGGCCGGTCACTGCCGCGACCTCCCATCCGCGCCGCTGCTGGCTCTTCAGGATCGCCCGCGTGCGAAAGGTGTAACCGCTCTGCAGCGGCAGCCCGTGGTCCAGGATGTGGAGAATGCGCATGGCTGCTTCCTAATCCGCGAGTGCTTAACGGAGCCTCAACCCGCCCGCGCGTAGGGCAGGATCATGCAAGGCGTGCCGCAGCCATGATCGACAATCTCGCACTCGCGATCAGCCACGGCTTGATCGCGTTGACCGTGTGGGTGCTGCTGCGCCGCCCCGATCTCGACCGCGAAGGCCCGCCGCCCGAACGCAAGCCGAAAGGCCGCCGGCGTGCGTGATCTCGTCTTCGTCGCCTTTCTCGGTGCCTTCTTCGCGGCAGGCTTTCGCAAGCCGTTCATCTTCGTGCTGGCGTATGTCTATATCGACATCGTCAGCCCGCAGCGGCTGACCTATATCCTGCTCAACGCGATCCCGATTTCGCTGATCGCAGTCGCGCTCACCGTCGGCGGGTGGATGCTCGCCGACGACAAGACCGACACGCGCGTCGCCCCGCGCCAGGCGCTGATCGTGCTGCTGCTGATCTATTGCGGCATTACCACGCGCACGGCGGATTTCCCCGTGGATGCGCTCGGCAAATGGGATTGGGTGTGGAAGGCGCTCGCCTTCGCCGCCTTCCTGCCGCTGACGCTGCGCACCAAACTCCGGATCGAATCGCTGCTGCTGGTGATGATCGCGTCCGCCTCCTCGATCATCATCGTCGGCGGGATCAAGACGATCGCCAGCGGCGGCGGCGGATACGGCACGCTCAATTTGATGGTGTCGAACAATTCCGGCCTGTACGAAGGCTCGACCATCTCCACCGTCGCGGTCGCGATCATCCCGCTGATCCTGTGGTTCACCAAATTCGGCACGATCTTCCCGCCCGATTGGAAGGTGAAGCTGTTCTGCTACGCTTTGGTGTTCGCCTGCCTGCTGATCCCGGTCGGCACCTCGACCCGTACCGGGCTGCTGTGCATCGGCCTGGTCGCGGTGCTGATGCTGCGCGATACCAAGCGCAAGGTGCTGTATCTGTGCGTGTTGGGGGCCGCAGGGCTGATGGCCGTACCGTTCCTGCCGTCGTCCTTCACCGACCGGATGAGCACGATCAAGACCTATAAGGCCGACGAATCCGCCTCCACCCGCCTCGCCGTGTGGGGCTGGACCTGGCAGTACGCCAAGGACCACCCGATGGGCGGCGGCTTTGAAATGTACCGCCAGAATCAGATCCGCTACGACACCGAAAAGGTCGAGGGGAACGCGCAGAACGCGACGATCGACAAGAAACTCACCGTCGACAAGGCGCGCGCCTTCCACAGCGCCTATTTCGAGATGATCGGCGAACAGGGCTTCCCCGGCCTCGCGATCTGGCTGCTGATCAATCTCGGCGGCATCATCCGGATGGAGGTGCTGCGGCAACGCTATCGCAAGGCCCCGCCTGATCAGGCGTGGATCACGCCGCTCGCGGGCGCGTTGCAATCCGCGCACATCGTCTATCTGCTCGGCGCAGCGTTCATCGCGATCGCGTTCCAGCCGTTCGTCTACATGCTGATCGGCGCACAAATCGGCCTCGATACCTATCTCGCGCGCAAACGCAGCGAGGCGGCGTGGCGGCCCTTGCGCAAGGCGCGCGCGGCAGTGCCGGTCGAGGCGGTGGCGTGAGAGATGTACGACCAGACAAGCCCCTCCCCTTCAGGGGAGGGGTTGGGGGTGGGGCCGTGCCGCAAATGCCCGCCGCCGGAGTCGCGGATAGGCCCCACCCCAACCCCTCCCCTGAAGGGGAGGGGCTTGTCTGGTCGTACATCTCTCACGCCACCGCCTCGACCGGCACTGCCG